>NZ_DASZUF010000182.1:0-27150 GCF_035547795.1 Nocardioides sp.
CGAGCAGACCCTCAACCAGCTGCTGGTTGAGATGGACGGCTTCGACGTCCGCGGCGGCGTCATCCTGATCGCGGCCACCAACCGGCCCGACATCCTCGACCCGGCGCTGCTCCGGCCGGGCCGCTTCGACCGCCAGATCCAGGTGGACGCCCCCGACCTGACCGGCCGGTTCCAGATCCTCCAGGTCCACTCCCGCGGCAAGCCGCTGGCCAGCGACATCGACCTGATGGCCGTCGCTCGCCGTACGCCGGGCTTCTCGGGTGCCGACCTGGCCAACGTGCTCAACGAGGCAGCGCTGCTGACCGCGCGCAGCAACCAGAAGCTGATCACCAACCAGAACCTCGACGAGGCGATCGACCGCGTCGTGGCCGGACCGCAGAAGCGCACCCGGGTGATGAGCGACCACGAGAAGCTGATCACCGCCTACCACGAGGGTGGCCACGCGCTGGTCGCGGCGGCGCTGCCGCACAACGACCCGGTGCACAAGATCACGATCCTGCCGCGGGGCCGAGCGCTGGGCTACACCATGGTGATGCCCGACGAGGACAAGTACTCCCAGACCCGCTCGGAGATGCTCGACAAGCTCGCCTACATGCTGGGCGGGCGGGCCGCGGAGGAGATGATCTTCCACGACCCGACCACCGGCGCCGGCAACGACATCGAGAAGGCCACCAACCTGGCCCGCGCGATGGTGACCCAGTACGGCATGACCGAGAAGCTGGGCGCGATCAAGCTCGGCGACTCCAACTCCGAGCCGTTCCTGGGCCGCGATCTGGGCCACTCGCGCAACTACTCCGAGGACGTCGCCGCGATCGTCGACGAGGAGACCAAGCTGCTGCTGGGCAACGCCCACCAGGAGGCCTTCGACATCCTCGAGGAGAACCGCGACGTCCTGGACGCGCTGGTGCTCGCGCTGCTGGACAAGGAGACGCTCGGCAAGGACGAGATCGCCGAGATCTTCAAGCCGCTGCGCCGTCGCCCGCAGCGTCCGGCGTGGACCGGCTCGCCGACCCGCAAGCCGTCGGCGATCCCGGCCGTGGAGGTCCCGCAGGAGGTCCGCGACCGCGCTGCCGCCAACGGTCACGACCAGCCCCGTCCCGGCGCGGTGCTCACCCCGCCGGGCTCCGGCGGCGACGTGCACGGCGACCCGGGTGTCACCCCGCCGTCGGGCGGCCCCGACCTGCCGCACGACTGAGATGGGTCACTTCGACCAGGCGCGCGCGGAGGCCGCCGTTCGCGAGTTGCTCTATGCCATCGGGGAGGACCCCGAGCGGGAGGGCCTGCTGGAGACGCCGGCCCGCGTGGCCCGGGCGTACGCCGAGCTCACCGCCGGCCTGTGGCAGCAGCCCGAGGACGTCCTGACGACCACCTTCGACCTGGGCCACGACGAACTGGTGCTGGTGCGTGACATCGAGCTGTGGTCGATGTGCGAGCACCACCTGGTGCCGTTCACCGGCGTCGCGCACGTGGGCTACATCCCGGCCGAGACCGGCAAGATCACCGGGCTGTCCAAGCTCGCCCGGCTGGTCGACGTCTACGCCAAGCGGCCGCAGGTGCAGGAGCGGCTGACCACCCAGGTGGCCGACGCGCTGATGGAGCTGCTCGAGGCGCGCGGCGTGATCGTGGTGATCGAGGCCGAGCATCTGTGCATGACGATGCGCGGGGTGAAGAAGGCCGGCGCCCGCACCATCACCTCGGCGGTGCGCGGCAGCATGCGCAGCAACGCCACCACCCGGGCCGAGGCGATGGCGCTGATCAACCGACCGACGCGCTGAGCGCCGGTTCCGGCGCGTCGGCCCGGTTGGCCCGGCTGCCGGCCAGGGCGCACAGTGCCGCCGCGACCACGCACAGCCCGGCCGCGGCGTAGAACGCCGGGTCGTAGGTGCCGGTGGCGTCACGCACCCAGCCGGCCGCGCTGGCCGCGGCCGCGGCGCCGAGCTGGTGGGCGGCGAAGACCCAGCCGAAGACCACCGGGGTCCGGGAGGCGAAGTGCCGCCGGCACAGCGCCACCGTCGGTGGCACCGTGGCGACCCAGTCGAGCCCGTAGAACAGCACGAAGACCAGCGTCGACGGCTCGGTCCGCGGGGAGAGCAGCGACGGGAGCGCGAGCAGCGCGACGCCGCGGCCCAGGTAGTAGATCAACAGCAGCAGGGTCGGCTCGACCCGGTCGGTGAGCCAGCCGGAGGCGATGGTGCCGCCGATGTCGAAGATGCCGACCAGGGCGAGCAGTGACGCCGCCGTGGTAGGGGGCATGCCGTGGTCGGTGGCGGCCGGGATGAAGTGGGTGCCGATCAGGCCGTTGGTGGTCGCGCCGCAGATCGCGAAGCTGGCGGCCAGCAGCCAGAACACCCGGCTGCGAGCGCCGGCCGCGAGCGCCGCCACCGCCGCGGCCGCCCCGCCGCCGACCACCTTCGCCGGGCCCGGGTCGGCCGCGGTGGCGCCGTACGCCTCTAGGCCGAGGTCGTGGGGGTGGTCGCGCAGGAGCAGTAGCGCGACCGGGATGACGGCCGCGGCGGCAACCGCCACCACGACCGACGCGGTGCGCCAGCCGTGGTGCACGGTCAGCCCGGACAGCAGTGGCAGGAAGGCGAGCTGACCGGTGGCGTTGGCCGCGGTGAGGACGCCGCTGACCAGCCCGCGCCGGGCCACGAACCAGCGGGTGGCGATGGTGGCGACGAACGCCATCGACATCGAGCCGGTGCCCACGCCGACCAGTACGCCCCACAGCAGCAGGAGCTGCCACGCCGAGGACATGAACACCGTCAGGCCGCTGCCCGCGGCCACCAGCGTCAGCGCGACCGCCACCACCGGCCGGATGCCGAAGCGGTCCATCAGCGAGGCGGCGAACGGCGACATCAGCCCGAAGAGCGTCATGTTGACCGACATCGCCGCCCCGATGGTCGCGTGCGACCAGCCGAAGTCAGCATGCAGCGGGTCCATCATCACGCTCGGCACCGACCGGAAGCCGGCGGCTCCGAGCATGGTCAGGAACGTCACGGCGGCGATGACCCAGGCGCGATGGAACCTCACGCCGCAGAGTCTTCCCGGCACCATCTCCACTCACCAGTGGCAGGATTGCCATGATGTGAAAGAATCCTGCCATGCATCGGGTCGTCGTACTCCTGTTGCCGCCGGTGGTCGGCTTCGACGCCACCATCCCGCCGCAGCTGCTCGGCAGCGCCGTCGACGAGGCCGACCGCGGACTCTATGACGTGACCACCGCCGGACTGAGCCGGGAGCCGGTGCCGACCCGGTCGGGCTACGCGATGGTGCCGGCCGCGGGACCCGAGGCGCTGGCCGAGGCCGAGACGGTGGTTGTGCCGGGCACCGGCTTCGCGCCGGCCTGGTCCGGCGTCCTCGACCCGGCGCTGCGCGCGGCGCTGGCGCAGGTGCGGCCCGGCACCCGGACGGTCTCGATCTGCACCGGCGCATTCGTGCTCGCCTCCGCGGGGCTGCTCGACGGGCGACCGGCGACGACCCACTGGAGGTACGCCGAGAACTTCCGCCGGCTCTACCCGCGGGTGCTGCTGGACGAGGACCGGCTCTTCGTCGACGACGGCGACGTGCTCACCTCGGCCGGCCTGGCCGCCGGCATCGACCTGTGCCTCCACCTGATCCGACGCGACCACGGGGCGGCGGTCGCCAACCAGGCCGCCCGCCGCAACGTCGTCCCGGCCTGGCGCGACGGTGGTCAGGCGCAGTTCATCGAGCGGCCGGTGCCGGTGGCAGGCTCCTCCGGCACCGGACAGGCCCGCGCCTGGGCGCTGGCCCACCTCGACCGGCCGCTGGATGTGGCCGCCCTGGCGGCTCAGGCGCGGATGAGCGTGCGGACGTTCAACCGGCGCTTCCGCGAGGAGACCGGCCACTCGCCGGGTGCCTGGCTGACCGAACAACGCGTCGAGCATGCCCGCTCCCTGCTGGAGACCACCGACCTACCGGTCGACGCGGTCGCGCAGCGGGCCGGGCTCGGCACCGGCGCCACCCTGCGGCAGCGGCTGCGGGAGCGGGTCGGCGTCTCGCCGTCGGCGTACCGGCGGGCGTTCCGGGCGGCTGCTCAGTAGGAGAACTGCCGCAGCAGCGTGTCCAGCTCGGTGGCCAGGCCGGCGAGGGAGACGGCCGCTTCCGCCGTACCGGCCGCGCCGGCACGGGTGGCGCCGGCGGCGTTGGTCGCCTCGGCGCTGTCCAGCGCGATGCCGCTGGTGCCGCGGGCGGCCTCGGTGACCGAGCGGGAGATCTCGTTGGTGGTGGCGGTCTGCTCCTCGACGGCGGCGGCGATGGTCAGCTGGATCTCGTAGATGGTGTTGATCACCTCGCCGACCTCGGTGATCGCGGTGGCGGCGCCGGAGCTGTCGCGCTGGATCGCCTCGATCAGGCGGCCGATCTCGTCGGTGGCCTTGGCGGTCTCGGCGGCGAGGTCCTTGACCTCGCCTGCGACCACCGCGAAGCCCTTGCCCATCTCGCCGGCGCGGGCCGCCTCGATGGTGGCGTTGAGGGCCAGCAGGTTGGTCTGCTGGGCGATCGCGGTGATCACCTTGACGACCTGGCCGATCTCGGCCGAGGAGGTGCCCAGCGCCTCGACGGTGCTGGTCGCCGAGGAGGCCCGGGCGACCGCCTCGGAGGCCACTGAGGAGGCCTGGGTGGCGTTGCGGGCGATCTCGGCGATGCTCGCGCTCATCTCCTCGGCGGCGGTGGCCACCGTCTGCACGTTGGCGGAGACGGCCTCGGCCGCGGCGGACACGTTGCCGACCCGGTTGGCGGCGTCCTCGGCGCTGCGGCCCATGTCGGTGCTGACCGCCGACAGCTCCTCGGAGGCGGCGGCGACCGAGGCCGCCGTCTGGCCGATCCGGGCCATGCTGCCGCGTAGCGAGGCGACCAAGGCGCGGATCGAGTCGGCCATCTGACCGACGTTGTCGCTGCCGTCCAGACTGAGCTCGCGGGTCAGGTCGCCCGCGGCAACGCCGGCCAGGTAGTTCTTGAGCACCTCGACCCGGGCGGCGGTCTCGGCCGCGGCCTGGGCGGCCTCGCGGGCCTGGGCCGCCTCGGCCTCGAACCGCTGCCGCTCCTGGGCGGCGCGCTCCTCGGCGAGCTGCCGCTCGCGTTCCTCCTCGACCCGCCGCGCCTCGAGCCGCTCGCGCTCCAGCTGGGCCTCGCGGGCGGCCGCCTCGCGCTCCAGCCGGGCCCTCTCCTCCACCGCACGCCGCTCCTGCTCGGCGCGGGCGTGACGCTCCTCCTCGGCCTGGCGGGCGGCGGCGTCACCGGCGTCGAGCGCGGCGATCACCTGGTCGACGGCGACCGCGATGGCCCCCACCTCGTCGGCGTGGTCGTGGTCGACCCGGCGCGTACGGTCGCCGGCGGCGATGGCCCGCAGCGAGTCGACCACCTTGCGCAGCGGCCGGGCAATGGCGCGGACCACGACGTAGCCGGCGAGCACGAACAGGATCAGGCCGGCGATCGAGACCAGCAGCGTGATCAGGCGCAGCGAGTCGACCGCATCGTGGATCGAGCTGACCTGGTCGTCGACCACGCCGTCGATGTAGTCGTCGGCATCGTTGAACGTCTTGTCGATGGCGGCGCCGTCGTTGCTGTTCGCCTGGTGGTCCAACTGCGCCATCAGGCTGGTGTTGCCGGCGGTGGCGGCCTCCTGGATGCCGATCAGGTAGGAGTGGTACTCGGTGGTCTGCGTGATGATCTTCTGCAGGTAGGCGTGCGCGTAGCCGCCGGTGTCGAGGCTGAGTGCGGTGCGGTACTTCTCCAGGGCCGTCTTGTAGTGCGTCTCGGCGACGTCGTAGATGTTCTTGGCGAACGTCGAGTTGGCCTTGGAGCCGCCGACCACGGTCTCGACGTACACGCCGGTGAAGGTGCGCTGGAGCAGCCACTCCTCGTAGCCCGCGTTGAGCTTGCTGGAGATCTGGGCGCCGGTGCGGTTCACCGAGGCCAGGTGCTCCACGTTGGCCACCTTCATCGCGGTGACGGTGGTGACCACGGCCAGCACCACGGCGCCCAGCGCCATCATCGCCCACAGCCGCTGGGTGAGCGTGATCCGCTTGCGCAACGAGGGGCGGCGCGCGTGCGAGGGCTTGAACGTCGGCAGGTGCGGTCGCTGGTGCCGGGGCGCGACCGACGGCTCGGCCTGGCGCGGGCTGGGGACCTGCACGTCGGCGGCCGGGCTGGACTCGAACAGCGTTGTCACGCTCCCGGAATCGGCACGCGCGCGCTCATTCCAAGCCGAAAATCAGCGCCGCCGGAACAGTCCCCGGGGCGCGGGCGGCGCGGGAGTACGGCGGGCGAGCAGTCGCTCGATGCGCCGTCGCGACCAGCGGCTCTCCGCGGCCAGTGCCTGCTGCAGCGCGGAGATCCGGTCCTCGATCCGGCGGATTCCCTCCTCGCCCGGGGCCCGCATGGTCGTCACCGCCGGTGCGGGGACGACCGCCGCCAGGCGCTCGTCGTACTCGCTGTTGCCGGCCGATCCGACGTGCGCCAACCCTGCCTCGTCGAGAAACCCGGTCAGCCGTGACCAGCGCTCCGCGACGCCGGCGTGGAAGGCGTCGTAGTCGGCCAGCTCGAACAGGTCGGCCACGCCGGCGTCGACCGGCACCGACGGCAGCGTGCGGTGCGGGATCGCGTGGTAGTCGGCCACTTCGAGGGTGCGAGAGTCGTGCGCGACCATGACGGCCGGGGTCCCGCCGACGATGGCGGCGACGCTGCCATGCAGCCGAGTGCCGACGGCGAACCGGTGATCGGCAGCGAAGTCCACCCAGGCACGGGAGTCGAGGAACAGCCGGATCCGGTCCTCGCGGTAGAGCCGGTGGTCGCGGTTGGCGGGCAGCCGGGGGTCGAGCCCGGCGGCGTCCCGGCCCCACTGCAGCAGCGCGAGGTCGTACTCGCGCTGGGCGACGTAGACCAGGTGCGGGAACTCCTCGGCGGCCCGGTCGATGAACGGCAGGACCTCGGGCTTGGTGGTGGTGCCGACGGTGAGGATCACGCCGTCCTCGGGCCCCAGCGGGCCGACCGCGCGCTCGTCGCGCACTCGCGGCGAGGAGCTGCGCAGGAACAGCGAGGGACAGCCGATCACCTCGACGTGCGCAGGCCCGAAGCCGAGCCGGGCCAGGTGGTCGGCGGTGACCTGCCCCCTGACGCCGATCCGTGGCGAGCGGGCCAGCACGGCGCGGACGAAGCGCCGCTGGGCGGCCTCCACCTCGGCGGGCAGCCGGGCGGTGAGGTCGTTCAACGGCAGCTGGGCGCCCATGCCGACCACCGTGACCGGGATGGTGAGCCGCTCGATCAGCGCCGAGAGACGGTCGAGGACCGGGGCCCACTCCAGCCGCAGCGCGTTCGCCAGCGGCAGGACGACGTGGTCGTACCGCTCCTGGATCGCGGCCGCGCTCGCGTCGGTGTGCTCGGTGCGCTCGGTGGCGTAGCCGTCCACCGTGATCTCGGCCCCCGGCACGCTGAGCAGCCGGTGCACGGCGTCGCCGAAGAGCAGGTTGCCGGTGTTGGTGGCGAAGAACCCACCCGCGTGCCAGGCCCGCCGGTCGTGGGCGGGAATGACGTCGAACGGGTCCTTCCCGGCGCGCAGCAGGATGCGGGTCACCGCGGCAGCATCCCATGCCGTGAGGGGCGGCAGTGAACTCCGGTAGGTTCGGGGCCGTGCCTGAGTTGCTGACGCCGATCGGTCGTCCGCGGGTGATGGGGGTGGTCAACGTGACCCCCGACTCGTTCAGCGACGGCGGCCGGTTCCTGGCCACCGACGACGCGGTGGCGCACGGCCGCGAGCTGCTCGCCGACGGCGCCGACCTGCTGGACATCGGCGGCGAGTCGACCCGACCTGGAGCGACCCGGCCGCTGGTGACCGAGGAGCTGGCCCGCGTCGTACCGGTGATCGAGGAGCTGGCCGCCGCCGGCGCCGTCGTCTCCGTGGACACCATGCGAGCGGAGGTGGCGGAGGCGGCGATCGCGGCCGGCGCCCGTGTCATCAACGACGTCTCGGGCGGCCTCGCCGACCCACGCATCTTGGAGGTCGTCGCCGACTCCGAGGCGATCTACGTCGCCATGCACTGGCGCGCGCACGGCGCCACGATGCAGCAGTTCACCGAGTACGCCGACGGCGTCGTCGAGACCGTCCGGACCGAGCTGTCCGCCCGGCTGGAGGCGGCATTGGCGGTCGGGATCGCGGCCGAGCGGCTGGTGGTCGACCCCGGGCTGGGCTTCTCCAAGACCGCCGAGCAGAACTGGGAGTTGCTGCGCGGGCTGGACCGGATCGCCGACCTGGGCCGGCCGGTGCTGGTCGGAGCCAGCCGCAAGGCGTTCCTGGGCCGGCTGCTGGCGAGGCCCGGCGGCAGCCCGCGCCCGGTCGGGGAGCGGGAGAGCGCCCACACCGCCATCACGGTCCTGCTGGCCCAGGCCGGCGTCTGGTGCACCCGCGTGCACGACGTCCGGGCGGCCCGGGACGCGCTGGCGGTCTATGAGCGGATGAGCGAGAGGAACAGCCGGTGACCGACGAACTCACCATCGGCGGCATCGAGTGCTTCGGCCATCACGGGGTCTTCGAGTTCGAGCGTCGCGAGGGCCAGATCTTCGTGATCGACCTCGTGCTCGGCCTCGATACGGCGCCCGCCGCGGCCTCGGACGACTTGCGCGACACCGTCGACTACGGGAGTCTCGTGGCGCAGGTCAAAGCCAGTGTGGAGCGTGATCCGGTCGACCTGATCGAGACGCTCGCCCAGCGCATCGCGGACGTCTGCCTCTTGGATGCCCGTGTTGAATGGGTGCGTGTCACGGTTCACAAGCCGGACGCACCCATCGACGCGACGTTCTCGGACGTCGCGCTGACGATCACGAGAAGGGCAGATGCGTGACCGAGGTACCCAACCCGCACATCGTCGACGCCGACACCCTCACCGGGGAGATGCGCCCGATCCGTCGGGTGGTCCTGGCGCTCGGCTCCAACCTCGGTGATCGCCTTGCCAATCTCCAGGGTGCGGTCAACTCGATCGCCGACACTCCCGATGTGTGGGTGACGGCGGTGTCGCCGGTCTACGAGACGGAGCCGGTGGACAGCCCCGAGGGCGCCGGTGCCTTCCTCAACGCCGTCGTCACCGCCGACACGACGCTGGCGGCCGCGCGCCTGCTCGACCGGGCGATGGCGATCGAGGACGCCTACGAGCGCGAGCGCACCGACGTCACCAACGCTCCGCGCACCCTCGACGTCGACATCATCGTGGTGGGTGACCGGATCAGCGAGGACCCGTCGCTGATCCTGCCCCACCCGCGCGCCCACCAGCGTGGGTTCGTGCTGCGGCCCTGGGCCGACATCGAGCCGGACGCCGAGATCCCCGGCCGCGGCCCGATCCGCGAGCTGCTCGAGCAGGCCGGCGAGGACGGCGTGGTACGGCGCGACGATCTGGTCCTGGAGTTCGAGTGAGCCTGTCGTGACGTCCGGCCGGCTGCGGCCGGTCTCGGCGGCGGCTCTCACCATCTGGGCGGTCATCGGCCTCGTCGGCGGCTGGCTGCTGCACCCGCTGCTGGAGTCCTGGCACGGCACCGCGCCGGTGGTGACGTGGTTCCAGCCGCTGGCACTGCTGCTGGTGGCGGCCATCGTGTGCGGTACGGCGTGGGCCACCTGGCGCAGCGTGCAGATCCACCACGAGCGGCTGGAGCCGCACCGGGCGGTCAACCGGCTGGTGCTGGGCCGCGCGTGCGCCCTCGTCGGCGCGTTGATCGCCGGCGCCTACGCGGGCTACGCGGTCAGCTGGCTGGGCATCGCAGGCGACCCGCTGGCGGGCCAGCGGGTGTTGCGATCGCTGGTCGCTGCGGTGCTCGGCGGGCTGATCTGCCTGGGTGGGGTGCTTCTCGAGCGCGCGTGTCGCGTCCACGACGACGACCCGGAGCCCTAACGTGGGGACCATGACTTCCCCAGCAGCAACATCCGTCACACGCCGACGGCAGCGGAGCACCCGGCTGACCGTCGCCGTGGCGCTGCTCGTGCTGGCGGCCGTCCTGGTCGTCGGCGCCGTCGTCGCCTCCGCCCTGGCCCTGGTCGCGGTCGCCGCCGTGGCCGCGGTCGTGCTGGGGGCGGCTGCCACCAAGATCACCCACACCGAGCTCGTCACCAGCCGTCGCGAGGCCAACCGCGACCGCGCCGCCCAGGCGAAGGCCTACGAGGCGATCACCGCCGAGCGGATCGCCGAGAACCGCGCCCACACCGAGCACCTCACCGGCCTGGTGGAGCAGACCCGCGCCGATCGGGAGAAGACCGTCGCCGAGCTCGAGGCGGCCCTCGCCGCCGCCCACCAGCGCGCCGCCGAGGCGATGAAGTCGCGCGCGGAGGAGGCTCGCCGCGCCGCGGAGGCCCAGATCGAGACCGCCGCGCTGCGCGAGCGGTTGGCCGAGGCCGAGAACCGGGCCGCGGAGGCGATCGTGCGGGTCGCGGAGCTGGAGCAGGAGCTGGACGTGGTGCGTGCGGATCTGGCCGCGCGCAGCGCCGAGAACGCCGCCTGGCGGGCCGCCCAGTCGGCCTGAGGTCGCTCGGTCAGGCTGCTGACAGGTTCCTGACAGGTTGAGCACAGAGCCGGCGTAGGCGCGCGCCCTAGCGTCGGGCCCCGTGTCCGACCTCGGGGAGCTTGCGCCGGTCCCGGCCGGATCCGTGCTGCTCCACATCGGGCCGCACAAGACCGGCACCACCGCTCTGCAGAACGCGCTGCGCGCCGCCCGCGACGATCTGCTCGCCCAGGGCGTCCGGTACGCCGGGACCCGCAGCTCGCGGGACGCGGAGGCGGCCCGGCACGCGATCGGGCGCCGTACTGTTCGAGACGAGGCGACCGCCGAGGCTGCCGCGGCGGCGTGGCGCGAGGTCCGCGACCGGCTGAACGACGCCTCCGTGCCGCGGCGGGCGTTCAGCAGCGAGAGCCTCGCCAACGCCGACGACCAGGGCGCGGCCCGCGTGGTGGGCGACCTCGGCCCGGCGGAGGTGGTGATCACGGTGCGGGCGCTGGCCGACGTACTGCCGAGCCAGTACAGCCAGTTCGTGCAGCGCGGCCTGGCCACGGCGGAATACCCGCGCTGGGTCGAGGCCGTGCTGGCGCGCGACGAGAGCGTCCCGACGGTGCGCGCGTTCTGGCGCCGGCACAGCCACGACGCGCACGTGCGCCGCTGGGGCGCCGTGGTCGGGATGGAGCACGTCACGGTGCTGGTCGTCGACGACCGCGACCGCGACTTCCTGCCGGCGGCCTTCGAGCGGCTGCTCGCGCTGCGGCCCGGCACCCTCGCCGAGCGGATCGGCCGGGTGCGCGCCAACCGGTCGCTGACCGCCGCCGAGACCGAGCTGGTCCGCCGGTGGCACCTCGAGTGCGCCGCGGCGGGCCTCGACCGCGAACAGGTACGCCGATGGACCTGGCGTGCCTGCGACCGGCTGCGTGCCGTCGACCCACGCCCGACCGCGCCGCGGCTGGCGTTGCCGGCCTGGGCGGTCGAACAGGCCAACGCCCGAGCCGCCGAGGCCGCCACGAGCATCGCGGCCAGCGGTGCCCGCGTGGTCGGCGACCTGGGCCGGCTCTCGGCCGCCACCGCGCGGCCGGGCGCGATCACCGAGCCTGTCCGCGCCATTGACACGCGGCTGGCCGCCGACTTCGCGGTCGGGCTGGCGCTTCACAGCGACGCCCAGGTTGCTGCCAGGCTCGCGACAGGCGACGCGTAAGCCGGTTCCCTAGTGTCGCGGCGTGCTCAGTTCCATCGACCGCCATGCGGTTGCGCCCGTGCCCGCCGGCACCGCGCTTCTCCACATCGGACCGCACAAGACCGGCACCACCGCGCTGCAGCACGCCTGCCACCAGGCCCGCGCCGAGCTGGCCTCCCAGGGCGTCCTCTACGCCAGCCGGGCTCGCCATAATGCCGACGCTGCCAGGTTCGCCATCGGATCCAGGCCGCGGCGCGGTGAGGCGGTCGGTCGCGAGCTGTGGGCACACGTCAGCGCGGCGCTGAACGACCACCGCTTCGCCCGCCGCATCTTCAGCAGCGAGAGCTTCGCCAACGCCGACGACGCCGGGGCGGCCCGCGTGATCGCCGACCTGGCCCCCGCCGAGCGGGTTCACGTCGTGGTCTCGGCCCGGCCGCTGGCCCATCTGCTGCCCAGCCAGTACCAGCAGTTCGTGCAGCGGGGCGTCACCGTCCAGCCGTTCGGGCCGTGGGTCGAGGGCGTGCTCGGTCGCCGCGACGACGTCAAGACCCGGCTGTTCTGGCACCGGCACCGGCTCGACGAGCAGGTACGCCGCTGGGGTGACCTGGTCGGCTACGACAACCTCACCGTGCTGGTGGTCGACGGCGCCGACCGGCGCTTCCTGCCGGAGTCGTTCGAGCGGCTGCTCGGCGTCGCCCGCGGCACCTTGGCCGACCGCGAGGTCCGCTCCAACCGTTCGCTGACCGCCGCCGAGGTCGAGCTGATCCGGCAGTGGCACGTGCTCGGGGCGGCGGCCGGGATGCCGCGCGCCGAGCGGCACCGGATGACCGGCCCGGTCTGCGACCACCTCAAGCGGCGTGACCGCGATCCCGGCGAGCCGCGGCTCACCCTGCCCGCCTGGGCGGTCGAGGAGGCCAACCAGCGCGGCGCCGCGATCGCCTCCCGGATCGCCGAGACCGGCGTCCGCGTGCTGGGCGATCTCGGCGCGCTCTCCGCCGTACCCACCCCGGAGGACGGGCCCGCACCGGAGGTCGCGATGCTTGACGTGGAGGTGGCGGCCCAGTTCGCGCTCGGCCTCACGCTGGCGCGGTGAGGGACCTGCCCCGGTAGCCTTCGGGGCGATGTCCACCTTCTCGCTCGTCACCGCCGTCTACAACGTCGAGCGGTACCTGGACGAGTTCATCGGCTCCCTGGAGGCGCAGACCTATCCGCACGAGCGGATCCAGGTGGTGGCGGTCGACGACGGCTCCACCGACGGGTCGCTGCAGCGGTTGAGCGAG
The DNA here is from genome assembly GCF_035547795.1 of Nocardioides sp. Classification (GTDB taxonomy): domain Bacteria; phylum Actinomycetota; class Actinomycetes; order Propionibacteriales; family Nocardioidaceae; genus Nocardioides. Next base: position 12,952 of record NZ_DASZUF010000182.1, read on the forward strand.
TGGGCGCGGACGGGGTCGTTCGAGGTGGTCGTGCTGACCAAGGAGAACGGCGGCCAGGCCTCCGCGCGCAACCTGGGACTGGAGCACGCCACCGGCGAGTGGGTCACCTTCACCGACCCCGACGACCGGATCGACCCGGGCTACTTCGAGACCGTCGCGACGTTCACCGGGGCACATCCCGAGGTGGACCTGGTCGCGGCGGCGTTCTGGATGCTCGACGACGCCACCGGCGAGCTGACCAACACCCATCCGCTGCGGGCGCGGTTCGCCGACGGCGACACGGTCAAGGACCTCACCGTCTTCGCCGACCACTTCTTCGGCAGTGCGCACGCCGGCTTCTTCCGGCGTGCCCGGATCGAGGAGCTGGGGCTGCGCTTCGACCTGCGGGTGCGGCCGAACTTCGAGGACGGGCACTTCACCTCGATCTACCTGCTCGCCTCGCCTCGGCCGCAGGTCGGGTTCTTGAAGTCGGCGCGCTATCACTACCGCAAGCGCGACGACGGCTCCTCCACGATGCAGCGGAGCCTGCGCGACCCGCGCCGCTACACCGATGCCCTGGAGCACGGCCACCTCGACCTGCTCCGCCGCGCCGCCGCGGCCGGTGAGGTGCCCGGGTGGCTGGCCACGCTGATCGTCTACGAGCTGTCCTGGTACCTCTCCCTGCACGACGCCCGCGACGGCCGCACCGCCGCGAAGGGGCCGATCGCCGAGCGCTTCCACCAGCTCGTCGGCGAGATCGTCGCGCTGTTGCCGGCCGAGACGATCGAGCGCTTCGCCTGGCGGCAGCTGCGCCCGCACAACCGGGCCCTGCTGCTGCACGGCTACGAGCCGGAGCCCTGGCACGCCGCCGAGGCGGTCGTCGACAAGGTCGACCCGGATCGACGGCTGATGCGGCTGAGCTACCTCTACACCGGCGACGCCCCCGCCGAGCGGCTCTTCGTCGGCGGGGCCGAGGTCACCCCGCGCTATGCCAAGGTCCGCGACCACGTCTCGCACGATCAGGTCCGGGTGCGCGAGCGGATCGTATGGCTGCCGACCACGTCCTCGGTGCGGCTGCAGCTCGGCGGCGCCGACGTGCCGGTGGTGACGGCCGAGCCGCGCCGGGCCCACTCGACGCTGCGGCCGGCCCAGCTGCGGCGCGCGCTCGCGCCCACCCCCTCGCCACTGGTGCCGAACGCCGAGCGCCAGCCCACCGCGGACGAGGCCAGGCTGCTCGAGGCCGCGACCGGGCGCAAGGCGCGCAAGTACGCCGGGGCATGGGTGCTGATCGACCGCATCCACGATGCCGACGACTCCGCGGAGCACCTGTTCTGGCACCTGCGTGAGCACCACCCCGAGATCAACGCGTGGTTCGTGCTGGAGAAGGGCACCGCCGACTGGGCGCGGCTGCGCCGTACCGCGAGGGACCGGCTGGTGGCGTTCGGCAGCCAGGAGTGGAAGCTGCTCATGCTCAACGCGCGGCACCTGGTCACCACCCATCCGGACCCGGCGGTGTCGCGACCGCCGGCGCTGGCGTTCGCGCCGCCGACCTGGCGCACCACCTTCCTGCAGCACGGGGTCATCAAGGACGACCTCTCCGGCTGGCTCAACCGCCGCCCGCTGGACGTCTTCGTCACCTCGACGCCGGCCGAGCACGCCTCGATCGTGGGCGACCACACCGGCTACGTCTACACCGAGCTGGAGACGGTGATGACCGGGCTGCCGCGCTTCGACCGGCTACTCGACGTGGGCCGGGAGGTGACCGAGCGCGACCTGGTGCTGGTCGCGCCGACCTGGCGGTTCTGGCTGATCCCGCCGCAGGCCGCCGAGCATCAACGCCGCGACGAGGTGGCGCCGGAGTTCCTGTCCTCGGAGTTCGTGGCGCGGTGGCTGGAGTTCCTCTCCTCGCCGGCGCTGGCCGAGGCATGCGAGCGGCACGGCCTGACGCTGGCGTTTCTGCCTCACCCCAACCTGCAGCAGGCGCTGCCGCTGCTCTCTCTGCCCGACCATGTGCGCCCGGTGCGCTACGAGGGCACGGACGTGCGCCGCCTGGTCGCGCGCTCGGCGCTCCTGGTGACCGACTACTCCTCGATGGCGTTCAACGCCGCCTACATCGAACGTCCGGTGCTCTACTACCAGTTCGACGCCGACCGCGTGCTCGCCGGCGACCACGTCGGCGGCCAGGGCTACTACGACTACCGCCGCGACGGCTTCGGGCCGGTGGTGGAGACGGTCGAGGACGCCGTGGCAGCCGCCGTCGCCCAACTCGACGCCGGCGTTGCTTCGGCCGAGCCCTACGCCGCCCGGATCGCTGCCACCTTCCCGGTGCGCGACGGCGGCTGTTGCGAGCGGGTCACCCAGGCCGTGCTGGCCTCCGAGCGCCCGGTGCTCGACGCGCTGTTGTGAGTGGCGTCGTGGTTGGGCGTCGTGGTTGGGCGTCGTGGTTGCCGCGGATCGAGGCACTCGCCGGGCGCGTCGAACCGACCGGTGCCGGGCGCGTAGGCATAGGGGCAGACTTGCGTCCTTGTGCCTACATGCCGGGAGCAGAGGCCCGGGAGCAGCGCCCCCGAGCACACGCCCCCGAGAGCCGGTCGCCACGGCTACCTCGCCGCGCCACCGGCCTACGCCGCGCTCAGCCCAGCAGCCACTCGACAACGCGCGCCGCGCCCCGCCCGTCGGCGGCCGGATTGAGCTCCGCGCCGACCCGGGCCGCCAGCGGCGCACCGGCGGCCCGCAGCGCCGGCAGGTCGCCGAGCAGCGCCGCCACCTCGGCGGTGGTCGCCGCCTGCGGACCGCACAGCGTGGCCTCGTAGTCGACCAGCGGGGCGCGGACGGCCTCGTACTCGGCCCGGTCGGGGGTGAAGAAGACCGTCGGTCGGCCGGTCAGCGCCCAGTCGGCCCGGATCGCGCCGTAGTCCAGGACGGCCGCATCGGCCGCCAGCAGCAGCTCGCCCAGCCGCGGGTAGTCGGTGACGTCGAGCACCGGGGTGCGCAGCGTCCGCCGCTCGGCCGCGCGGCGGTCGTGCCGGTGCGCGCGCAGCAGCACGGTGTAGCCCGGGCCGAGCCGGGCGGCGAGGTCGGCGAGGTCGAGCCCGTCGTACATCGGCGCGGCGTCGACTCGGTGGGACCGCGACTCGCGGTAGGTGGGACCGTAGAGCACCGCGACCGCGTCGTCGGCCAGTCCCAGCGCGGCCCGCACCTGCTCGCGCAGCCCGGCCGGTGGCGCTACCAGCAGGTCGGTCTGCGGCGCGGCCAGGACGACCTCGCCGGCATAGCCGGTCTCGCGGCGGTAGAGGTCGGCGGCCGCCTGCGACGGCGCCACCAGCAGGTCCCACTGCCGGACCAGGTCGGACTGCAGCGCCGCCTGCCCGACGGGCAGGCCGCGTTCGGCCGCGTAGGCGGCGCCCAGCGAGGAGACCGGCCACCCCGGCGCAACCTGGACCAACCGTTGGCACGGCCGCTTCGCCTGCCACTCGGTGAACGGTGAGTCGGCGACCAGCAGCGGTGCGGCGGCGAGCACGTCGTACCACCTCGCCGAGCCGACCACGACCGGGATCGCGCCGTGGGGCACCGCGGTGTGGTGGCTCTGCACACTCCAGTAGCGCTGCCAGCCCGGCCGGGCCTCGGCCAGCGCGGCGTCCAGCGCCAGCACCGGCCCGTCGACGCGATGGCCCTCGTCGCTCTGGAACAGCACCGCGTCGGCCAGTGGCGGCACCGGCGCGGTCCGGTAGGTGGTCCGCAGCCGGCCTCGCCCGTGCCGGGTCACCTCGTCGAGGGTCAGCGGCGCGCCGAGCACGATCGCGGCCTGTCCGTTGGGCCGCCGCCGAAGCGAGAGCCGCAGGTCGGGGCCGACGGCGTGCAGGGGCAGTACGCCGAACAGCGCCGGATCCGGCTCGGCCAGCACCGGCGGATGCCCGGGGCGCAGCACCCGGATGCTCGCCCCGCGTGGCTCCAGCGCCACCTCCGGCGCACCCGGCAGCGAGACTCGGGTGGGGAAGCGCAGCACCGCGCCGTCGTAGGAGGAGGCGGCCGCGAGCAGTACGTCCTTGGTGCCCAGCCGGGCGGTGCCGACCTCCTCGGCGGTCAGGCCCTCGACCCGCACCCCGATCTCGATCTCGTCGGCGACGACCACCGAGGTGACGTAGAGCCGCGCTCGGTCCTCGACCGCGACCGGCGTCGGGTCCTCGGCCACGGCGACGCTGATCCCGCCCTCGGCCAGGGTCGGCGTGAGCGTCCGTCCGGCGGCGATGAGCGGGGTCAGCCGGGCCGCGCCGGACCACTCGGCGACCTCGGTCACCGCGCCCTCGCGCACCACGCCCGCCTGGGTGACCCGTACCCGCAGCGCCGCGGTGCCCAGCGGCAGGGCCGGCACCGGCACGGTGGCCGTGAAGGCCCCGTGGGTGAAGCCGGCGTTGAGATCCTTGGCCCACGCGTCGGCGTTGGGGTCGACTCTCATCGTCACGGCCAGCGGCACCTGCCCCAGCCAGGCCTCGACGGTCGGTGGATAGGTGGCGGAGTCGACCGCGCCGATTCCGGCGTACCCGTCGATCACGAGCGTGCCCGCCGACACCGAGCAGGCGTGCACGGCCGCCCGCAGCGGGGTTTCCTGCTCGCCCAGCGCCCACAGTGTCTCCGGCACGCCCGACCACGGCCCGGGCGGGGCGGGCGCTGCCACGACCCGACCGCCGACCACCCGGGTGGGCGGCACCCGGCCGTACAGCTGGGCCCATCGCTCGTAGTCGAGCACCGCCGCCCAGTCGTCTGAGGCGATCAGGTGGGTGCGGACCTTGGCCGAGACGGTCATCGCGCCGTATGCCTCGGTCGAGGCGTCGGCCAGCACCTCGCGGTAGGCGTCGGCGAGCGCGTCGCGGAACGCGTCGGAGGCGCCGAGCGCCGGCTGCACGAAGCCGTTGAGGTCCACGCCGAGCATCCGGCCGACCCAGGCCTGATAGGCGGCCGCCGAGCCCTCGGACCGCATCAGCTCCCGCGACTCGCGCATCACCTCCAGCTGGTCGTGCAGGTTGGCCTCGGTGGTCTTCTGCTGCGTGGTCGAGGTGGCGTCCTCACGGATCCGCCACAGGTAGGTCACCCGGGCGAGTACGTCGAACCTCCCCCGCACGAACGCCGCCAGGCACGGCACCTGGTCCTCGTACTTCACGTCGCTGCGCCACGGCGGCACCCGGTCGCGGTAGAACGCGGTGCGGAACATCCGGTTGCCCGGGATGATGTCCTGCAGCGCCGCCGGGAAGTCGTCGATGCTCACGCCGAGCCGGTCGCGGTCGTGCACCAGCGTGCCGCGGACCACCTCCAGCAACTGGCCGTGGGTGTAGCGCTGCGCCCCACCCAGGATCCAGTCCGAGCCGGTGCGCCGGAGGGTGGCGACCATCGTCTCGTAGGCGTCGTGCGGCACCACGTCGTCGCTGTCGGCGAAGGTGAGGAACTCTCCGCGCACGTGCGGCATCGCGGTGTTGCGCGCCGCGCCCTGGCCGGCGTTGGGCTGGCGGAGCACGTGCAGCCGCGGGTCGCGGGCGGCGTACTCCTCCAGGATCGCGAGCGACCCGTCGCTCGACCCGTCGTCGACGGCGATGACCTCCAGCTCGGTCAGGGTCTGGCCGAGGATGGAGTCGAGACACTCGGGCAGATACGCCGCGACGTCGTAGACCGGCATCACCACCGAGAGCACCGGGGCGGCCTCGGCGGACCGTCCGAAGAGGGAGCCGAGTCGCGTCTTCAGCCGGGGCACGAAGCGATCCTAAGGCCCCGGTCCGGGTAGCCTTACGTGACCGATCAGTGACCGATCAGCACGACGAGGGAGTACGGCGCTTGCGTTCGCGGCAGCGTGTCATCCAGGCCCTGCGGGATGCCGGCAAGGCGTCGCCCCGGAGCATCCGCGGCCCGATCGGCAGGCTCTCCCGCCGGTTCCGCTCCGGCTTCGAGGGCCCCCTGGTGAGCGTGGTGGTCGCGATCAGCGACGAGGACACCACCAAGATCGGCCCGCTGCTGTGGGACCTGCGCAACCAGGCGCACCGCAACCTCGAGATCCGGCTGGAGCCCTGGGGCCGGTGCGAGAGCGTGCGCGCGGTCGCCGCCGAGCATGCCGACGCCGACTGGCGGCTGATCCTGCCGCGGGCCACCGCCGCCGACGCCGCCGGCGCCCGCAATCGCGGCGCCGCGGCCGCGAAGGGCGACTATCTGGTCTTCGCCAAGGGCGGCGACAACGTGCCGGTGCACGGCATCGGTCGACTGCTGCGTTCGCTGGAGGCCAGCGGCTCGGACCTGGCCGTCGGCCGGATGCGCACGCCGCAGACGCCGCTGCCGGTCGTCGACTCGCCGTTCGGGGCCGCCCACACCGTCCACCGCGCTGGCGTCACGCTGGTGGAGGCGCCGATCGCCGCCACCGACCTCGGCCTGGGCAATCGGATGTGGCGCCGCAGCTTCTGGGAGCGCGCCGGTGTGCGGTTCGATCCCCGTCGCCCCACTGGGACCGACGTCGCCCTGGCCTCCTACGCCGCGGCCGGCCGCTTCGACCTGCTCGCCGAGGACGTCTACATGCCCACCGATCGGCGCGACGGCGTCGCGGTCGGGTCGGTGCTCGACATCCTCGGCACTCTCGACGACTGGCTGGCCGAGCACCAGGCCACGCAGGCCCAGCTGGAGCGGCTCGGCCTCGCGGCGGTGACCGACGCCTGGCTGTGGGGTGTGCTCGACACCGCCGTGATCCCGTTCGTCGACGACGCCGAGCGTGCCACCGACGAACAGTGGGCCAAGCTGCGCGAGCACGTCGGCCTGCTGCTCGACGCCGCCGGTGAGCAGATGTGGGGCACGCTGCAGGCCGAGTCGAAGGTGAAGCTGTGGCTGCTGCGGCACGACCGCCGGCCGGAGCTGGAGCAGTACGTCGTCGACCGGCTGTTCCAGCGCGGCGAGCGCCGTACCAGCGTGGTCGACGGCGCCGTCGTCGCCGACCTGCCCTACCGCGGCGACCCGGTGATCGGGGTGCCCGACGACTGCTACCTGATGCCAGACTCGGAGACGCCGCTGGTGGTCGAGGCGCGCGCGGTGCGCTGGGCCGGCCCCGCCACGCTCGAGATCGACCTGTTGGCCTATCCGGACTTCGTCGAGCTGCCCGAGGCCCCGGAGCTGGCGGTGGCGCTGGTCGGGCATCGCCAGGCGGAGGGCCGGCGGCTGGTACTGCCGGTGCGGCAGTACCAGGACCGCGCCGTCGACAGCCGGCTGGAGGGCCGGCGCTACCAGGACGTCTCGCACGGCACGTTCACCGTCACCGTGGACGCCGCCGCGCTCGCCGCGGCCGGGGAGGGGTCGTGGTCGCTCGAGGTCACGCTGCACAGTCAGGGTCTGAGTCGCACCGGCGGCGTCACCCGGCTCGACGACCGGGGCATCACCGAGCTGGTGAGCACGCCCCACCTGCCGTTGCGACATGTCGGTCCGGCCCGGCGCCGGGTCGGCGTGGTGGGCCGCGACGCGAGCATCTTCGCGGTCACCGTCCGTCCCGGGTACGGCGTCGCGCTTGCCGAGGCGTCGGTCTCCGGCCGGCGCGTCCTGGGCCGGCTGGAGGGCGCCGCGAAGGCGGTCCGGGTGGAGATGGCCGGGCTGTCGCACCGCGCCGACGTGGCCGCGGACGGCCGGTTCAGTCTCGACGTACCCGCTCCCTGGGAGGGCAAGGAGCATCTGCGCTGGCGGCTGCTCGCCGAGACTGCCGATGGTGGCACCACCGGCATCGCCTGGCCCGCTGATGACGGTGACCACCGCGCGGACGGCGACTGGCTCGGGGTCGGTCAGGGCGCGGTCGCGCTGGGCCGCAGCACCGACGGCGGCGTGGACGTGGTGGAGGCCGCTCGCACCTTCGTGGTGGACCGGGTCTGGCTGGCACCTGACGTGCTGCACGTGCGGGGCCACTGGCTGGGGGCAGCCGCGTCGGGCGCCAGCCTCACGCTGCACGGCGACCGGGTCAGCCCGTCCGCGCCGATCCTCGACGGCCGGGCGGAGCTGAGCACCCGCTGGGACGAGTGGCGGCTGGGCGCGCGGCCGATCCCGCAAGGCTTCTACACCTTCGAGGTCACCGCCGACGGCGGTCCGGGGCACGTGCTGTTCGGCGCGGAGGTGATCGCGGCGTTCACCGAGCACACCGTCGCGCACGGTTACCGGTACCTGACCACGCTGCGCAGCGGCGAGCACGGGGTGTGGCTGATCCGGCCGCTGCTCGACGACGAGCGCGGGCCGTTCAACCAGGGCCGGCTGCAGGCCGCCGCCCAGCGCCCCGGCCCGATCGACGAGCACGCGGTCTACCTGCAGTCCTACGCTGGCGCCTCGGCCACCGACTCCCAGCTGGCCATCCACGAAGTGCTGCGCCGTACTCGACCCGAGCTGACGATCTACTGGGGTGTCGCGGACTCGTCCTCGTGGGTGCCCGAGGGTGGCGTGCCGGTGCTGATGAGCTCGCGCGAGTACTACCGGGTGATGACCACCTCCAAGTACGTCTGCATGAACATCGATCCCGATCGCTGGTTCGTGGCGCGGCCCGAGCAGCGAGTGCTGCAGACCTTCCACGGCTATCCGGCCAAGTCGATGGGGATCCGGATGTGGCGGGCCAAGGGCTACACCGAGCGCCGCATCCAGCTCGAGCTCGGCCGCACCTCGCGGGACTGGACGCTGATCCTCACCCCGGCGCCGGAGATGGACGTCTACTACCGCACCGAGTACCGCTACGACGGGCCCATCCACGCCGACGGCTACCCGCGCGACGACGCCATCGTCGACGCGTCCGCGGTCGAGCGGCGGGCGGCCACGCGGGAGCGGCTCGGCATCGGTCCGGACCAGAAGGCGATCCTCTACGCGCCCACCTGGCGTGACGACCAGGCCACCAACTGGCGCGAGGCCGAGGCGGTTCACCACCTCGACGTGGCCGAGGCTTCCCGCCGGCTCGGCGACGACTACGTCGTGCTGATGCGCGGCCACCGGTTCCACGCGTCCGCGCTCAAGCGGAGCGAAGGCGCCCGGCTGATCGACGTGACGACGTACCCGGAGATCAACGACCTGATCGTGGCCGCCGACGCCGCCGTACTCGACTACTCCTCGCTGCGCTTCGACTTCGCCCTGACCGGGCGGCCGATGGTGTTCCTGGTCCCGGACCTGGCGTCCTACACCGGTGGCGTGCGCGGCTTCCTCTACGACTACCGCGACACCGCGCCCGGCCCGCTGCTCGACACCGCCGACCAGGTCATCCACGCGCTCGGCGACATCGACGCCCTGGCGCGCGAGTGGGCGCCGCGGATCGCCGCGTTCAACGCCAAGTACAACTACAAGGCCGACGGCCAGGCCGCCGAGCGGGTGGTCAAGGCGTTCTTCACCGACTGACCCGCGAATCGGGGTTTCCGCACCGTCGAATCGTGGATTTTTCACCGTTGAATCGGGCTTCTTGTCCGGCGGAGGTGGTGAATCCCGGACTCGGCGGTGCGGAAACCCCGACTCGGGGGTGGGGAAACCCCGACTCGGGGGTGCGGAAACCCCGACTCGGGGGTGGGGAACCCCCTATTCGAGGCCGGAGGCGAGCGCGGCCGCGATCGGGTCGAGTCGGCGCAGGTCGACCACATGGCCGGTCCCGCTGGAGATCAGCGTGTCCAGCGACGCCCGGGCGACCGCCTCGGAGGCCAGCAGCGAGTCGGCCGGCTCCTCGCCGAACGCCTTGGTGCGCATCGGCGTGCCGGTCCGCTCCGGGTTGACCACGTTGATCCGCACGCCGTCCTCGGCCCACTCGTCGGCGAGCGCCTGGGTGAGGTTGACGGTGCCGGCCTTCGCCGAGGAGTAGAGGCTGTAGCCCTTGCGGCCGCGGGTGTAGGACGACGAGGTGAACAGCAGCATCGAGCCCCGGGTCGCCTTCAGGTGCGGGTGGAACTCCTGGGCGATCAGGATCGGGGCGATGTAGTTGACTTCGGTGGCCGACCAGATCGTCTCTTCGGTGGTGTCGACCAGGTTGCTGATCGGCAGTACCCCGGCGGTGTTCACCACGAAGTCGATCCGGCCGAAGCGCTCCAGGGCGTCGGCCGCGGCGGCCGCGATGTCGGCCCGGCGGGCGACGTCGGTCTTCGTCGCCGAGCGGGAGTACGCCGCCACGTTCGCGCCGTACCGCTCCGCGAGCCGGGCGATGTCGGCGCCGATGCCGTAGGACCCGCCGAAGACGACCAGCGTCTTGCCGGCCAGCGCGTCCCGGTAGTCGGAGTCGGTGTTGTCCGGCAGCGGCTGGTGCGCGTTGAGCTGGAAGAGCTTGTCGGCGAGGTAGACGTCGATCGGCTCGGTGACCTTCATGTTCTGCTCGTCGCCGGCCACCACCCAGATCTTCACGCCGGGCAGGTAGCGCAGCACCACCGAGCAGTCGTCGGTCGCCTTGAAGTCGGGGTCTTGGTTGGCCTCGACGTACGCCGCCCGCAGCGTGGAGGCGAGGAACGCCTGCGGCGTCTGGCCGCGGCGCAGCCGGGACCGGTCGGGGATGTCGGCGATGGTGTTGTCGTCGGCCAGCTCGATGATGGTGTCGGCGCTGGGAATGGCGACATCGACGGCCTGGTAGGACTCCAGGGCCTTGAAGCAGTCGCTGATGATCCGGTGCGAGAGCAGTGGGCGGACCGCGTCGTGCAGCAGCACGTGACAGTCCTCGTCACCGAGCGCGGCCAGCGCCGCCTGGGTGGTGTCGTTGCGGGTGCCGGCGCCCTCGAGGATCCTGCTCACCTTGGGGTAGCGCCCGCCGCGGGTCATCGCGTGCACCGCGTCGAGGTGACCGGGCGCCATCATGATGACGATCTCGTCGACCTCGGGGTGTGCGTCGAGGATGCCGAGGGTGTGCTCCATGATCGGCATCCCGGCGACCTTGATCAGCTGCTTGGGCAGATCGAGCCCGACGCGGGTGCCGACACCCCCCGCCAGCAGTACCGCCACGTTGCGCAGCTTCGCCATGTCGCTCCTCAGCCTTCGTGCTCCTCGACGAACGCAGGCGAGTTTCCCACACGGCCGGCGTCGACCTGACAGCCGCGCGCCGTAGGATCACCGGCGATGAGCGAGCCCGTCGGCCCCGACCTGTTGTTGCCGCCGCGTGTCCGGCTGTTCCACATCGGCCCGCCGAAGACCGCCTCCACCGCGCTGCAGAACACCGCGGCCGCCCACCGCGCCGAGCTGCTTGAGCACGGCGTGCGCTACCCGGGGCGGGGCAAGTCGCAGCGGGCGGCGGTGGCGGCGTTCCTCGGCCGCCGGATCGGGTACGGCGGCGCCGCGCACGAGCCCGGCTCCATCCCGCCCGATCGAGGCGCCTGGGATGCGCTGCTCACCGAGATCGACGGCGAGGGTCAGCGGCGGATCTGGTTCGGCCACGAGTACGCCGCCGGCGCGGACGACGCCACCGCGACCCGCTTCGTCCAGGCGCTGGGCCCCCGCACGCACGTGGTCATCACACTGCGCGACTACGGCTCGATGCTGCCCTCGATCTGGCAGGAGTACAACAAAGCCGGCAACACCGGGATCTTCGACGACTGGCTGCGCCGCGTGCTCGCCACCCCGCGGCCCGACGACCTGGCCGCGACGTTCCACCGCCGCCATGACCACGGCGCGCTGGTCCGCCGCTGGGCGGCTGCGGCCGGCGCCGAGAACGTCACCGTGGTGGTCATCGACCCGGCGGACCACGGCCTGGTCTTCGCCGCCTTCGAGGCGATGCTCGGGCTGCCCGCCGGCCTGCTGGGCGGCGGCGAGGGCGCCTACGCCAACCGCAGCATGTCGGTGCCGGAGCTGGAGCTGCTGCGCCGGCTCAACCAGGTGGTCCGTGACGCCGGCGTGGAGTGGCGCGACTACCAACGCCTGGTGGTGCGGGGCGCCGCCCGTCGGATGCTGTCGGCGCGTCGCCCGGCCGCCGACGAGCAGCGGCTGGCGCTGCCGGCGTGGGCGGTCGAGCCGGTGCTGGCGGAGGCGGCCCGCCATGTCGAGGAGATCCGTGCCAGCGGCGTACGCGTCGTCGGCGACCTCGGCGCGCTCGCCCGGCGCCCGCGGGTGCGCGGCGAGGACGAGCCGGCCCATCAGGACGTCGCGACGGTGCCGATCCAGGCGGCCGTCGAGGCGCTGGCCGGGCTGCTCGCCGCCGCTGTCCCCGATCGGCATGTGACCACCCTCGATCGGACCTCGGGGCAGAACGCGCAGGAGCTTCCCGCGCCGTCGGGGCGACGAGCGTCACCGAATCCCCCGTTATGGTCATCCTTGATGAACCGCGAACTGCCCGACGACCTTCTGCTGCCACCCCGCGCGCGACTGTTCCACATTGGGCCGCCCAAGACGGCGTCCACGACTCTCCAGGCTGCGGCGGCAGACCATCGTGCGGAGCTGCTCGCCCACGGCGTACGGTATCCAGGTCCCCGACGCTCCCACCGGCATGAGGTCGCCGCTTTCGTCGGCCGGTCGATCGGATGGGTCGGCCAGCCCGGCGCCAGCGACGAAGCCGCGATGGCCAAATGGGACGCGCTGATGGCTGAGGTCGAGGCGGATCACGAACGTCGGATTCTGATGGGCCACGAGTATGCGGCTGGTGCTGATGACGCGACGGCCAAGCGCTTCGTCGAGGCGATCGGGAAGCGTATCCACGTCGTCATTACGCTGCGGGCCTACGGCTCGATGCTGCCCTCGATCTGGCAGGAGCACAACAAGGCCGGCAACGTCGGCCTCTTCGACGACTGGCTCGCCGGAGTCCTGGCTCGTCCGCGGCCCCAGGACCGGATCGAGCGGGTGCACATTCGCCACGACCAGGGCTGGCTCGTACGGCGTTGGGCACAGGCGGCAGGTCCCGAGAACGTGACTGTGATCGTGCTCGATCCAGCCGACCACGACTTCGTCTTCACTGTGTTCGAGAAGATGCTCGGTCTCCCGCCGGGGATCTTCGTCTCCGGGGGTCTCTCGCGCTCGAATCGCAGCCTCTCCGTGCCGGAGCTGGAGATGCTGCGTCAGTTGAACAAGGTGCTGCGCGCGAACGACCTGGCGTGGCGCGACTATCAACGCCTCGTAGCCAACGGCGCGGCACTGCGCATGCTGCAGACGCGCGCCCCACTGCCGGACGAGCAGCGGCTCGCCATCCCGGAGTGGGCGCTCGGGCGGGTCATGGACGACATGCAGCGGCATGTCCGCGAGATCGCGGACAGCGGCGTCCGGGTCGTGGGTGATCTCGACCTGTTGATGCGGCCGCCGCGGGTGCGCGGTGCCGACGAGCCTGTCCACGAGGATGTCACTAGCGTGCCGATCGAGGCAGCCGTCGAGGCGCTTGCGGGTGTCATTTCGCAGGCGAGCGGCCGTTCCTGGAACTTCAGCCCGCCCCGATCGCCCCAGCCCGCGGAAGTTCCGCCGTCGACTGGGCTGCTTGCAGGCTTCAGCGCCCGGGACCTGGTCGCCGAATTGCGGAGCCGAATCCGGCGGAAGGCATCTCGTGCTTTCAAAAGGGATTGAGTGACAACAACCGGGCGAGTACACTCCGCCGGCCGAGCATGTGCTCGGCCGGCACTCGCGTCACACGGGATTGCCTACGAAATACCCTAGATTGAACAGATGTGTTCCGCTGACGGCGCCGTCGTTGACGCCGAAGTAAAGGTATTGCGTGCCAGCGGAGTAGCGGATCGCCATACCCTCGAGTTCTTTGTGGGCGTATCCGGTGTTTAAGGTGAGGTTTCCGGAAGACTGGCTACTCTGATCGTTGTAGTTGTATCGATGAATCTGATTGGTTCCCGCATCCTCGTTGTACCAGCAGACATATGAGTATTGACCGTCGAGCGCATGCCCCGACATAAAGTGGTTCGTACCAGTGGTGAAGGGGTCTGTCGGGGTCCATGTGCCCAGCGGCGCAGGCGCGGGCCCAGTCCCGGCGATGTAGGCCTTCATCGCTGCTAGGTTGTACGTCGTAAGTGAATAGGTCCCGTTGTACCGGTATCGGACTTGGATGGTTCCGTGCTTGGCGTCAATGTAAGGTGTAAAGGCGGTCGCGCCGGTCAGCGACGGTGGCGGGGCGGGCCAGCGGGTGGGAGTTACGAAGACGTCATCGTCCGTGTTGTCGGCTCTTCGGATCTAAGCGTGGGTAGGCTGATGGCGTCCGGCGTGGCGTAGCCGCCGGAACGACGACGAGGTCTTCAGGATCAGGAGCGACCAAGCAACCTGAAGAACTGAAGACCTCGACATGACGCACTGTACGTGCGG
>NZ_DASZUF010000183.1:0-15967 GCF_035547795.1 Nocardioides sp.
TGCAGCACCTGCAGCGCGATCGCACCGCCCTCGGCGTGCACCGCGTCGGTGACCTCGCGGTGGCGCATCGCGTGTAGCCGCGAGGACATCTCCGAGGCGAACGGCTTGAGCCAGCCGCGCTTGTTCGGCGCGTAGCCGCCGGTCACGATCAGGCCGACGCCACCACGGGCGCGTTCGGCGAAGTACGCCGCCAGCTTGGGGATGTCCCACACGTGATCCTCGAGCCCGGTGTGCATCGAGCCCATCACGACGCGGTTGCGCAGGGTGAGTCCCCCGACCGTCAGGGGGGACAGCAGGTGGTCGTAGGCCATGGCCCGGCATGTTACTCATAAGTAACCATCGGGCGGAAGCCGAGCCGATAGTCCAGTGATTCAGTCGGCAAAGCGTCCTCGCCGTACGATGCGGCCATGCGTCTGCTGCCCTCCGGAGGCCGTCCCGCCCTTGCCGTCGTCGCCATCGCGCTGACCGCGGCGGGTCTGGCCGGCTGCTCCGCCAAGAACACCGCCAGCGACTCGGGTGCCACCACGACCACCACGACCAGTGCCGGGGCCGGCACGAGCCCGGCCGCCTGCACGCCCGACCAGCTGCATCTCTACAGCCCGGGCAAGCTCACCATCGCCACCGACTCTCCGGCGTACGCGCCGTGGTTCAAGAAGAACGACCCGAGCAACGGGGCCGGCTACGAGTCCGCGGTGGCCTACGCCGTGGCCCAGCAGCTGGGCTTCAGCAAGGACCAGGTGACCTGGGTCAAGGAGTCCTTCAACAACTCCTACACGCCGGGGCCGAAGAAGTTCGACTTCGACATCAACCAGATCTCGATCACGCCCGAGCGGGCCAAGGCCGTCACGTTCTCGCACGGCTACTACACCGCCGACCAGGCCGTGATCACGCTGGCGAAGAACAAGGACAAGGCCACCACGCTGGCCGGCCTCAAGAGCCTCAAGCTGGGAGCCGAGACCGCCACCACCAGCCTGACCGCGATCCGCGACGACGTCCAGCCGAGCAGCCAGCCGCTGGTCTTCGACACCGACGACCAGGCCAAGCAGGCGCTCCTGCACGGTCAGATCGACGGCCTGGTCACCGACCTGCCGAGCGCCGGCTACATGTCCAGCGAGATCAAGGGCAGCGTCGTGGTGGGCAGGTTCGCCAACAAGGAGCCCGAGGAGTTCGGTCTGCTCTTCCAGCAGGGCAACCCGCTGGTGACGTGCGTGAACCAGGCCATCGACAAGCTGCAGAGCGACGGCACGCTGACCCAGCTCCAGCAGCAGTGGCTCTCCGGCATGGAGAACGTCCCGGTCCTGAAGTGAGCGACTGGACCCCGAGCGCACTCCAGGTCGAGCGGGCCCGCATCGCCCACGCGATGCGGGTACGCCGGGCCGTGCTCTCGACCGCCGTGACGGTGGTCGTCCTCGGCGCGGCCCTGGCGGTCTTCCTGACCTCGCCGGGCTGGCCGGCCTTCCGCGGCTACTTCCTGTCCTGGTCGAACTTCAAGGGTGCGTTCCCGTCGGTGAGCCGGGGCTTCTGGATGAACATCCGGATCTTCCTGGTCGCTGAGCCGTGCGTCCTCGTGCTGGCCTCGCTGGTGGCGATCTGCCGCCAGTCGCGCTCGCCGTGGCTGGCGCCGCTGCGGATCGTGGCGGTGATCTACACCGACCTGTTCCGCGGAGTCCCCAGCCTGCTGGTGATCGTGCTGATCGGAGTCGGCGTGCCGGCTCTCGAGCTCAACGGCGTCACGACCAGCCTGTTCTGGCTCGGCACGACGGCGCTCACGCTCTGCTACGGCGCGTACGTCGCCGAGGTGCTGCGGGCGGGGATCCTCGCCGTGCACCCGACCCAGTGGTCCTCGGCGGAGGCGCTCGGCCTCTCCCGGACCCAGGCGATGTGGCGGGTGATCTTCCCGCAGGCCGTGCGCCGCGCCGTACCGCCGCTGATGAACGACCTGGTCTCGCTGCAGAAGGACACGGCGCTCATCTCCGTGCTCGGGGTGTGGGAGGCGATGCGCGCGGCCAGCGACTGGCAGGGCTACCACTTCAACGGGACCGCGCTCTTCGTCGCGGCGCTGTACTTCCTCGTCGTCGCCGTGCCGCTGACCCGGCTGACCGACTGGCTGATGCACCGCCAGATCCGCCGCGAGCAGGGGATGGCCTGATGAGCGCGCTGTTGAGCGTGGCGGGCCTGCGCAAGTCGTACGGCGACCGCGTCGTCCTGCACGACATCTCGCTGAGTGTCGAGGCGCACGACGTGGTCTGCCTGATCGGCTCCTCGGGCTCGGGAAAGTCCACCCTGCTGCGCTGCCTCAACCGGCTCGAGCAGATCGACGACGGCGTCATCTCCTACGACGGTCGGGACATCGCCGACCCGCGCGTCGATCCGCGCTCGGTGCGCCGCACGATGGGGATGGTCTTCCAGGCCTACAACCTCTTCCCGCACCTGTCGGTGATCGACAACTGCACCCTGGCTCAGACCAGGGTCCACCGCGTCGCCAAGGGTGAGGCCCGGACCCGGGCGCAGGAGCTGCTGGAGCGGTTCGGGCTGGGGGACAAGGCGACGGCGTATCCCGACGCGCTCTCCGGCGGCCAGCAGCAGCGGGTCGCCCTGGTCCGAGCGCTGTGCACCAGGCCGCGGCTGCTGCTGCTCGACGAGATCACCGCCGCGCTCGACCCGGAGCTGGTCGGCGAGGTGCTCGAGATCGTCCGGGCGGAGGCGGCCGCCGGCATGACGATGGTACTGGCCACCCATGAGATGGCCTTCGCTCGGGAGGTCGCCACCAAGGTCTGCTTCCTCGAGCAGGGCCGGATCCTGGAGCAGGGGCCGCCGGCCCAGCTCTTCGGTGCTCCGCGCGAGCAGCGCACCCGCGAATTCCTCTCCCGCGTGCTGAGCTGACCAGCCTGCCCTTCGCCCGCGCCAGTGCGCTGGCCGCGGGGCTGCCGTTCGGGCCCGACGCGCACGCCTCCCATGCGACGGCGGCATGCGTGTGGGGACCGCCGATACCTGTGCTGCCGGATCCGTCGCACCGGCGCGACGTGAGAGACCTCTCCCGCGAGCCGCTACCGACGGGTAACCTGATCCCATGACCAGTGAGCACGTCGATGTCCTCATCGTCGGCGCCGGGATCTCCGGCATCGGCGCCGCCGCCCAGCTCGGCATGAAGCTGCCCGACAAGGCCTACCTCGTGCTCGAGTCCCGCCAGGCCAGCGGCGGCACGTGGGATCTGTTCCGCTACCCGGGCATCCGCTCCGACTCGGACATGTTCACCTTCGGCTACAAGTGGCACCCCTGGCCCAGTGACCAGTCGCTCGCCGACGGTCACATGATCCTCGACTACCTGCGCACCATCGCGAAGGAGTACGGCGTCGAGGACAAGATCCGCTACGGCCATAAGGTGACCAAGGCCGACTGGGACAGCGACGCCCAGCAGTGGACGGTCGTCGCCGCGACCGACGAGGGCGAGAAGACGTTCACTGCCAACTTCCTGTGGTCCTGCAGCGGCTACTACGACTACGACGAGGGGCACCAGCCGGTCTTCCCGGGCGTGGAGGACTTCGAAGGCACCTTCATCCATCCGCAGTTCTGGCCCGAGGACCTCGACTACGGCGGCAAGAAGGTCGTCGTGATCGGCTCCGGCGCCACCGCCGTCACCCTGGTGCCCGCGATGGCGGACCAGGTGGAGCACATCACCATGCTGCAGCGGACGCCGACGTACGTCTTCTCCCGGCCGGGCCGGGACCCGCTCGCGAAGGGGCTGGGTGCCGCGCTCGGCCTGGTGCCGCGGTTCGTGCCGTTCAAGGGGCTGCGCGAGAAGGCCGGTTTCGAGGCGATCCGCTGGGCGAACATCGGCGTCCTGGTCGGCTCCTACAAGCTCGCCCGGCGCCGGCCGAAGCTGGTCAAGAAGGTGATCCGCGACGGCGTCATCGAGCACCTGACCGCGCGTCCCGGCCAGCCGGGCCTCACCAAGGAGGAGGCGATCCGGTACGCCGACGAGCACTTCAACCCGCCGTACAACCCCTGGGACCAGCGCCTGTGCGCGGTGCCCGACGGCGATCTTTTCCGGGCGATCCGCCACGGCAAGGCCAGCGTCGTCACCGACAAGATCAAGAGGATCGTGGCGGACGGCATCGAACTGGAGTCGGGCAAGAAGCTCGACGCCGACATCATCATCTCGGCCACCGGCCTGAAGGTGAGGTTCTTCGGCGGCGTGGAGGTGCACGTGGACGGCAAGCCGGTCCGGGTCCAGGACACGATGGCCTACAAGGGCGTGCTGCTCTCGGGCGTCCCGAACCTGGCCTTCACCGTCGGCTACACCAACGCCTCCTGGACGTTGAAGGTCGACCTGGTCTGCGAGTACGTCACCAACCTGCTGGCGGAGATGGCCGCACACGGCTACACCGAGGTGGTCGTGGAGCGAGACCCGAGCGTGGCGGCCTCGCCGTTCATGGACATGGAGGCCGGGTATCTGCTGCGCGCCCAGGAGCTGATGCCCCGCAAGGGCGACCGCGGACCCTGGCAGGTCAGGCAGAGCTACCTCTACGACATGAAGGTGTTGAGCGCGGACATCCGCGACTCCAAGGAGCTCCAGTTCAGCTGAGTCGATCCACCTCGGCGGCCCGGTCCTCGGACCGGGCCGCTGTCATTTCGGAGATGTCGATACGCAGGACATGATGTCTCGTGTACCGTGGGTATGTCGTTCGACGTCGACTCGTGGAGGTGATGTGCGATGGCGCCGGTGACTCTCGCCAAGCGCGTCGTGGGTGGCAGCGTGAAGGCGGCCGGCTCGGTCGCGGGCTCCGCGCTGGCCTACCGCCCGCAGGGCAAGCAGGCCTACGAGGACACACTCCGCACGCTGTCCGAGGCCTCGGTCGAGCGCTACTTCAACGCGTTCAAGGACATCGACTGGAACTCGCCGGAGTTCGCCATCGACCCGCGTGACGAACGCTGGATCCTGCCCAAGGTCGACCTGCTCGGTGCACACCCGTGGTACCAGTCGCTCCCCAAGGAGCGTCAGATCGAGATCGGCCGCCACCGGCTCACGGCGGTGACCAAGACCGGCTCCCAGTTCGAGCAGCTGCTGCTCCTGGGCGGCACCCAGTTCCTGCGGTACGTCGCCAACGGCAACCCGGAGTTCCGCTACTTCATGCACGAGCTCACCGAGGAGTGCCACCACATCCAGATGTTCCAGGAGTTCACCAACCGGGCCTGCCCCGAGGTGAGTGGCGCGCCGGCCTGGCTGATGCGCAGCATCCCGCTGGTCGCCATGCTCGGCTCGACGTTCCCGGCGCTGTTCTTCGCGATCATCCTGGCCGGGGAAGAGCCGATTGACCACGTGCAGAAGGACATGATGCGGGCCGGTGGCATCCATCCCCTGCTCGACCGGATCATGTCCATCCACATCGCCGAGGAGGCACGCCACATCGGCTTCGCGCACGCCTGGCTGGAGCACCACGCCCCGCGGCTCAACCCGGTGGAGAAGTTCGTGCTCGGGGTGCTGACGCCGCTGGCGATGCGGCTGGGCTCGGACGCGATCATCATCCCGTCCAAGGCCGACCGGGAGATGATGGGCATCCCCGACGAGGTGGTGCGCGAGGTGTGGGGCGACGGCCCCGAGGCGGCCAAGTTCCGCCGCGACCTGTTCTCCGACGTGCGGATGCTCTTCGACGACCTGGGCCTGCGCGGCCGGACCACCCGCTGGGCCTGGCAGCTGCTCGGCGTCGACGGGCGCCCCGCCCGGTTCCGCGCCCAGCCTGCGAACGCCGCCGCCTGAGCACAGGCCCTAGGGTGGGCCGTCATGGACGGTCGCACGTCGCGCTGGGCGGAACACAACCAGGCTCAGCGACTGCGCCTCGTTCAGGCCGCCATCGACCTGTACGACGAGGGTCGGGCGCAGGTCAGCCTGCACGAGATCAGTGAGCGCGCCGGGGTGAGCCGCTCGGTGCTCTACCGGCAGTTCGCGGACCGGAGCGCCCTGGACCGCGCCGTGCAGCAGCACGTGCTCGACGACCTGTGGTCGCTGCTGGCCCCCACCCTCACCCTGGAGGGCACCATCCGGGGGTCGTTGCACAGGTCGGTGTCGACGTACGTCGACTGGGCGGCCACGCATCAGCAGCTCCATCGCCACACCGACCTCGACATGGTCGCCGACAGCCCGCTGCAGCGCGCGCTCGACTACATCGCCGCGCAGATCGCGCGCCGGCTGATCGCGTGGTTCTCCGCGGCCGGCGCCGAGGTGAGTGCGGCCGACGCCGCCGCCACCGACCCGCTCGCGCACGGGCTGGTCGGGGCGGTCTTCGGCACGGTGCGGCGCTGGGTGCACCTGGGCGCCAAGGTCCCCGACGCCGCCCACCTCACCGACCTGCTGGTGGAGAGCGCATGGGCGCTGATCGACGTACGCGCTCGCAGCTACGGCGTCGTGCTCGACCCCGAACGGCCGCTCACAGGTCCAGGAACCGACTGATGATCAGCTTCTGGATCTCGGTGGTGCCGCCGTAGATCGTCTGGATCCGGCTGTCGATGAACGCCTTGGCGATCGGGTATTCCATCATGTAGCCGTAGCCGCCGTGGATCTGGACGCCGGTGTCGACGGTCTTCTTCTGCAGCTCGGTGGTCCACCACTTCGCCATCGAGGCGAGCGCGGTGTCGGCGGTGCCGGCGTTGAGCTGGGTGATCGCGTCGTTGATGAACAGCCGGGCGATGTAGGCCTCGGTGGCCATCTCCGCGAGCGTGAACGACATGGTCTGGAAGCGGCCGATCGACTTCCCGAAGGCCTTGCGGGTGCGGGCGTAGTCCAGACACATCTTCAGCACCGCCTCGGTCGCGGCGACGGCGATCGAGGCCACCGAGATCCGCTCCTGCGGCAGCAGCGTCATCAGCGAGATGAAGCCCGAGCCCTCGGGCCCGAGCAGGTTCTCCTTCGGCACCCGCACGTCGGTGAAGGAGAGTTCGGCGGTGTCCTGGGCCTTCATGCCGACCTTGTCCAGGTTGCGGCCGCGCTCGAAGCCGGGCATGCCGCGCTCGACGACGAGCAGGCTGATCCCACCCGCGCCGGCGTCGGGGTCGGTCTTGCAGACCACGATCACCAGGTCGGCGTTGATGCCGTTGGAGATGAACGTCTTGGAGCCGTTGAGGATGTAGTGGTCCCCGTCCAGGACGGCGCGCGTCGAGATGCCCTGCAGGTCGGAGCCCGCGCCGGGCTCGGTCATCGCGATGGCGGTGATGGTCTCGCCGCTGACGCAGCCGGGCAGCCACCGGGCCTTCTGCTCCGGGGTGCCGAGGTGGGAGATGTAGGGGACGATGATGTCGGTGTGGACGAAGAAGCCGGGGCCGCTGGCGCCCACCTTCGTCATCTCCTCGTGGAAGACGGCGTTGAAGCGGAAGTCCTTGATGCCGGGACCGCCGTACTCCTCCTCCACGTCGAAGCAGAGCAGACCGGCGTCGCCGGCCTTCTTCCACAGCTCGCGCGGCACGATGCCGTCCTTCTCCCACTGGTCGTGGAAGGGTACGACCTCCTTCTCCAGGAAGGCCTTGCAGGTGGCACGGAAGTCCTCGTGCTCGGCTTCGTAGATCGACGGCTTCGTGGGCATGCGGGCTCCTGCGCTGGGTAGAACAGTCTTACTGTGACAGTGTAACTGTCACCGGTTGTGCTCAGGCGCCCAGCAGGCGGGTCCGGTCGGGCGTGGCGGCGCGCGCGGTGCAGTCGAGGATGGTCCGGACGACCAGGTCGGGGTCGTCGGTCATGGGCACGTGGCCGCAGCCGGGCAGCCAGACGTGCTCCGCGTCGACGAGCAGGTGGCGGGCGCGCAGGGCCTGGTAGGGCAGCAGGACCAGGTCGCGCGTGCCCCAGGCGATCGTGGTCGGTACGTCGGCGCCGTGGCCGTCGTAGCAGTACGCGCCGGTGAACATCCGCTCGATCGCGTCGCGGGAGGCGACCATGTTCCGCAGGTCGGCCAAAGCCGCCTCGGCGTCGATCCGAGTGGGGTGCGCGGCGGCCCAGCCGAAGGCGAGTGCGCGGCCCAGGCGGCGGCGTAGGAGGCGGGGCGCGACCGGCTGGAGGGTGCGGGCGGCGAACTGCACGGTCGCGAAGAGCGAGCGGACGTAGGCGAAGTCGACCGCGCCGTACCAGAAGCCGGCGGGGGCCAGTGCCGTCACGCTGCGTGCCATGCCCTGCTCGGCCATCTCCAGGGCGACCAGAGCGCCCAGGCTGTTGCCGGCGACGTGCGGCCGGTCGAGTCCGGCGTCGTCGAGGAACTCCTGCAACTGCTCGGTCAGCGCCGTGCGGATGGTGCGGTCGCCGGGGTCGAATGCCGGTGACCCGCCGTGGCCCGGCAGGTCCACCAGGAAGACCTCGTGATGCTGCGCGAGCCGCTCCACGACCGGCATCCAGCCGGTGCGCTGGTGGCTGATGCCATGGATCAGGACCAGCGGCTCGCCGTGGCCGATGCGTTCGTACGACAGCACTGTCGCTCCCTCCGGTGCTTGCAAGTGCAAGCGGCGTCGCCGATGGTAATCGTGAGACCGGCGTCACTTCAAGGACTTCTCGACGGCAGTTTGACAGCGGAACTGTGCCAGTCCGTGGTGCTACCGTCCTGCGCCATGACGGAGACGGCGGAGCAGGGGCTGCTCACCATCGACGAGCTGTCGGCGGCGACCGGGCTCTCGGTGCGGACGACCCGCTACTACGCCAGCCTGGGCCTGATCCCGCCGCCGGTACGGCGGGGCCGGATCGCCTATTACGGTCCCGAGCACCGGGCGCGCCTCGACCTGGTCCGGGCGTTGCAGGACCACGGCTTCACCCTCCAGGCGATCGAGCGCTACCTGCAGCGGTTGCCCGAGGACGTCACGCCGGCCGACCTGGCGATGCAGCGTGCCATGGTGACCTCGTGGACCCACGCGGAGCCGGTCCAGACGCTCAAGCGGATCGGCCGGGAGCTGCGCGACCTCGGCCTGCCCCGCGACGCGCTCGCCGCCGCGCAGGAGATCACCGCCAAGCACCTGGACGCCCTCGCCGACGACCTGACCGGCCTGCTGCGCGACCAGGTGGTCGACCCGTGGCGTCGCACCCACCACACCGCGGAGGAGGCCGAGCGGCTCGAGCAGACCCTGCCGCTGCTGCGCGAGCTGACCATCGAGGCGCTCGTGGTCGCCTTCCAGGACGCCGCCAACCGGGCCATCGGACGGGCCCTGCAGCTGGACGAGTGACCTGAGCCACAGTTGACCGTGACAGTTTTGGTGTCACAATCGTCGCATGGCTGAGGCATTCATCTACGACCACCTGCGCACTCCGCGCGGCCGTGGCAAGAAGACCGGCGCGCTGCACGAGGTCAAGCCGGTCGATCTGGTCGTCGGGCTGCTCGACGAGGCGCAGAAGCGCAACCCCACCCTGGACACCGACCGTGTCGACGACATCGTGCTCGGCGTGGTCTCGCCGATCGGCGACCAGGGCATGGACATCGCCCGTACCGCCTCGCTGCTCTCGGGCCTGCCCGAGACGGTGGCGGGCGTTCAGGTCAACCGGTTCTGTGCGTCCGGGCTGGAGGCCGTCAACCAGGCTGCCGCGCGGGTCCGCTCCGGGTTCGAGGACCTGATCATCGCCGGTGGCGTGGAGTCGATGAGCCGCGTCCCGCTCGGCTCCGACGGCGGTGCCTGGGCGATGGACCCGGCCACCAACCTGGCCACGGACTTCGTCCCGCAGGGCATCGGCGCCGACCTGATCGCGACGCTGGAGGGCTTCAGTCGCACCGACGTGGACGCGCTCGCCGCCGAGTCGCACGCACGCGCCGACAAGGCGTGGAGCAACGGCTACTTCGAGAACTCCGTCGTACCCGTCTATGACAAGAACGGCGTGCTCGTCCTGAGCAAGGACGAGCTCATCCGCCCGGGCACGAGCGTGGAGTCGCTGGCGGGACTCAAGCCGTCCTTCGAGCAGCAGGGCCGCGACGGCGGCTTCGACGAGGTCGCGCTGGCGAAGTACCACTGGATCGAGAAGATCAACCACGTCCACCACGCCGGCAACAGCTCCGGCATCGTGGACGGCGCCGCGATCGTCGTGATCGGCAACGAGCAGGTCGGGAAGGACTACGGCCTGCGCCCGCGCGCCCGGATCATCTCCACCGCCGTGATCGGCTCCGAGCCGACCATCATGCTCACCGGTCCCGCGCCGGCCGCCCGCAAGGCGCTGGCCAAGGTCGGCCTCGAGGCCAAGGACATCGACCTCTGGGAGATCAACGAGGCCTTCGCCGCCGTGGCGCTGCGCTTCATGAAGGACATGGGCATCAGCCAGGACGTCACCAACGTCAACGGCGGGGCCATGGCCATGGGCCACCCGCTCGGCGCCACCGGCGCGATCATCCTCGGCACGCTCGTCGACGAGCTGGAGCGCCAGGGCAAGCGGCGCGGCCTGGCCACGCTCTGCGTCGGCGCCGGCATGGGCATCGCCACGATCGTCGAGCTCGTCTGAGGCAGGAAGAGACCAATGACTGACACCGCAGTGAAGTACGACATCGACGGCGACGGCATCGTCACCCTCACGCTCGATGACCCCGGCCAGTCGGCCAACACCATGAACGAGGCCTACGCCACCGCGATGGCGGAAGCCGTCGAGCGGCTGTACGCCGACGCCGACCGGGTCAAGGGCGTGGTGATCACCAGCGCGAAGAGCACGTTCTTCGCCGGCGGCGACCTCAAGCGGATGATGCCGCTGCGCAAGGAGCACGCGGCCGAGGTCTTCGCCGAGGTCGAGGGCATCAAGGCCACCCTGCGCAAGCTCGAGCTGTTCCCCAAGCCGGTCGTGGCGGCCATCAATGGCGCCGCGCTCGGTGGCGGCCTGGAGATCGCGCTGGCCGCCAACCACCGCATCGCCGCCGAGGGTCGTTACGAGATCGGCCTGCCCGAGGTCACCCTGGGCCTGCTGCCCGGCGGTGGCGGCGTCACCCGCACGGTGCGCATGTTCGGCATCGTGACGGCGCTGACCGAGATCCTCGGCCAGGGCACCCGGTTCAAGCCGGAGGCGGCCCAGGCCAAGGGCCTGGTCGACGAGCTCGTCGCCGCCGACCAGTTGGTCGTGCGCGCCAAGGCCTGGGTGACGGAGAACGCCGACGTCGAGGGCGCCGGCCTGCAGCCGTGGGACAAGCCGGGCTACAAGATCCCCGGAGGTACGCCGAGCTCCCCGTCGCTGGCGGCGTTCCTGCCGGCGCTCGGTCCGATCCTGCGCAAGCAGATCAAGCAGGCCGACATGCGTGCCCCGAAGGCGATCCTGTCCGCGGCCGTCGAGGGCGCACAGGTCGACTTCGAGACCGCCACCCGGATCGAGTCGCGCTACTTCGTCTCGCTGGTCACCGGTCAGCAGGCGAAGAACATGATCCAGGCGTTCTTCTTCGACCTCGGTTCGATCAACTCCGGCGCGCTGCGCCCGGCGGGTGTGGAGAAGTACCGCCCGACCAAGGCCGTCGTGCTCGGCGCCGGCATGATGGGCGCGGGCATCGCCTACGTCCTGGCCCGCGCGGGTGTCGAGGTCGTGCTCAAGGACGTCTCGATCGAGGCGGCGGAGCGGGGCAAGTCCTACACCGCCGGCCTGAACGAGAAGGGCGTCTCTCGCGGCAAGATCAGCCAGGAGAAGGCCGACGAGATCCTCGGCCGGATCACCGCCACCGCGTCGGCGGAGGACGCCGCCGGTGCCGACCTGGTCGTCGAGGCCGTCTTCGAGGACGTCGCCCTGAAGCAGAAGGTCTTCAACGAGATCACGCCGTTCCTCGCCGAGGGCGCGCTGCTGTGCTCGAACACCTCGACGCTGCCGATCACGGACCTGGCCAAGGGCCTGGACGGCACCGACGCGGCGGCTCGCTTCATCGGCCTGCACTTCTTCAGCCCGGTCGACAAGATGCCGCTGGTCGAGATCATCAAGGGCGCCGAGACCTCCGACGAGACCCTCGCCAAGGCGTACGACGTGGTGCTGGCCATCAAGAAGACCCCGATGATCGCCCACGACTCGCGCGGCTTCTACACCTCGCGCGTCATCGGCACCGTGATCGAGGAGGGCCTGCGGATGGTCGCGGAGGGCGTGCACCCCTACTCGATCGAGCGCGCCGCCACCCAGGCCGGCTACCCGGTCGGGCCGCTGCAGCTGGCCGACGAGCTCAACCTCGAGCTGATGGTCAAGATCGCCAAGACCACCCGTGAGGCGCTCGGCTCCGAGGAGCTCACCACCACCGAGCGGGTGGCGGGCAAGCTGATCGCCGCCGGTCGCTCCGGCAAGCTCAAGGGCGCCGGCTTCTACGACTACGTCGACGGCAAGCGCACGTCGATCTGGGAGGGGCTCGCCGAGCTCTTCCCGGTCGCCGAGGAGCAGCCGGCGATCGCCGACCTGCGCGACCGGCAGACGTTCATCGAGGCGATCGAGACCGCCAAGACGTTTGAGGAGGGGGTCGTCACCTCCGCCGCGCACGCCAACATCGGCTCGGTCTTCGGCATCGGCTTCCCGCCGGCCACCGGCGGCGCGGCCCAGTTCATCACCGGGTACGACGCCGCCGACGGCAGCTTCGGCATCGAGGCATTCCTCAAGCGAGCCGACGAGCTGGCGGCGGCGTACGGCGAGCGGTTCGCGCCGACGCCGTACCTGCGCGAGATGGCGGCGAAGGGCGAGTCCTTCCCCGCTTGACGTTGAGAGGTCACTTTCTGCGCGTCGAGAAGTCACTTTCGGCTGGTTGAGAGGTCAGATCCGGTGGCCCCGTGGGATCCGTCCCACGGGGCCGCCGGCGTACCTGGTCGCATCTCGGCCGCTCGCGTGGGAGGTGTCGGCCCGACCGGCCGGTGGTCTCTGCGCCGAAAGTGACCTCTCGACCGGCCAGAAGTGACCTCTCGACAGAAACAGACAGGCTTGACTGTTTGTTGCTGACGGGCCAGAGTGGAGGGGTGACGGCGACGACCCCGCGGGTGCCTCAGGAGGAGCGCACCCGGGCGATGCGGGCTCGGCTGCTGGAGGCGGCGGTCGAGGTCCTCGTCGAGCGGGGCTGGGCCGGCACCACCACTACCCTGGTCTCGGAGCGGGCGGGCGTGAGCCGCGGTGCGCAACTGCACCACTTCCCGACCAAGAACGACCTGGTCGTCGCGGCCGTCACCCACGTCATGGAGGGTCGTGGCGGCGACCTGCGAGCGGCGTTCGCGGCGCAGCAGGGCGCCTCGACCCGCGCCGTACTCGACCTGCTCGCCGATCACTTCACCTCTCCCGGCTTCAAGGCGGCGCTCGAGCTGTGGGTGGCTGCCCGCACCGACCCTGACCTGCTCCGCGCGGTGGCTCCGCTGGAGCGCCGGATCGGCCGCGAGGCGCACCGGCTCACCGTCGACCTGCTCCGCGCGGACGAGTCCCGTCCCGGCGTCCGGGAGCTGATCCAGGCCACCCTCGATCTGTGCCGCGGGCTCGGGTTGGCCGACACGCTCTCCGACGACCGCCGCCGGCGGGCCCGGATCCTCGACGAGTGGGCCAAGGTCCTCGACAAGGAGCTGTCATGATCGAAGAGCTGCTGGCCGACCTGGCCGCCGAGAGCGCCGAGCTCCGGGCGCTGGTCGCCGGACTGAGCGACGACGGATGGCGTACGCCGACACCCGCGGAGGGCTGGGACGTCGCCACCCAGATCGCACACCTGGCCTGGACCGACGACTGCGCGCTCGCGGCGGCCACCGACAAGGCCCGCTGGGACGGCATCGTCGCGCAGGCGCTGGCCGACCCGGAGGGATTCGTGGACAGGGCCGCGCTGGCGGGCGGCGCGGTACCGCCGGCGGAGCTGCTGGCCCGCTGGGACATCGCGCGGGAGGCACTGGCGAGCGCGCTGCTGGCGGCCACCGAGAAGCTGCAGTGGTTCGGGCCGCCGATGTCGCCGACGTCGATGGCGACGGCGCGGTTCATGGAGACGTGGGCGCACGGCCTCGACGTCCACGACGCGCTCGGGGTCGCGGCACAGCCCAGCGACCGGGTCCGGCACGTGTGCCACCTCGGCGTACGCACCCGCGGCTTCTCCTATGCCGTCCACGGCG
The DNA here is from genome assembly GCF_035547795.1 of Nocardioides sp. Lineage (GTDB taxonomy): Bacteria > Actinomycetota > Actinomycetes > Propionibacteriales > Nocardioidaceae > Nocardioides. The sequence goes on from NZ_DASZUF010000183.1 coordinate 14,017, forward strand.
AGCAGGCGCCGGCGGGCGAGGTACGGGTGGAGCTGACAGCGCCCGGCGGTGCGGTCTGGGCGTGGGGCCCCGAGGACGCCGAGCAGCGGGTCACCGGGCCGGCCTGGGACTTCGCCCGTCTGGTCACCCAGCGGGTGCACCGCGACGACACCGCCCTCACCGCCACCGGTGAGGACGCCGATCACTGGCTCAGCATCGCGCAGGCCTTCGCCGGCCCGCCGGGAAAGGGGCGCACCCGTGCCTGAACCGAAGGACCCGATCAAGATCGGCAACTGCTCCGGCTTCTACGGCGACCGGATCAGCGCCATGCGGGAGATGCTCGAGGGCGGCCCGCTGGACGTGCTGACCGGCGACTACCTGGCCGAGCTGACCATGCTCATCCTCGGCAAGGACACGCTGCGCAACCCCGACTTGGGCTATGCCAAGACGTTCCTGCGCCAGGCCGAGGACTGCCTCGCGCTCGCGCTCGAGAAGGGCGTGCGAATCGTCAGCAACGCCGGCGGCCTCAACCCGCGCGGCCTCGCCGAGGCGCTGGAGCGACTCGACACCGGCGCCCGGATCGCGTACGTCGACGGCGACGACGTGCGCGGGAAGCTCGAGGACTTCCCTGACGCGCTGACCGCCAACGCCTACCTGGGCGGGTTCGGCATCGCCCGCGCGCTGGAGGCGGGAGCCGACGTGGTCGTCACCGGCCGTGTGACGGACGCGGCCGTGGTGATGGGCCCGGCGATCTGGTGGCACCACTGGACGCCCGCCGATCTCGACGCACTGGCCGGCGCCGTGGTGGCCGGGCACGTGATCGAGTGCGGCACCCAGGCCACCGGCGGCAACTTCGCGGGTCTCTTCGACGCCATCGACGCCGGCTTGGTGGCCGACCCCACGCAGCCGTTCGGCTTCCCGATCGCCGAGATCGCCGCGGATGGCACCACGGTGATCACCAAGCACCCCGGCACCGGTGGCCTGGTCACCGTCGACACCGTCACCGCGCAGCTGTTCTACGAGATCCAGGGCAGCTCCTACCTCAACCCCGATGTGACCACCGACCTCACCTCGATCCGGCTCCGCCAGCTCGGGCCGGACCGGGTCGAGATCAGCGGAGCCCGCGGCACCGAGCCGCCGGAGCGGCTGAAGGTGGCGGTCAACCAGCTCGGCGGCTGGCGCAACCAGGTGGAGTTCGTGCTCACCGGGCTCGACCTCGACCGCAAGGCGGCGCTGGTGCGGGCCCAGGTCGAGGCGGCCCTGCCGGCCGACCTGCAGCGGTCGTGGTCGGCCTGGCGGGCTCCGGCCCCGGACTCCCCGACGGAGGAGGGCGCCGCGGCGCTGCTGCGGCTGACCGTCTGGTCCGCGGACGAGCAGGCCGTCGGTCGGGCGTTCACCGGCCCGGCGATCGAGCTGGTGCTCGCCTCCTACGCCGGCTTCCACGTCACCGCGCCGCCCGGCAAGCCGAGCGCGTACGGCGTCTACCGGCCGACGTACGTCGACCGCGGGCTGGTCGAGCACACGGTCCACCTGCCCGACGGCAGCACGGAGGTGATCTGAGATGAAGCGTCCCCTCGGCGACCTGGTCTACGCCCGCTCCGGCGATAAGGGCGGCGACGCCAACATCGGGCTGTGGGTGCCCGCCGGCCGCCCCGACGAGGCGGTCGACTGGCTGCTGCGGACCGTCACCGTCGACTGGGTCCGGGAGCTGCTCCCCGAGACCGTGGACCTGGAGATGGACCTGGTCCCGCTGCCCAATCTGCGCGGCATCAACATCGTCATCCACGGGATCCTGGGCGCCGGCGTCGCCGAGGGCGTGCGGTTCGACCCGCAGGCCAAGGCACTGGGCGAGTGGATCCGCAGCAGGTACGTCGACATCCCGGACGGCTTGGTGTCATGAACGACCTGTTCGAGCTCGGCGCCGAGTTCGCCCGCCGCGAGGTGGCGCCGTACCTCCAGGACTGGGAGGACG
>NZ_DASZUF010000184.1:0-6480 GCF_035547795.1 Nocardioides sp.
CCGGTTGAACGCACACCAGTCCCGGCCCTCGGTGTCCTGGAGCAGGAGGACGTCGCCCAGCGGCCGCCCGACCCCGCCCTCGATGCCCAGCATGCGCGCCGCCGGGGCGGAGACGAGGGTGACGGTGCCGGTGCGGTCGGCGACCACGACGCCGTCGGGCAGCGCGTCGGCGAGCTCCTGGGCATCCACGGTCCCACCCTAGGCGCGCTGCGCCCGTGCGCTGGCGTAGAGGCAGACCGCCGCCGCGGTGGCGAGGTTGAGGCTCTCGGCCCGACCGAAGATCGGGATGCTGACCACGTGGTCCGCCTCGGCGGCCAGGGCGTCGGGCAGTCCCCACGCCTCGTTGCCGAACAGCCAGGCGGTCGGCCCGACCAGCAGATCGTCGGCCTCGAAGACCGACGTGCCGGCCATGTCCGCGGCCAGCACGGCCAGGCCCGCCGCCCGTGCCGCGCGTACGGCGGCCACCGGGTCGCGCTCGATCACGATCGGAAGATGGAACGCGCTGCCGACACTGGCTCGGATCGTCTTGGGGTTGTACAGGTCGACCGCGTCGCCGGCCAGCACGACCGCATCGGCGCCGGCCGCGTCCGCGCAGCGGATGAGGGTGCCGGCGTTGCCCGGATCGCGGACGTCCGCGCAGATCGCGACCAGCCGGGGGCCACTCGACCCGCCGGAGGTGACCTCTCGACCGGCGATATGTGACCACTCGACGTGGAGGAAGGAGCAGACCGCGACCAGGCCGGCGGGGGTGACCGAGTCGGAGAGCGACGCGATCGCACGGTCGTCGACCAGCGTGACCGGCGCGGCGGCCAGCAGGTCGGCGTACTCCTGCGCGGCGGCGGGCGTGGCGAACACCTCGACGACGCGGTCGGGCACCCCGAGGGCGCCCTCCACGGCCTTGGGGCCGTCGGCAAGGAAGAGCCGCCGCTCGGTGCGTACCGAGCGGCGGCTCAACTTGCGAGCTTCCTTGACCCTGGTGTTACCAGCGGTCAGCGGCATCTCGACAGGCTCGACGGCCGACGATCAGGCGGAAACCGGAGCGTTGACGTCCGCCGGCAGCGCGTTCTTGGCGACCTCGACCAGCGCGTTGAACGCGGCCACGTCGTTGACGGCCAGGTCGGCCAGGATCTTGCGGTCCACCTCGACGCCGGCCAGGCCGAGACCCTGGATGAAGCGGTTGTAGGTCAGGCCCTGCGCACGCGCGGCGGCGTTGATGCGCTGGATCCACAGGCGACGGAAGTTGCCCTTGTTCTTGCGGCGGTCGTTGTAGGCGTAGACCAGCGAGTGGGTGACCTGCTCCTTGGCCTTGCGGTACAGGCGCGAACGCTGACCGCGGTAGCCGGAGGCCCGCTCGAGGGTGGTACGACGCTTCTTGGCGGCGTTGACTGCGCGCTTGACGCGTGCCATTGGTGACTCCTTGGTGATGAAGAGGGGCGCTACGCCCGGGGAAAGATCAGAGACCCAGCAGCTTCTTGGCGCGCGGGACGTCGTTCTTGGCGACCTCGGTGGTGCCGGTCATCCGGCGGGTGACCTTGGAGGCCTTCTTCTCGAGGTTGTGGCGCTTGCCCGCCTTCTCGCGAAGGATCTTCCCCGAGCCGGTCACGCGGAAGCGCTTGCCGGCACCGGAGTGGCTCTTGTTCTTCGGCATCTCTGCTCTCTCTTTCCTAACCTGAAACTCAGGCGTCGATCTCGGGATCGAGGTTCTCGGAGCGGCCGCGCTCCTTCTTCTGGGCGACCGGACCGACGTGGGCGGCGCGCTCGGCGCGCTCCTCGGCGGCCTCCGCAGCACGCTCGGCGGCCTTCGACTCCTTGGCGGCCTGCTGCTCCACCTTCGCGTCGGCCTTCTTCTTGTGCGGGCCAAGCACCATCACCATGTTGCGGCCGTCCTGCTTGGGGGCGGACTCCACGAAGCCCAGCTCCTGGACGTCCTCGGCCAGCTTCTGCAGCAGCCGGAAGCCCAGCTCGGGCCGGTGCTGCTCCCGGCCGCGGAACATGATGGTGATCTTGACCTTGTCGCCGGCCTTGAGGAACCGGACCACGTGACCCTTCTTGGTCTCGTAGTCGTGGCTGTCGATCTTCGGACGAAGCTTCATCTCCTTGATGATCACGTTCGTCTGGTTGCGACGGGCCTCACGGGCCTTCTGGGCGTTCTCGTACTTGAACTTCCCGTAGTCCATGAGCTTGCAGACCGGGGGCTTGCCCATCGGTGCGATCTCGACGAGGTCGAGGTCGGCCTCCTGGGCAAGGCGCAGTGCGTCGCCGGTCGGCACGATGCCGACGGTCTCGCCGTTGGGACCAACGAGGCGGACCTCGGGTACCCGGATCCGGTCGTTGATACGAAGCTCGGTGCTGATGTGTCCTCCAGTGGTCGCATGAAACGAGAAAGGCTCCCGCTCGGTCACAAGCGAGAGCCAGTCACAGCGTCCCCACCACGGTGGTACGCACCTCGGGACCCGGGCAAGCCCGTGTCTCGGGACCGGACCCGACGACCTAGGGCGGCCGATGCGGGTGGGATGACGATGCAGCTGTCTTCCGCTTGTGGATCAGCCGACGTGTGTCGACGGATCGGTCAACACCGAAGGCTACCCGAACATTCCGCACGACGCCCAATCCGGCGGCGGCGCGGCCTGACTCAGCCGGGCGCGACCCACGCGGTCGACTCCCCCACCCGGGTCAGCTGCCAGCCGCGGGCCAGCGCCGCCAGGTCCTCGCCCTCGATCGCCACCGTCACCGGGCCGGCCACGTCGACCACGATCGCGGCGGCCTCCTCCTGCATCGCCGCCCGGGCGGCGTCCCGGGTGGGCACCGGCACCGGCCGGGCGTCCGCTCGCCAGGCGGCCATGGTCGCCATGCTGGTGAACGCCAGCAGCGCCTGGCGACCGTCGCGACCGGTGAGCAGCACCGTGGCCATGTCGCTGGTCTTGTCGTGGGCCAGCCCGTGCTCGTCGTACTCCACCTCGCCGAGCACCGCGACCACCGGCACCAGCAGGCGGGCGTCGGCGAGGGCGCCGAGCACGAGGGAGTACGCCGAGCGGTCGCCGCGGTAGGCCTCGAGCGCCGCTGCCACGGCAGGCGCGGTGGTGCCGTCGTCCCCGGGGAAGGCGGGGGCGGCGAGGCGGCGCTGGTTGACGGCGTCGGGTCGTTCCACGGCCCCATTGTGAACCAGTGGGTGGAAAGATGGACGCATGGACGACGTCGCCTGGGGTGCACTGGCGCTGGCCCTGACCATGGTGTCGGGCTGCGTGACCTGGATCCGCGCCCAGCGACACGGTGCCGCGGCGGCCGTGCGCTGGGCCGGCATCACACTGCTGCCGCTGGCGGCGTACTTCACCCACACGCTGCGCCTGCTTGGCCGGATCGGCACCGCCGTCGGCGACTGGGCGGTCGGCTTCGTCTGGAACCCGTTCGTCTGGCTGGGCCTGGTCATGGCCGTCCTCGGCATCGGTCTGATCGGCGTCTCGAGCCGGCTCCCCGGCGGGCGCTCCGGCCGGGACTCGGGCAGCGGCCCGGGCCGGTCGAAGGGCGAGCCGAGGGCGGTGCGCTCCCGCCAACCGGAGGCCGATCTGGGCCTCGGCGACGACCTCGACGACATCCAGGCGATCCTGCGCAAGCACGGCATCTCGTGAGCGCGCTCGACCGCAACCGGCTCTGGAGCCGGCTGAGCACCGCCGTCGCCGCTCACCCCGAACCGCTGCCCACGCCGCTGATGGTGGTGGACCTGGACGCGTTCGACGCCAACGCCGACGACCTGGCCCGGCGCGCCGGCGGCACCCCGATCCGGGTGGCGTCGAAGTCCCTGCGCGTCCCCGACCTGATCGCCCGTGCCCTCGCCCACCCGGGCTTCGAGGGCGTGCTCGCCTACACCGTGGCCGAGGCCCTGTGGCTGGCGCAGGCCGCCATCAGCGACGACATCGTGGTCGCCTACCCGAGCGTCGACCGCGGCGCGATCGCCCGGCTGGTCGCCTCGCCGGCGGCGACCGCGCGGATCACCCTGATGGTGGACGCGGTCGAGCACCTCGACCTCATCGACGCGGTGCGCGGCTCCGGCCCGGCCTCCGCGCAGGTGCGGGTGGCGCTCGACATCGACGCCGGGCTGCATCTGCCCGGCCGCACCCACCTCGGCCCCAAGCGCTCGCCGCTGCTCGACCTCGACGCCGTGCTCGCGCTCGCTCGCGAGGTCGTGGCCCGGCCCGGCTTCCGGCTGGTCGGCGCGATGACCTACGAGGGCCAGGTCGCCGGGATGGCGGACGACATCCCCGGACAGCGCGCCCGCTCCTTCGCCGTACGCCGGGTCAAGGCGGCGTCGGTGTCGCAGTTGGCCCACCGCCGCGCCCGGATCGTCGCCGCGCTGCGCGGGCTGACCCGCCTGGAGTTCTGGAACGCCGGCGGGTCCGGGTCAATGGAGACCTCGGCGGCCGACCCGGTGGTGACCGAGGTGACCGCCGGATCGGGACTGCTGGTGCCGACGCTCTTCGACCACTACCGGTCCTTCGTCCCGCGTCCGGCGGCCTTCTTCGGACTGCCGGTGACGCGGCGGCCCGGTCCGGGGATCGTCACGGTGCACGGCGGCGGCCTGGTCGCCTCGGGTGCCGCCGGACCGGACCGGCTGCCGACGCCGTGGGCGCCCGCCGGGCTCTCCCTGACCGCGCTGGAGGGCGCCGGCGAGGTGCAGACCCCGCTTACCGGCGAGGTCGCCGACCGGCTCCGGATCGGCGACCTGGTGTGGTTCCGGCACGCCAAGTCCGGGGAGCTGTTCGAGCACACGCCGACCGCGCACCTGCTCGCCGGAGACGCGCTGGTCGGCACCGCCACGACGTACCGGGGCCATGGCCTCGCCTTCTGAGCTGGTCTCGCTGCTGCTGTCCCGGCCGCCCACGCTCGGCACCGGACGGCTGCTGTGCCTGGACGGGCCCGCCGGTTCGGGCAAGACCACCCTGGCCGCGGCGGTCGGGGCGCTGGTGCCCGCCACCGTGGTCCACCTCGACGACCTGTACGACGGCTGGCACGGCCTGCCCCGGCTGCGCGACCAGCTCGACCCGCTGCTGCTGCCGCTGGCCCGGGGCGAGGCCGGGAGCTACCGGCGCTACGACTGGGCGGCGGGCCGCTACGCCGAGACGGTCGTCGTCGAGCCGGCCCCGGTGCTGATCCTGGAGGGCGTCGGGAGCGGGCTGGCGGCGTACTCCTCACTGCGGACGCTGCTGGTCTGGGTCGACGCCCCGGACCAGGTGCGGCTGGCCCGCTGGCGGGCTCGGGACGGGGAGGCAGTGGAGCCGTACCTCGCCGCCTGGCAGCGCGACGAGGCGGCGCTCTTCGCCCGCGAGGACACGCGGGCGGCCGCCGACGTGATCTGGCCCGGCTCGGCCCGCTAGCGTGCCGCCCATGGTGTCTCCCAGCGGCGAGCAGTACGAGATCAGCGCGGCCGGCTACGCCGCGACGGTGACCGAGTCGGGCGCGACCCTGCGGCTGCTGTCACGGGACGGCCGCGCGCTGGTCGACGGGTTCGGCGAGGACGCGATGTCCACCGCCTGCCGCGGACAGCTGCTGATGCCGTGGCCCAACCGGATCCGGGACGGCCGCTACATCTTCGCCGGCGCCACCCAGCAGCTGCCGCTCTCCGAGCCGGCCCGGCACAACGCCTCGCACGGCCTGGCCCGCTGGGCCGCGTGGCACCTCGTCGAGCGAGCGGCGGACCGGGTGGAGTTGGGGCTGCGGCTGGTCGCGCAGAGCGGCTATCCGTGGACGCTCGACCTCGGCGTCGTCTACGAGCTCGGCACCGACGGCCTGGTCGTCACCCAGCGCGCCACCAACGTCTCGTCCTCCGCCGCACCGTACGCCGCCGGGGCGCACCCCTACCTCACCCTCGACACCGGCGAGCGGATCGACGGCTGGACGCTGCACGCGCCGGCCGCCACCCGCATCCTCAGCGACCCCGAGCGGCTGTTGCCCACCGGGGCCGAGCCGGTCGAGGGGACGGCGTACGACTTCCGGACGGCGCGCCCGATCGGCGACACGTCCCTCGACACCTGCTTCACCGACCTGGCGCGCGACCAGGCCGGCATCGCGACCGTCACCCTCGGCAACGGCGAGCGCACGGTCGAGCTGTGGATGGACCGCGCGCACGGCTGGCTGATGCTCTACACCGCCGACGATCGCACGCCGCCGCGCCGCTCGATCGCCGTCGAGCCGATGACGGCCCCCGTGGACGCGTTCAACTCCGGGCAGGGCCTGGTGACGCTGCAGCCGGGTGAGACGTTCAGCGCACGCTGGGGGCTGCGCGGGCGCTGACCGGTCAGTCCGCCGGCGGCCGCTCGATCAGGGCACGCAGCTCGCGCAGCGCCAAGCGGGCCCGACCACCGTCGGATGCCTGGATGCCCATCGCCGGTACCGCGGTGCCGTCGGCCAGGTCGAGCGTCACCCACGGCGCGCCCGGCGGCATCCGCGCGGCGACGACCTGCTCCCACGCGAACTCGCGTCGCTTGT
>NZ_DASZUF010000185.1:0-4907 GCF_035547795.1 Nocardioides sp.
TGAGCGGGGGAAGGTCGGTCTGGTCCCCGTCGCCGTACGTGCCGGTGGGGTCGGGCGGCGGGATCAGGGCGACGGAGTTGATCGTGGCGTAGGCGAAGCGCGCCTCCGCGGCCAGTACGCCGAACAGGCCGGCCCCGGCCAGCGCCAGCCAGCCACCCACCCTGAGGGCTGCTCGGCGCTTCGTCACAGGCCAACCCTACGGAACCGGCTCGGCCCGCGCCGCGCCGCCTCGCCCGTTCGGTCGAGACACGCCTAGGGTGAGGCCATGGAGTACGTGGACTCGCTGCTCGACCTCGTCGGCAACACCCCGCTGGTGCGGCTGGACCGCTCGCTGGACGGGCTGCCGAAGGAGGGTCCGCTGGTGCTGGCGAAGGTGGAGTACCTCAACCCCGGCGGCTCGGTGAAGGACCGGATCGCCACCCGGATGATCGAGGCGGCCGAGGCCAGCGGCGAGCTGCAGCCGGGCGGCACCATCGTGGAGCCGACCAGCGGCAACACCGGCGTCGGGCTGGCGATGGTGGCCCAGCAGAAGGGCTACCGGTGCGTCTTCGTCTGCCCCGACAAGGTCAGCGAGGACAAGCGCAACGTGCTCAAGGCGTACGGCGCCGAGGTGGTGGTCTGCCCGACCGCGGTGCCGCCCGAGCATCCCGACAGCTACTACAACGTGAGCGATCGGCTGGCCAGTCAGCCGGGCGCCTGGAAGCCGGACCAGTACTCCAATCCACACAACCCGCGCTCGCACTACGAGGAGACCGGCCCCGAGATCTGGCGACAGACCGACGGGCGGATCACGCACTTCGTCGCGGGGGTGGGCACCGGCGGCACGATCAGCGGCATCGGCCGCTACCTCAAGGAGCAGAACTCCCAGGTCCAGATCATCGGCGCCGACCCGGCCGGCAGCGTCTACTCCGGCGGCACCGGCCGGCCCTATCTCGTCGAGGGGGTGGGCGAGGACTTCTGGCCCGAGACCTACGACCGCGACATCGCCGACCGGATCATCGAGGTCTCCGACGCCGACTCGTTCGCGTTCACCCGCCGGCTCGCCCGCGAGGAGGCGCTGCTGGTGGGCGGCAGCTCCGGCATGGCCGCGTACGCCGCCAAGCAGCTCGCCCACGAGCTCGCCGAGGCGGGGCAGAACGACGCGGTCGTCGTCGTACTCCTGCCGGACTCGGGGCGTGGCTACCTGACCAAGGTGTTCAACGACGCCTGGCTGGCGCAGTACGGCTTCGCCATCGGCGCTCCGGTCAGCCAGACCGTCGGCGACGTGCTGCGCGGCAAGTCGGGGGAGTTGCCCGCGCTGGTGCACACCCACCCCGGCGAGACCGTCGCCGAGGCGATCCACATCCTGCGTGAGTACGGCGTCAGCCAGATGCCGGTGGTGCGCGCGGAACCTCCGATCGTGGCCGCCGAGGTGGCCGGCTCGGTGTCCGAGCGGACCCTGCTCGACGCGCTGTTCACCGGCGTCGCCCGCCTCACCGACAGGGTCGAGGACCATATGAGCGCGGCGCTGCCGACCATCGGGACCAGCGAGCCGGCCGACGCCGCGGTCGCGCTGCTCAGGGACTCCGACGCGGCGCTGGTGCACGAGGATGGCAAGCCCGTCGGCGTCCTCACCAGACAGGACCTGCTCGGGTTCGTCAGCGGCGCTCAGCGCGCCAACTAGTGAAAAGATTCACAAAGTGACGAAGGTCCCTCGATCAGGGCCCTTTGCGCGCTCGTGAAAACTTTCACAAGGCGTAGTGTCGCTGACCGTGGACAGCGTTCTCGACATCGCTCGATGGCAGTTCGCCATCGTGACCGTCTACCACTTCTTCTTCGTCCCGCTGACGATCGGACTGTCGCTGCTATGTGCCGTGATGGAGACGATCTGGCTGCGGACGCGGAGCGAGGAGTGGCTGCGCTTGACGAAGTTCTTCGGCAAGCTCTTCCTGATCAACATCGCCATGGGCGTGGTCACCGGCATCGTCCAGGAGTTCCAGTTCGGCATGAACTGGTCCGCCTACTCCCGGTTCGTCGGTGACATCTTCGGCGCTCCGCTGGCCGTGGAGGCCCTGCTCGCGTTCTTCCTCGAGTCGACCTTCATCGGCCTGTGGATCTTCGGCTGGGACAAGCTCCCACGGCCACTGCACTGCGCCTGCCTGTGGATCGTGCACCTCGGCACGCTCGCGTCGTCGTGGTTCATCCTGGCCGCCAACTCCTGGATGCAGCACCCGGTCGGCTACCACTACAACCCCACGACCGGGCGTGCCGAGCTGACCGACTTCTGGGCGGTGATGTTCAACAAGGTGCAGCTCGGGGCATTCCCCCACGTGATCGCGGCGTCGTACCTGACCGGTGCCGCCTTCCTGGTCGGCATCAGCGGCTGGCTCTACGTGCGCAAGCAGCACGACCGCCAGATGTACCGCCGCTCGATGCGGCTGGGCGCCTGGGTGCTCGCCTTCGCCGGCATCGTGGTCGCCATCACCGGTGACGTCCAGGGCAAGATCATGACCGACGTCCAGCCGATGAAGATGGCCTCGGCCGAGGCGCTCTATCACACCTCCGACACCTGCGCGCCGTTCTCGCTCTTCACCATCGGCACCCGCGACGGCAAGCACAAGAAGTGGGCGCTGGAGGTGCCCTGCCTGCTGTCGTTCCTGGCCACCGGCAAGTTCGACGAGCGGGTGCAGGGCATCGACAACCTGCGGGCGGAGTACCAGAAGACCTATGGCTCCGACCCCGGCGCGGAGTACTACGCGCCGGGCGACTACACGCCGGTGATCCCGCTGACCTACTGGAGCTTCCGCTGGATGATGGGACTGGGCGCCTCCGGCGCGCTGCTCGCGTTCTGGTTGCTGTGGCTGACCCGCAAGGGCCGCGCGCCGACCGGTCGCTGGTTCAGCTGGGCGGCGATCCTGGCGCCGATCTTCGTGCTGCTGGCCAACTCGGTCGGCTGGATCTTCACCGAGGCCGGCCGCCAGCCGTGGGTGGTCTTCGGCCTGATGACCACCCGCAACGCCGTCTCGCCCGGCGTGAGCGTGGCCGAGGCCTGGATCTCGATCCTCAGCCTGTGCGCGATCTACAGCGTGCTGGCAGTGGTCGAGCTCGCGCTGTTGGTCAAGTTCATCAAGAAGGGCGCCGACCCGTACGTCGAGCCCCCGGACCCATCGTGGCGCAACCACGACGACTCCGACCGTCCCCTGACCTTCGCGTACTGAGGAGGCTGACATGGAACTCACCACCGTCTGGTTCTGCCTCATCGCCGTCTTGTGGATGGGCTACTTCGTCCTGGAGGGCTTCGACTTCGGGGTCGGCGTCCTGCTGCCGGTGCTGGCCCGCGACGAGCGTGAGCGCCGGGTCATGATCAACACCATCGGGCCGGTCTGGGACGGCAACGAGGTCTGGGTGATCACCGCCGGGGGAGCGACGTTCGCGGCGTTCCCGGAGTGGTACGCCACGCTCTTCTCCGGCTTCTACCTGCCGCTGCTGCTGATCCTGCTGGCGCTGATCGTCCGCGGTGTCGCCTTCGAGTTCCGCCACCAGCGCGACGACGCCCGCTGGGCGGCGTGGTGGGACCGGGCGATCGTCGTCGGGTCGCTGCTGCCCGCGCTGCTGTGGGGCGTGGCGTTCGCCAACATCGTCCGGGGCGTGCCGATCGACGCGCACAAGGACTTCACCGGAACGATCCTCACCCTGCTCAACCCGGTCGGCCTCCTCGGCGGCCTGGTCACGCTGACGCTCTTCCTCACCCACGGCGCGATCTTCGTGGCGCTGAAGACCGACGGCGAGATCCGGCACCGGGCGCGTGACCTCGCCGTACGACTGGGCGTGGTGGCGGCGGTGCTCGCGGTCGTGTTCCTGGGGTGGGCGCAGGAGCACACCGGCAACACCGGCTCGCTGGTGATCTTCGCCGTGGCCGCGCTCGCGCTTGTCGCCGGCCTGGCGTCGGCGCGGCGTGGCCGGGAGGGCTGGGCGTTCCTGGGCACGTTCGTGTGCATCGCGCTGGCGGTGGCCGGGCTGTTCGTGGCGCTGTTCCCCGACGTGATGCCCTCGACCAGCGCCGGCGGCGTCACGCTCACCGTGCACAACGCCTCGGCGACGCACTACACGCTGACGGTGATGACGATCGTCGCGGCGATCTTCACGCCGTTCGTGCTGCTCTACCAGGGCTGGACCTACTGGGTCTTCCGCAAGCGGATCGGAGTGCACCACCTCCCCGTCGAGGAGTCGAGCCGGCCGGTCCCGGGGAACGTGCTGTCGTGAGGCCGACCGACCCACGTCTGCGGCGGCACCTCGTCGTCGCGATCCGGCCGCTGGTCGCGGTCGGCGCGCTCGGCGTCCTCGGCGCGCTGCTGCTCATCGCGCAGGCCTGGGCGGTCACGTCGCTCGTGCTCGCCGTCCTGCACGGCGGCCGGGTGGTCGCCTGGGCGGCGGCCGTGGCCGGTCTCTTCGCGGCCCGCGGGCTGGTCGGCTGGGGCAGTGATGCCGCCGCCGCCCGGGCCGCGGGCCTGGTCGGCCGGGGCCTGCGCCGCCGGATCGTGGCCACGATCCTGGGCGGTACGTCGCCGGCATCCTCGGGGTCCCTGGCGGCGCTGGCCACCCGCGGTGTCACCGCGGCCGAGCCGTACCTGACCCGCTACGTCCCGGCGCTCGTGCTGGCCGGCGTGCTGCCGGTGCTGACCCTGGTCGCGCTGGTCCTGCTCGACCCGGTCAGCGCGCTGATCGTGCTGGTCACGCTGCCGCTCATCCCGGTCTTCGGGATCCTGGTCGGGCTCGCCACCCGGGACCGCGCGGAGTCCCAGTGGCGCGCGCTGACGGACCTGTCGGGGCACTTCCTCGACGTGATGCGCGGGCTGCCGACGCTGGTGGCGTTCCGGCGGGCGCGCGCCCAGTCGCGAGTGATCGCGGCGGTCACCGACCGCTACCGG
>NZ_DASZUF010000186.1:0-12295 GCF_035547795.1 Nocardioides sp.
GGCACCGACAGGCGGCAGCGCCAACGACGACCCAGCCAACAACACCGCGGACAAGGTGTGGACGCGCGGCGGGTGGACGAACGCGTACCGCCCGGAGTTCAGCAACGTCCAGGTGCCGTCCTGGTGGAGCAACCAGTTCCGCGTCTCGCCTGGGACACTGGTCGATGGGACCACCAACCTCAATGTCGGCACCGCAGGTCATCCCGCGACGGATACCTTCTCGCAGTGCGTCATCATGGACACCAAATACGTGACTTTCCATGACGCCCAGTTCTCCTACAACTGGGCGTCGTACGAGCCAGACACCTTCATCCCTGGCTCGACCGTCGAGTACTACGTCGGCACGAATCAGTACGTCGATCCCAACAATGCCGGCTACGACCCCAACAGCTTCGCCTGTGCCGACGATCCCGGCGGCTGGACGACCACCGAACCGGCCGATCTCTCGACGGTGAAGGCGGTGCGCGTGTCGTACCCCTTCTCGGTAATCGACGGCTCCAACAACGCGCCTCTCATGGTGCACTTCACGATCAACCCGGACACCCCCATTGGCACAGACGTCTGGGAGTTCGGTGAGCTGGAGCACAATGGCGTCTGGGACCGACCAAGCCGCACGCTCGACGCGAACGGACCTGTTCCCACGCCCGGCAAGCGTTATCCGTACGTCGGCAGTGGACGCGACGTCCTCTACGTGATTGGCGCGACACCGGCCATCTCGAAGTCCGTCGACCGCACGACCGTCAGGCCGGGCACCCCGGCGACGTACACGCTGACCTACTCGGCGAACGGCTCCGGCGCGATCCCTGCCAAGATCGACAACTATCAAATCGTCGACACACTGCCCCCGGGGATGACCTACGTCTCGGGCTCGGCTCAGACCGCACCCAGCGTCTCGACCAACGGCGCCGGTCGACAGGTCCTGACCTGGAACCTTGATGCGGTCCCCACCAATACGTCGAACACGCTCACCTATCAGGCCGTGCCGGACACCACCGTGACGCCTGGCCAGGCGCTGACGAACTCGGTGACGGCCTCTGTCGACGGACAGACGAGCGCGCCGGCCACCGCGCAGGTGACTGTCTCGACGAACGGCTACACCACGATCGCGAAGACGGCCGACGAGCCGTTCATCCCGAACCTGGACGGCAACGGCAACGGCTCCGGGTCTTGGACGGTATCGCTCCGCTCCTTCGACCCGCTCCCGCAGCCCTACACCGACACCATCGACATCCTTCCCTACCGAGGTGACGGGCGCGGTACGGCGTACTCCGGCAGCTACACGCTCGGCACGGTGACAGCCGTCAACGGCGCCACGATCTACTGCACGACGCAGGACCCGTCGACGCTCAGCGACGACCCCGGCGATGCCGCCAACGGCACCTCCGGTGGCCCGGTGAGCAACATCTGGTCGACCACCTGTGGCCCCGATGCGACGGCGGTCCGGGTCATCGGGCCGGCGCTGGCGCCGGGAGCCGAGCAGCAGTTCACCGTTCCGGTGACCACACACGGCGCCAAGGGCGGCGACGTGCTGGTCAACCGGGCTCAGGGTCGGGCCGGGCACACGGAACTGGTGATGCGCACGTCGGCACCGATCACCGTGGCCAACTACTACTCCGCGGCATTGAAGAAGTACGTCCAGGACCGCGAGGGAGTGTGGCATGACGCCAACGATGCCGCCGACTACCCGACCTTCCAGTACGGCGACACCATCAACTACCGGGTGGTCCTGACCAACACCGGCCAGGGCACGCTGACCAACATCGACGTCAGCGACGACAAGCAACCGACCCTGGGTGCGTTCCACGTCGGCTCGCTCGAGCCCGGCAAGTCGGTCACCCACACCTACTCGATCGTCCTCGACAAGTCGACCGTCGGGACCGTGGTCAACACCGCGAGCGCGACCGCCGACACCCCGCCGGACTCGCACGTCCCGCCGACGATCCCGTCGGACCCCGGCGGGTTCCAGGTGGTCAACTACACCACCGTCAAGACCGCCAACCCCGCCAGCCACACGGCGGTGGAGCCCGGCCAGCGGATCACCTACACCATCAAGGTGACCCAAGCCGGACCGGCGCCGGCCCAGGCACAGTTCTCCGACGATCTGACCAAGATCCTGGATGACGCGCGCTATGACGGCGACGTCAAGGCGAGCCTCGGAACCGCCAGGATCCAGAGCAACCATCTCATCTGGAGCGGCACCGTGCCGGTGGGTGGCACCGCCACCGTCACCTACTCGGTGACGGTCAGGGGCGTCAACCACCTGGGGGACGCCGACCTGGTCAATCCGGTGACCTCCCCCGGCTGCGTGGTCAAGGCCGGCGAGACGCTCAACTGCGACACCGCGAATCCGGTTGGGCGCTACGACCTGGTGGTGCACAAGAAGGTCGTCGGATCGCACGTGGTGACGCTCGGCAACAGGGTGCACTACCAAATCAGGGTGAAGAACAACGGACCGGACGCGGCGACAGCCCCGATCACCCTGCGTGACCCGATGCCCCACGGTCTGCAGCTGAAGGCGGTCCACGGCCGTGGCTGGGACTGCACGGCGAAGAAGTCCACCGATGTGGCCAAGTGCACCTACGGCACCGCCCTCGCCGCCGGCCAGAAGGCTCCGCCGGTGACGGTGGTCGCCAAGACCACCAGAACCGCGCTCGGCCGGCACCTGAACAACGTCGCCACCATCGCCTCGGCGGGTGACACCGTCAAGTCCAACAACCACGACCACGCCAAGATCCGCGTGGCCCCCGAAGTGGCCCTGCCCAACACCGGCTTCCGCCGCTTTGTCCAAGACCGGGTGCTGCTCTGACCGTGAACCCGGCCAGCAGCTCCACCTCGACGCACCACCTACGGCGGGCCGCCCACATGGCCCTCGTCGCCGGGGCCGCGCTGAGCACCGTTCTCACGATGCTCAACGCGGCCCCGGCCGCTGCCACGACGGCGAGGACCGGAACGCCCTCGACCTGTCGGCGACAAGCCGAACAGGTCGTGGGCGAGTTCCGCCCCACCTCGCTCTCCAGCCGCCACGTCATCGGTGCCACCCGCATCCTGGCGCGGGGTCGCGACGCCCACGGCGTACCGCTGCCGCCGCCGCTCACCAATACCGGCAAGTGGGAGTTCGCGTGGGACCAGAAGTCTCACATCGGACCCGGCTCGCGGCACGGCGTCGTGCGGTTGACCGCCCACACCTACCCCAACTTCGCCGGTACGGCGCTCGGCAACCGGCTCCTCGCCCGCCTGCGGGTCGGCCAGGTGCTGGTGGTCTCGGGAACGCAGGGTCGTCAGCTCTGCTACCGGGTGACCCGCCGGGTCAGCGTTCGCGCGAACAAGTCGCAGTCGGCCTACTACGCCACCGGCGGGGCGCCGCGGCTGGCGATTCTGGTGTGCTCCGGTCGCCGCCGCGGGCCCGGCGACTGGACCAGGCGAACGATCTGGTTCGCCTCGCCGATCACGCAGTAGTCGCCGGCGATCAACCGTCCAGCAGCCCGAGCCGCTCGGCGACGAGCAGCGCCGCCGCCCGATCGTGCACGTCGAGCTTGGCGTAGAGCGAGACCAACTGCTTGCGCACCGTGTTCACCGACACGCTCAGTGACCGCGCCAGCGCAGCGGCGGTGTCGTGATGCCGGATCTGCCGCAACACCTCGCGCTCGCGCGGCGAGAGCTCGACCATCGCGGCCGGCTTCTCGTAGGGCCGACGCGTCCGCGCGACCGCCTCGGTGACGTCGGCGCCGAGCGTGACGCCGCTGAGGGCAAGCAGCTGTTCCAGCTGCTCGGTGCCCGGCGTGAGGTACGGCACCAGGATGCCTGTCTCCTCGCAGAGCACATGCGCCTGGCGGAACGTGGCGCCCGCCTCGGCCTCGCGGCCGAGGAGCAGTGCCGCGACGGCGGCGAGCATCAACAACTCCGCCCGGTCGCGCTCGGTGGAGGCGGTCCATGCACTCGCCGAGGCGATGCGGCGGGCGCGGGCCGGGTCCCCGATCATGAGGTGGAGCCGGGCCGCGGCGGGGCGCAACAGCGGCGGCGCTTCCAATCCGTCGCCGAGCAGCTGGTAGGCCTGGTTCACCTCGCCTATCGCGAGCAGCAGCTCGGCCCGCGAGCGGTCGAGGAGCGCACCGGCGATGCCCTCCCCCTGCTCCAGCTCGATCTGACGGATCTGCCGAACGTGGCTGACCCGGCTCAGCATCGCGAAGGGCGAGCCGAAGAGCAGCGCGTGCCTCGTCTGGAGCCAGACGTACGCCGGCCAGACGTCCCCATCACCGTGGTGGAGGGGGTCGACCAGAGCGGACGTCGCCGCCTCCTCGTCGAGGCGGTCGAGCGCGAGCGAGGCGCGCGCCATCTGCGCGGGTCCGCCCGCGAGGGCCTGCGCCCACCACCCCGAAGCCTCGATGGCGTCGTAGCGAACCAGCCAGCGGCGCGCGTCGCGGTTGGCCCCGCTGAGGGCGTGGCTGAGGGCGATGGCGGCCGCCGACTGTGCCCCGGTGGGGCTGGTCGGGCTGGTGTCGTAGGCCTTGACGAGCAGCGCGATACCCCTCTCCCGCTGACCGGCGAGCACCTTGGTCAGGCCCCACTGGAGCATGAACCATGACGACTGGACCGACCGCTTGGCCCAGGCCTCGCGGGAGCGGAGTCGGACCAGCTCCCGGTCGATCCTCGACGCCATCGCGAGCGCCTCGCGCAGCCGGCCCTCGTGGCGGAGGCCCAGCACCGCCGCGATCAGCCGCTCGATCCGGTCGCCGAGGCTCGACACCTCGGTGGGATGGCGCAGATAGTCCAGGCCGACCTGCCGGTAGTGCTGCAGGACGAACCGGCGACGGGCGTCCGGGTCGCCGACAGGTGTCTCGGCGACGGCGACAGCCAGCGCAGCCGGCAGGCGCAGTTCCGGGTGGCTGCGCAGGGCCGCGTCCGGCAGGTCGGCGTACGCCGCGGAGAAGTCGGCCGGCGTGAGGTCGAGGAGCTGCCAGGAACCCTCCAACCAGATCCGCGCGAGCAACGGCCAGTCCTGCCCCAGCCGCGCGTGCCCCAGGGCCGCAGCCGTTCCGTGCTGGCGCCGTGCGGACCTGATGACCCGGGCGATCACGCGGTGATCGGCCCGCGCCTGCTCGGGGCAGGCACGCTCATAGCCCTGCGCCAGGGCGCGACGCACCAGGGTCGGGAACCGCCACGCGGGAGCGTGACCCGCAGCGCGCCACAGCAGGCCGCTCCGTTCGAGCATCCGGATCGGGACGGCCGCCCATTCCTGTCCCTTGCCATCGGCGGCGATGTCGTCCCTGAGCAGCGCACCCGCGAGCGGCAGGTCCACGGTGTCGGCCAGGGAGAGCCGCCGCGCGATCCGCAGGGAGTCCTCGTCGCTGATGTGCGGAAGCACCGACCGCTCGAAGTAGTCGGTGGCCGCATGGACCGCGAAATCGTCGTCCCACGACGGCGTCGCGTCGAGGACCAGCCGGAGCGGGAGGATCCAGCCACCCACCAGGGCCACGAGCCGGTCGCGCTGCTCCGCTGTGAGGTCGTGGCCCCAGGCCGCGGCCCACTCGCGCACCTCGTCACCGGCGAGCGCCAGCTCCGCCCCGCGGATCACCTGGGTGTCGAGACCGTGCGCCGCCGCCGGCATGGTCAGGCACTGCTGGCCGTCGGAGCACGCGACCACGTAGAGATCGTTGCTCGCCGCGATGGCGCGCACCAGCACATCGGCCGCGTCGGGCGAGGTGAGGTGCTGCGCGTCGTCGAGCACGATCACCAGCGGCCTGCCGGCCCGCCGGTGTGCCAACTGCAGGACGGACCGGAGCACCTGGCGATGGTCGAGCTCGGGAGTCAGCCGGATCCACGCGGTCACGACGTCCCCGCGCCGCAACCGCCACGCCCAGTCCGCCACCAGCGTCGTCTTCCCGAAGCCGGGCAGGGCCTGGACGACTGTCAGTGGCGCCATCCGGTCAAGACGCCTCAACAGCGACCATCGAGGCACCATGTGCGCCGGCAGGCGAGGGACCGCCCAGCCACCGATCGCCGGAGCTCCCGGCATCATGACACCCGAGTCGCGAAACGGCTCGGGCGCTCCCTGGACCAGGACGTCCCGACCCACGTTGCTCACGGGCCTCGATCCCCCTCGTTGCCAACTGCGCGGACGGCGCCTCCGTCGGATGTACGCCGACGACGCCGACTCGATTCGAGCGACCGTCGCCGGCTGAGCACGCACAACCGCCGGATACGTCCAAAGAATGTTTAGCGCAGGCAGACGACGACCGATGCGGGCTGCATGGACCAATCGCGGACCATCTGGGGACCATGTGCTCGTCCCTGGAGGAGAACAGCAAGCGGGGCGCCGA
The DNA here is from genome assembly GCF_035547795.1 of Nocardioides sp. Classification (GTDB taxonomy): domain Bacteria; phylum Actinomycetota; class Actinomycetes; order Propionibacteriales; family Nocardioidaceae; genus Nocardioides. Next base: position 6,318 of record NZ_DASZUF010000186.1, read on the forward strand.
GGTTACGGCCCGGTCGCCCGATCTCGCGGCGACCTTACGAGTCCACCCTCCGCGCTCGCGCGTGCGACGATATGCCCGTGACCGAGCAGCGCCGCCCCCTGTCCGACCTGAACGCCACCGAGCTCGCCGCGTTCAAGGCGCAGCAACAGGCAGCGTACGACGCCCTGGTGGCCTCGGGGCTCAGCCTCGACCTCACCCGTGGCAAGCCCTCGACCGAGCAGCTCGACCTCTCCGACGGGCTGCTGACGCTGCCCACCTCGGCGTACTCCCCCGACGGCACCGACACCCGCAACTACGGCAATCTGCTCGGCCTGGCGGAGCTGCGCGCCATCTTCGCCGAGCTGCTCGGGCTCGAGCTCGACCAACTCGCCGCGCAGGGCAACTCCAGCCTGACGCTGATGAAGGATGTGCTCAGCTACCTGTGGCTGCGCGGTGGCGTCGACTCGCCGCGACCGTGGGGCCAGGAGGAGAGGGTGCGGTTCGTCTGCCCGGTGCCGGGCTACGACCGGCACTTCGTGCTGCTGGAGTGGTTCGGCATCGAGACGGCGACGGTGCCGATGACCGACCAAGGGCCCGACGTCGACGCCGTGGCCGCCCTGGTCAAGGACGATCCGAGCATCAAGGGCATGTGGCTGGTACCGACGTACGCGAACCCAACCGGTCAGGTGACGACGCAGGAGGTCGCCGAACGGCTGGCCTCGATGCCGACCGCGGCGCCCGACTTCAAGATCTTCTGGGACAACGCCTACGCCTGGCACCACCTCACCCCCGCGGAGACCAAGAGCGCCGACATCGTGTCGCTGGCCGCGGTCGCCGGGCATCCGCACCGGCCGATCCTGTTCGCGTCGACCTCCAAGATCACCTACGCCGGCGCCGGCGTCTCGTTCGTGGGCGGCTCGCGGGAGACGTTGGCGTGGTTCGTCGACAACCTCAGCCACGGCGCGATCGGGCCGGACAAGGTCAACCAGCTGCGGCACCTGGAGTTCTTCAAGAACGCCCAGGGTGTGCGCGACCACATGGCCAAGCACCGCGAGCTGCTGGCGCCGAAGTTCGCCGAGGTCGACCGGATCCTCACCGAACGACTGGACGGGTACGGCGTGGCCACCTGGACCCGTCCGCAGGGCGGCTATTTCGTGTCTCTCGACGTGGTGCCGGGCACCGCGGCGAGGGTCATCGAGCTGGCCAGGAACGCGGGCGTCGCGCTGACGCCCGCGGGCTCGGCGTTCCCCGGCCGCAACGACCCGCAGGATCAGAACATCCGGCTGGCCCCCAGCTTCCCGCCGGTGGCCGACGTGACCGGCGCGATGGAGGCCGTGACGACCTGCGTGCTGCTGGCGGCCGCCGAGAAGCTCGGTGCGTGACCTCGCGCTCCTGCCCAAGGCGCATCTGCACCTGCACTTCACCGGGTCGATGCGGCACTCGACCCTGCTGGAGCTGGCCGAGCGCGACGGGCTGAGACTGCCCGAGCAACTGGTCGCGCACTGGCCGCCGGAGCTCTCCGCCGCCGACGAGAAGGGCTGGTTCCGCTTCCAGCGGCTCTACGACGTGGCACGATCGGTGCTGCGCACCCCCGGCGATGTGCGCCGGCTGGTGCGCGAGGCCGCCGAGGACGATGTCGCCGACGGCGGGCGCTGGCTGGAGATCCAGGTCGATCCCAGCGGGTACGCCGCCCGTTTCGGCGGCATCACGGCCTTCACCGAACTCGTCCTCGACGCGATCGCGGCCGCCTCGCGGGAGACCGGCCTGGGCATCGCACTGGTGATCGCCGCCAACCGCACCCGGCACCCGCTCGACGCGCGCACACTCGCCCGGCTGGCCGGTCAGTACGCCGGCCGTGGGGTGGTCGGCTTCGGACTCTCCAACGACGAGCGGCGCGGGTCGACGGTCGACTTCGCGCCGGCGTTCGCGATCGCCGAGCGGGCCGGGCTGCGGCTGGTCCCGCACGGCGGCGAACTGCGCGGACCCGAGCACATCGCGACGTGCGTCGACGCGCTCCACGCCCAGCGGCTCGGCCACGGCGTACGCGCCGCGGAGTCGCCGGCACTGCTGGCCCGACTGGCCGACTCGGGCGTCGCGCTGGAGGTCTGCCCAACGTCCAACGTCGCCCTCGGGGTCTACTCGTCCCTGGCCGAGGTGCCCCTGCCCACGCTGCTGGAGGCCGGCGCCACCGTCGCGCTCGGGGCCGACGACCCGGTGCTGTTCGGCTCGCGTCTGCTCGGCCAGTACGCCGCGATGCGCGCCGCCCACGACCTGTCCGATGGTGCGCTGGCGGAGTTGGCCCGGATGTCCGTGCGAGCCTCGTGCGCCCCCGACTCGACGAAGGCGTCGATCCTCGCCGATATCGACCGCTGGCTCGCGTCGTGAGGTGCGGCTACTTCGAGGCCGGGAGGTGCCGCTCGTGCACCTTCCTGGAGACTCCCTACGAGGAGCAGCTGGCGGCCAAGCGGGCGCGCGTGGAGGCGGCGCTGGCCGGACTTCCCGGGCGGCGAGGCGCCGAGCTGCGCTGGTCCGAGCCGGTGCGCTCGGCGGAGGAAGGCTTCCGCAACAAGGCCAAGATGGTCGTGGCGGGCACCGTCGAGTCGCCGACGCTGGGCATCCTCTCCCCCGACGGCCGCGGCATCGACCTGCGTGAGTGCGGGCTGCACAGCGCCGGGCTGCACGACGCGCTGCCGGCGCTGGCCGCGTTCGTCACCGAGGCCCGGCTGACGCCGTACTCCGTGCCCGAGCGCGCCGGCGAACTCAAGCACCTGATCGTGACCGAATCGCCCGAGGGCGAGCTGATGGTGCGGTTCGTGCTGCGCTCGCGGGAGGCGCTGGCCCGGCTGCGCACGCAGCTGCCCGGGCTGGTCGACGCGCTTCCGGTCGCGGTCGCGTCGGTCAACCTGCAGCCTGAGCACAAGGCGATCCTGGAGGGGCCCGAGGAGATCCCGCTGCACGGGAAGACGCTGCGGATGCGCGTCAACGACATCGACCTGCATCTGCGGCCGCAGTCGTTCTTCCAGACCAACACCGCCGTCGCGGCGGCGCTCTACCGCTCGGCCGTGGCGCTGGTGTCCGACATCGGGCCGGCGTCGGTATGGGATCTCTACTGCGGCGTCGGCGGCTTCGGGCTCCATGTGGCGGCACCCGGCCGGCAGGTCGTGGGCGTCGAGGTGAGCGAACAGGCGGTCGAGTCGGCGAGGACCTCGGCGGTGGAGATCGGCGTCGCCGGGTCGACGACGTGGGTCGCGGGTGATGCCACCTCGTGGGCTCTCGCGCGTACCGACGCGCCGGACCTGGTGATCGTCAACCCGCCCCGGCGTGGCGTCGGGCCACAACTGGCGGGCTGGCTGGAGTCGGCCGATGTCCCCCACGTTCTCTATTCCTCGTGCAATGTCGACTCGCTCGTTCGCGACCTGGCCGCGATGCCGTCGCTGCGCCCGGTCTCGGCGCGGCTGCTCGACATGTTCCCCCACACGGGCCACCACGAGGTGCTGGTCCACCTCGCGCGTTGAGCGATCGTCCTTCGCCCCGCCGGACGATCGTTCTTGCTCGCCGAACAATCGTCCGGAGATCCAAGGACGCATTGCTCGGATTGAACGATCGTCCGAGGACTCGACGGCCTCCCCCGTGAACTGAACGGTTGTCCAGATCCGACTGGCCGAGGTCGGCGAAATGAACAGTTGTCCAGCCATCCGGGTGGCTCGCCGGGTGGGGCTGAACAACCGTCCAGCGATCCGACTGCCCCCTCGGCGAAATGAACGGTTGTCCGGTGATCCAGAAGGTCGCCGGACGAATTGAACGGTCGTCCAGCGGCGCACGGGCGTTCGATTTGTAGGTGGCTCACCCCGGTTGCAGCACACACCTGTTCATCAGCCCAGCGCCCGGCCCGGTCCCCGGACAAGCGTTCATGGCCAGGGGAATACCACCCTGCCGCCGCGCAATCGTTCACTCCGCAGACGCCCGGCCCCGATCCCCGCACAGGCAGAGCCCCGCGGGGTGGTGGGCTTCGAGGTTGATCCTCGGTGCCTACTCGCCGCTGTCGATCGCGGCGATGAGACCAGTATCGCTGTCTGGGTAGAGCAGCGCCATGGATCCCTCGGACAGGTAGCGGCGGTCGCCGGCTTGCCACTCGTCGTGCATGTCGGCCAGGACGGCGCCGACGAGGCGGATCACTGAGGCGGGGTTGGGGAAGATCCCGACCACGCGGGAGCGGCGTTTGATCTCCTTGTTGACCCGCTCGAGCGGGTTGGTCGACCAGATCTTCTGCCAGTGGGCTCGGGGGAAGATTGTGAACGCGGTGACCTCGGCCTTCGCCTCGTCCATCAGTGGCCCGATCTTCGGGAACGACCGGGTGAGCTGGTCGCGGACCTCGTCCCAGGTCGCGCTGACCGCGGTGGCGTCGGGCTGGGCGAAGATCGTGCGGAACACCGCCGCGACCATGTCGCCGTGACTCTTGGGGACGTGGGCGAGCAGGTTGCGGGCGAAGTGGACCCGGCACCGCTGGTGTCCGGCACCCTGGAAGGACCGCTTCAACGCCTTGACCAGGCCGGCGTGCTGGTCGCTGATGACCAGCCGGACCCCGTGCAGGCCGCGCTGCTTGAGCGCGGTCAGGAAGCCGCGCCAGAACGTCTCGTCCTCGCTGTCGCCGACGTCGACGCCGAGGACCTCCCGCGAGCCATCGGCGGCGATCCCGGTCGCGACGACGACCGCCATCGAGGTGACTTGGCCGGTGGCGTTGCGGACGTTGAGGTAGGTCGCATCCAGGTAGACGTAGGGGAACTCGGTGTGCTCCAAGGGCCGGGTGCGGAACGCCCCGACGGTCTCGTCCAGGGCGGCGCAGATCCGCGAGACCTCGGACTTGCTGATCCCGGTGTCGGCGCCCATCGCCTCGACCAGGTCGTCGACCGAACGGGTGCTGACGCCGTGGACGTACGCCTCCATCACCACCGCATACAGCGCCTGATCGATCCGACGCCGCGGCTCCAAGATCGAGGGGAAGAACGACCCCTTGCGGAGCTTGGGGATCCGCAGCTCGACGTCGCCGGCCTTCGTGGTGAGCATCCGTGGCCGGTGCCCGTTGCGCTCGGTCACTCGATCCGGAGTCCGCTCGTAGGGTGCGGCGCCGATCCGCTCGGTCGCCTCGATCTCGATCAGTTCCTGCAACGCGACCCGCACCGAGTCACGGATCAGATCCACGCCATCACCGGCACGGAACGCCTCGAGCAGCTCAGACAGGGCAGACTGGGGTAGGGCCATCGGTGGACTCCTCTTCGATGTGTGCTTGGCCGTTCACACCGAAGATCTCGCCGATGGCCCCCTCAGCTACGGAGCCCCGCCGTCCTACCCCAAACCCCACCACTCCACGGGACGCTCACTCGCCTGCCTCCGTTGTGGCCCACCTCGCGCTCCGACCTGACGGATGTAACACCGCAGGCCCACTACAGGGTTAGAGCCGGAGATCTGCCAACACCCCGGCCCATTCCTTCCTCGGAAGGAGATCTCGACTTCATCACCCCCGCGCTGCGCGCTGCATCGCTTCTAGTCCTTTCCCGATGCCCGGCGCGGGGGCTTTTTCTCGGCACTTACCCGCACGTTCGCTTACCTGAAAGGAGGCCCGCCGTGGCCCTTCACTCCGTCATCTGCCCTGTCTGCGGCGCTGCCTTCGACGCTGCCCGCTCTGACGCTGAGGTCTGCTCCGGTCGCTGCCGGGCGAAGGCCTCTCGCGAGCGCCGCGCTCGCGCTCTCTCCGCCGAGGTCGAGCGAACGACTGCTCTCCTCGCTGCTCTCCGCGCCGCCGCGTCCCTGACCCCGGACGACTGATCCGGCGCAACCCCTCACCCCACCCACACACAGAAAGGCTGACCCGTGCTTACCCCTGACGCCCGCGCCGCTGCCGTCGAGACCGCCGAGCGCGCTGCCAACTCCGGACACTGGCAGGCCGCTACCGGCGCTCTCGTCGCCGACGTCCTCGACGGCCTGCGCTCTGAGATCGCCGC
>NZ_DASZUF010000187.1:0-11220 GCF_035547795.1 Nocardioides sp.
CGCGAGCACGGCCTGGTCGGGCTGCCCAGCGCCGACCTCGCCCAGCTGATCCAGGACCTCACCGAGCAGATGAAGGGCGCCGCCGCCGAGTTGCAGTTCGAGGTCGCGGCCAGGCTCCGCGACGAGATCGGCGACCTGAAGAAGGAGCTGCGCCAGATGATGGAAGCGACGAAGTGAGAGCTCGCGGCCGCGTGCGCGGGTGTTCGGCGTGATGGATCTGCGCTGGTTCCGGGCGGCGGTGGGCGGAAAACTGGCTAGCAATCGTCGCCACACGCCGGCCGCATGCCCGCCCCGCTAGCCAGTTGTTCACCGCCACCAGCGCCACGCAGCACGAAGAGCGACGGGAGTGAGGGTGAGGGCTGCCCCGCACGTGAGCGATCACACGGTCTCAGGCCCGCTTGCGGATGCGAGGCGAGCCCTCTGTGCGCCGTAGAATTCGGACGTGACCTCGACGTCCACCAGCCCGCGCGCGTGGCTGGTGTGGGGAGTCGGGGTCGCGGTCTATTTCGTGGCAGTGTTCAACCGCACCAGCCTCGGCGTGGCCGGGCTGATGGCCAACCACCGGTTCGGGATCTCGGCCGCGCAGCTGTCGTTCTTCACGATGCTGCAGCTGGTCGTCTACGCCGGGATGCAGATCCCGGTCGGCCTGATGGTGGACCGATTCGGCTCCCGCCGGGTGCTGATGACCGGCGCGCTGCTGATGACGGTGGCGCAGACCGGGTTCGCGCTGGCCACGACGTACCCCGAGGCGCTGGTCGCGCGCACCTTCGTGGGCGCCGGCGACGCGATGACGTTCATCTCGGTGTTGCGCCTGGTCGGCCGCTGGTTCCCGTTGCGCCGGATCGCGCTGGTGACCCAGCTGACCGGCAACGTCGGCCAGGTCGGGGCGATCGTGGCCGCCATCCCGCTGTCGTGGATGCTGATCCACCTCGGCTGGACCCCGGCCTACTTGGCGGCGGCGTTCGCCGGCCCGGTCACCATCGTCGGCGTCCTGCTCTTCCTGCGCGACGCCCCGCAGAGCCGCAGCCTGCGCGGTGAGTCGCTGCCGCTGCGGGCGCTGGGCGCCAACATCCGAGCCGCGTGGGCGCAGCCCGGCACCCGGCTGGGCTTCTGGGTGCACTTCACCACGCCGTTCAGCTCGAACGTGCTCGGCTTGCTGTGGGGCTACCCGTTCTTCGTCAAGGCCGAGCACGTGTCCGCCGGCGCGGCCGGCGCGCTGCTGACGGTGCTGACGCTGGTCGGCCTGGCCTCCGGCCCGCTGATGGGCTACCTGGCCGGGCGACACCCGTGGCACCGCTCCACGATGGCGCTGTGGGTCGTCGCCAGCATCGTCACCGTCTGGACGGTCGTGCTGGCCTGGCCGGGTCGCGCGCCGCTGTGGCTGCTGTTCCTGCTGGTGCTGGTCGTCGGCTTCGGCGGCCCCGCCTCGATGATCGGCTTCGACGTCGGCCGCACCAGCAACCCTTCGCACCGGCAGGCGAGCGCCAGCGGCATCATCAACGTCGCCGGCTTCGTGGCCGCGCTGATCACCGTGGTCGCGATCGGCTTCATCCTCGACTGGCGCACCCCGAACGGCGCCGGATACACCGGCAGTGCGTTCCGGTGGGCGATGTCGTTCCAGTACGTCGTATGGGCCCTCGGCCTGGCCATGATCCTGCGCCAGCGGCGCCGAGTCCGCACCCGCGTCCGCCGCGCCGACGTCGATGCCGGCAACACCATGGTCGACGCGTCGCTGCTCAAGCCGGCGCGTTGATCTGACGTTCGGCCGACAGTGAGCCGGGCGGGAGCTGGGCGGGTACTCTCGGCGGACGTGTCCCACCTCGCGATCCAGCCGCCGCGTCGGCGGTGGTGGATCGCGGGCGGCATCGCGGTCCTGATCCTGGTGGTCGTCGCGGTCATCGTCGGCCTGACCCGTGGTGGCTCCGAGGCCGACCCGAGCGCTCGCCGCATCCCGACGGCCTCCGCCTCGCGATCCGGTGTGGCCGGCCCGTCGGCCGCCCCGAGCCCCAGCGCTCCACTGCCGATGAAGGCACCCCACAAGCCTCGGCTGCACGGCCGGCCCACCGTCGGCGCCAAGGTCACCGCACGGGTGCCACGGGCGTGGCCGGATGACGTCGCGCTGAGCTACCAGTGGCTCGCCGACGGTACGCCGGTCGCCGGCGCCACCTCCAGGACCTATCGGCCCAAGCGCGGGCTGGTCGGAGCCCGGCTGGCGGTGCGGGTCACCGGCAGCCGGCCCGGGTACCGGCAGGTGAGCAAGACCAGCGCGCCGGCCACCGTCCTGCCCGACAACCCGCTGACCGGCGGCCGGTGGGGCGTCTACCGCGGACCGTGGAACGGCATCTATCCCGCCTATCAGCGCGCTACCGGCACCGACAAGACGCTGCTCGGCCGGATCGCACTGCAGCCCCGGATGATCTGGTTCGCGGCGAACATCCCCACGTCCCGGATCGGCGCCGACGTCCGCGACTTCATCGCCCAGCAGCAGGACGGCGACCCCAACACGCTGGTGCAGATGGCCGTCTTCCGGCAGTGGCCGCGCGAGGAGTCCGGCCGCGGCACGCCGCTGAGCCGCGCCGAGCAGCAGGACTACCGCGCCTGGGTCGACCAGGTCGCCGCCGCGATCGGCGACGCCCGGGTCGCGATGGTGCTCGAGCCCGACCTGGGGCTGGACGCCGTACCCAACGATCCCCACGACAAGCGAACCGCCGACCCGGCGACCCGGCTCGGCCTGGTGCGCTACGCCGCGCAGCGCTTCGGCGCCCTGAAGAACACCACCGTCTACCTCGACGCCTCTGACGCCGACTGGCTCTCGGTGGCCAAGGAGGTGCCGCTGTTGGAGGCGGCCGGCATCCAGTACGTGCGCGGGATCGCCCTCGGCGCCACTCACTACTCCAGCGTCGGGGACAACATCGAGTACGGCGCCACGCTGGTCCGGGCGCTCGCGCAGGCGGGCTACCGGGACAAGCACATCGTGATCGACACCGCGGACAACGGCCGCCCGTTCACCTGGGCGCAGTACTACGCCAAGCACCCGCACGGCGACTTCGACAACGCCGAGCCGTGCGGCTCGACCGGCGAGACACGGTGCGACACCCTCGGCATCCCGCCGACCACGAACGTCACCGACCCGCGCCTGGATCTCACCGCGGAGCAGACCAGGAACGCGCAGCGGTACGTCGACGCCTACCTTTGGTTCGGGCGGCCCTGGCTGGTCCGTCAGGCCTCGCCGTTCTCGCTGAGCAGGTCGCTGCAGGTGGCCCGGACCACGCCGTTCCAGTGACGGCGGGGGAGCGCGGCGGCGGGGAGCACGACGGCACACCTATTGAGCCGGCCCGGGATCAGGGGCAGGATCGGGCGGGTGGCGCAGCATGTGGAGACGGACCTGACCATCATCGGAGCCGGCCCCACCGGCCTGTTCGCGACGTACTACGCGGGCTTCCGCGGGATGCGGGTGGCGGTCGTCGACTCGCTGCCCGAGCTGGGCGGCCAGATCACCGCGATGTACCCCGAGAAGCAGATCCTCGACGTGGCCGGCTTCCCCAGCGTCAAGGGCCGCGACCTGGTTGAGGGGCTCGTCGAGCAGGCCAACACCGCCGATCCGACGTACCTGCTCGGCAACACCGCGGTCGCCCTCGAGGGGGACGACGAGAGCCTGACGGTCACCCTGGACGACGACACTCAGGTGACCAGCAAGGCGCTGCTCATCACCGCCGGCATCGGCACCTTCAGCCCGCGCCCGCTGCCGGCCGGGGAGGGCTGGCTGGGGCGGGGGATGGAGTTCTTCGTGCCGAGCTTCGCGCCGTACGCCGGCAAGGACGTGGTGATCGTCGGGGGAGGCGACTCCGCCTTCGACTGGGCGCTGCATCTGGAGCCGATCGCGCGCAGCGTCACGCTGGTGCACCGCCGCGACGCCTTCCGTGCCCACCAGCGCACCGTTGCCCAGGTGCGGGCCAGCGGCGCTCGGATCCTGACCAACGCCGAGGTCGTCGAGCTGCGCGGCGCCACCACCGTCGAGGAGGCCGAGCTCAAGGTCGACGGCGAGACGATGGTCATCCCCACCCAGGCGGTGGTCGCGGCGCTCGGCTTCGTGGCCGATCTCGGCCCCCTGCAGAGCTGGGGGATCGAGACCGCGAAGCGCCACATCGTGGTCGACCAGACCATGCGCACCAGCCGGGAGCGGGTCTACGCCGCCGGTGACGTGACCGACTACCCGGGCAAGGTCCGGTTGATCGCGGTCGGCTTCGGCGAGGCCGCCACGGCCGTCAACAACCTGGCTCCGGTGGTCGACCCGCACGCTCACGTCTTCCCAGGCCACTCCAGCGAAGGCTGAGTGGAACGTGATCTAATCTTGGAGAACCTACCGGCGGGTACCTCCCGCGCCACGGACGGATCTCGGCAACGAAGGGACGTGACGGATGCGGGTCGCCCTGCTGTCCTACCGCAGCAAGCCACATGTGGGAGGACAGGGTGTCTACCTCCGCCACCTCAGCCGCGAGCTGGTCCGGCTCGGACACACCGTCGAGGTGTTCTCCGGCCAGCCCTATCCGGAGCTCGACGAGGGCGTGGGCCTGACCAAGGTCCCCAGCCTGGACCTGTACGGCGAGCCGAAGCCCTTCCGCAACCCGCACCCGCGCGAGTTCCGTGACCGCATCGACGTGGAGGAGTGGCTGCGGATGCGCAGCGGGGCGTTCCCCGAGCCGCTCACCTTCTCCAAGCGCATCGTCAAGGTGCTCGCCGAGCGCGTGGACGACTTCGACATCGTGCACGACAACCAGGTCCTCGGCACCGGCATGCTTCAGATCGAGAAGCTCGGCCTGCCGCTCATCACCACGCTGCATCATCCGATCTCCTTCGACCGGCGCATCGACTTGGCGGCGGCGCCCTCGCTGAAGAAGCGCTTCGGGGTGTGGCGGTGGTACTCCTTCGTCCGGATGCAGGCCCGGGTCGCGCGGCGGATGCGGCTGATCCTCACCCCGAGCGAGGCGTCCAAGCGGGACATCGCCAAGGACTTCGGCGTCGACCCGGCGCGGATGCGGGTCATCCTGCTCGGCGTCGAGGAGCGCTTCGTGCCGCCGGTCAAGCCCCGCGTTCCCGGCCGGATCCTGGCGATGGCCAGCGCGGACGCCCCGATGAAGGGCATCGGCACGCTGCTGGAGGCGTTCGCCAAGCTGCGCACCGAGCGCGACGTCGAGCTCGTGCTGGTGACCAAGCCCAAACAGGGCGGCCGCACCGAGCAGCTCATCGAGCGGCTCTCCATCGGCGACCACGTCCGGTTCGTGCACGGCGTCGGCGACGACGAGCTGGTCGAGCTGATGGGCAGCGCCGAGATCGCCTGTGTGCCGAGCCTCTACGAGGGCTTCTCGCTCCCGACCGCCGAGCTGATGGCCTGCGCGACGCCGCTGGTGGTCTCGCGCGCCGGCGCGATCCCGGAGGTGGTCGGCCCCGACGGGCTGTGCGCCGACCTGGTCAGGCCGGGCGACGTCGGCGAGCTGACCGCCGCACTCGCGGCCCTGCTCGACGATCCCGCCCGCCGGGCCGCGTACGGCGCCCGCGGCCGCGCCCGGGTCGAGGAGCTCTTCAGCTGGCGGTCCGTGGCCGAGCAGGTGGCCGCGGCGTACCAGGACGTCATCGACGCCTATCGGGTCTCGACAGACTCGACCACCGAGGAGAAGTGATGCTGACCGTTGACTTCGACCGCCTGGGCCTGAAGGCCGGCGACCGCGTGCTCGACATGGGCTGCGGCGCGGGTCGGCACGCCTTCGAGATGTACCGCCGCGGTGCCGACGTGATCGCCTTCGACCAGGACACCGCCGAGCTGGCCAAGGTCCAGGAGTGGTTCTGGGCCATGAAGGAGGCCGGCGAGGTGCCCGAGGGCGCCAGTGCCGAGATCAAGGAGGGCGACGCGCTCGCGCTGCCGTTCGCCGACGGCGAGTTCGACCGGATCGTCGCCGCGGAGGTGCTCGAGCACATCCCCGCCGACATCCAGGCGATCGCCGAACTCGTCCGGGTGCTGCGGCCGGGCGGCACGATGGCGGTCAGCGTGCCGCGCTGGTTCCCGGAGATCGTGAACTGGAAGCTGTCGGCCGACTACCACAACGTCCCCGGTGGCCACATCCGCATCTACACCGCCGAGGAGCTGACCGACAAGGTCACCAAGGCGGGGATGGTCTTCGACGGCAAGGACTACGCCCACGGCCTGCACTCGCCGTACTGGTGGATCAAGTGCGCCGTCGGCGTCACCAACGACGACCACCCGCTGGCGAGGGCCTACCACAGGCTCCTGGTGTGGGAGATCGTCAAGCAGCCCGCGGTGCTGCGGTGGGCCGGGAAGGTCCTCGACCCGGCCATCGGCAAGTCGATGGTGCTCTACTTCACCAAGCCCACCGCGGCGCCGAGCGCCGGGCCGAAGTGATGGTCCCGTACGTCGAGGGCGTCCTCACCGCCGCGCAGGTCCGCCAGACCGCCGCGTCGATCGCGGCGATGCAGGAGGCCTCCGGCGCGATCCCGTGGACGGTCGGGGAACACGTCGACATCTGGAACCACGTCGAGGGCGCGATGGCGCTGCTCGTCGGCGGCGAGGTGGCAGCGGCCGAGCGCGCGCTGCTGTGGGTGCCGACGCTGCAGCGGGCCGACGGCTCGTGGCCGATGAAGATCGTCGACGGCGTCGTCGAGGACGAGCGCGGCGAGGTCAACATGTCGGCGTATTTCGCGGTCGGCCTGTGGCACCACTGGCTGATCCGGCGCGACCGGGCCTTCGTGGCGCGGCTGTGGCCCAGCGTGCGTGCCGGGCTGGACTGGGTGGTCTCCCTGCAGCAGGACTGGGGCGGCATCTGGTGGACGCCGGTGGACGAGTTCTGCCTGCTCACCGGCTGCTCCTCGATCCATCACGCGCTGCGGGCCGGCGTGGCTTTGGCGGAGTTGCTCGACGACCCGCAGCCGGAATGGGAGCTGGCCGGCGGGCGGCTGGGGCATGCGCTGCGGCGGCATCGTGACTTGTTCGCGGACAAGTCGACGTTCTCGATGGACTGGTACTACCCGGTGCTCGGCGGCGCCGTCCGCGGTGAGGCGGGTCGCGAGCTGCTGGCGACCCGGTGGGCGGACTTCGTCGTACCCGGGCTGGGGATCAGGTGCGTCGACACCAACCCGTGGGTCACGGGCGCGGAGACGTGCGAGCTGGCGATGGCCCTGGACGCGATCGGCGACCACGAGCGGGCGCGATCGCTGCTGGCCGACATGCAGCACCTGCGCCACCCCGACGGCTCGTACTGGACGGGCTGGGTCTACGACGATCCGACCTACGACAACGACAACCCGGACGTGTACTGGCCGCACGAGCAGACCACCTACACCGCCGCGGCGGTCATCCTGGCGGTGGACGCGCTGGGGGAGCGGTACGGCGCCGCCACGGCCGGCTCGGGCATCATGCGCGGCACGTCGCTGCCCCCGGGCTTCGCCGAACTGGCGCTGGAGTGCGGCTGCGACCCGGTCTCAGACCCGGCGTAGCACCCGCATAGACCCGAGCGCCTCGACCTCCTCGAAGCGGCCGCTGGCCAGCGCCGGCAGGTAGATCAGCTCGTACGGCGGGCGGCCGCCGTCGGCCGGGTCCGGGAACACGTCGTGGATGATCAGCAGGCCGTCCGGCATCACGTGCGGCGTCCAGCCCTCGTAGTCGTCGCGCGCGGGCTGCTCGCCGTGTCCGCCGTCGACGAACAGCAGGCTGAGCGGAGTGCTCCACCATCGGCTGACGGTCCGGGAGCGGCCCACCACGGCGACGACGTGCTCCTCCAGCCCGGCGTCGTGGACGGTGCGCCGGAAGACCGGCAATGTGTCCATCACGCCCAGGTCGGCGTCGACCAGAGTGGCGTCGTGGTGCTCCCAGCCGGCCTGGTTCTCCTCCGAGCCGCGGTGATGGTCGACGGTGAACACCGTGCCACCGGTCGCCTGCGCGGCGGCGCCGAGATAGACGGCCGACTTGCCGCAGTAGGTGCCCACCTCGAGTGCGGGGCCGAAGGGCAGCCGCTGGACGGCGTACCGGAAGAGCAGAGCGCCCTCCTCGGGCGGCATGAAGCCCTTGGCAGCCAGCGCGTGGGCCAGCAGGTTCGGCGGCATCTGCGGAGGCGGTGCTGTCACCCGGTGAGCGTAGCTGTGAGAGGAGAGCTGCCCCCGGCGGGACACGGCGGCCGGGGGCAGCTCCACCTTCACCTGGGTCCAGTTGTGGGGACGGGACCGGGCCAGACGGTACGCCGCCGGCGCCTGCTGTGGGCGGAATCACCCATCCTGGTGTGATCGGGCTAGACCGGCATGGTGCCGACAGACGTCGGGCTCAGCAATGGCTCTCGGTCGGATCGCGGCCGAGTAGCCGGTCGGCGAGCAGGGCACACCAGGCGCCGGCGGCCGGCCCGCCGTGGCCCGGGCCGGCCGACTCACCGGGGTGCTTGACCCACAGCCGGCCGTCGAAGGCGCCCCGGAACACCAGCCGCGGCGCGGCCCCGACCCGGGCCTGGACCGGGTTGCACCAGTCGCTGCCGGCCGGGGCCGGGTGGGCGCCGTTGCGGGAGGTGTCGACGACGTAGTGCACACCGTGCACGCCGAGCCCGCGCAGCGCGCGGACGATCCGGCGGGCGTATCTCTTCTCCGCGCCGGTGGGGCGGAAGTTGGAGACGTTGGTGGAGAAGCCTCGTGCACGCGCCACGCCGGCCCGCTTCAGCCGCGTGGCCATCACCCGGGGCGACACCCACGTGCTGTGTCCGGCGTCGAGGTAGACCCAACCACCGGCCCGGGCGAGCCGCTTGGTGGCCCACCGCAGCAGCCGGGCGCGGTGCCCCTGGCCGCGACAGGCGCCGAGCTGGGGGAGCGCGTCGGGCTCTAGTACGACGAGCGTGCGGGTGCCGGCGAGCCCGGCGGCGACCTGCCTGATCCAGGCCCGGTACGCCGGGCCGTTCGTCAGTCCGCCCGCGGAGTAGTCGCCGCAGTCGCGGGCCGGGATCGCGTAGATGGCCAGCTCGGGCGTGCGGTGGGCGGCAGCTGCCGCGTCGACGTAGCCGGCGACCGCCCGCCGGACCTGTCCGGTCGGGATCGAGCTCGTCACCCATCGTGCGGTGGGGCGCTTCGCCAGCGCGGTGTACGCCGGGCCGGCCGTGGCCGCGGTGGTGGAGGGGTCGGCGTAGCCGGGCGGAAGCCGGCGGGCCGCGGCGTACCCCTGGCTCGCGGTGGCCACGACGAGGACGGCGAGCAGGGCCGCCAGGGTCCGAGAAACGCGCGTCACCCGGCCAACCTACCCGTGGGTCAGGCTGCGTCGACGGGACGAATGACACGCCGGTGACCCCCGATTTGGCGCGCTGTGGGGTCTCGGCTAATGTTCTCGTCGTCGCCGAGGCGAGGGTCGAACCGGAAGGGGAGGGCCGAGCCGAGGAGTCAAGCGGACGTAGCTCAGTTGGTAGAGCGCAACCTTGCCAAGGTTGAGGTCGCGAGTTCGAGCCTCGTCGTCCGCTCTGAGGTGCACAGCCTCCGCGGTGGGTTGGCCGAGAGGCGAGGCAACGGACTGCAAATCCGTGTACACGGGTTCAAATCCCGTACCCACCTCCAACCCACGAAAATTCAAGAGCCCGGACGATTGGCGCAGTGGTAGCGCGCTTCCTTGACACGGAAGAGGTCACTGGTTCAAACCCAGTATCGTCCACCAGCACGAAGCCGCCTCTGACCTGCAAAGACAGGTCAGAGGCGGTTTGCGTTCCGGCAGTGTGAGTACCTGGCGCCCGGCTGACGGGGAGCGGCTATTCGGCCGCGGTGCCGAGCAGGTCCGCCACCAGGCCGTCGAGGTCAAGGTGGTCGTTCTCCGTGCCGACCGGCACCACCGCGAAGGTGCGGGCCAGGAAGGTCTGCAGCTCGTACGTGCTGGCCTGGGTGACCAACCGGCCGTCGGGGGAGCAGAAGTCGAGGACGGCGACCGCGCGGGCGTCGTCGTCGATACTGGGAAACACCTTCACGTCGCCCTCGCCGGCGGGCGCCGCCAGGCCCTGCAGCAGCAGCGTCCGGGCCACGATCCACTCGACGTCACCGGTGGCGGAGTGGAACGTCAGCGTGACGGCGTAGGGATCGCTCTCGCGGTAGCCGAGGGTGGTCGGCACTTCGACCTGGCGGCCCCACGGGTCGACGCAGACCAGGGTGATGTCCTGGGACAGGGCCGGGGTGGTGGGCTGCTGGGTCATCTCTCGCTCCTCGTCGCTGGTGTCGCCAGTGAGACGTTTCCTTCCGTTACCCATGACGCGGGTTCCGCAATGTGATTCATCAGGAAGAACGAGCGGAGGCGGAGGACGGTACGGCGAGGCCCGACCGCGGCGTAGACCACCCCCGACCTTGGTCCCATCGGGGCGCGCCGAATGTGAGCTCGGCGGCGGAATGCGCTAGTCTCGGCGAGCGCTCGCAACGAGTGCCCCGGGCGATTGGCGCAGTGGTAGCGCGCTTCGTTCACACCGAAGAGGTCACTGGTTCGAACCCAGTATCGCCCACCAGCAGAACGCCCCCGACCGGCCGAAGAGCCCGGTCGGGGGTGCTGCTTTTTTCGCTGACGAGTGTTCCGCTCGACGGCCGATCCGCTCGCGCGGAAGTCGTCACGTCGTCACCCTCGCGGACGGGCATCCGTTGGGCTTGCGTTCACCCATCGGCTCTTGTGCTCGCTCCGTCCAACCCCCTAGGATGGCGCAGAATGTATAGTACGATTTACTGAATCTGACGAACGGGGTTGTGGTGATCGTTCCGCTGATTGGGATGCCCGAAGGCGCCGAGTGGCTGGTCATCCTGGCGATCGTGGTGCTGGTGTTCGGTGCCGCGAAGCTCCCCGACCTCGCCCGTGGCACGGGTCAGGCGCTGCGCATCTTCAAGGCCGAGACCAAGGGCCTGCGCGATGACGACAAGGACGAGAAGGGCGTGCCCGAGCTGGAGGCGAGGAAGGCTGACCTCGAGGCTCGCCAGGCCGAGCTGGACGCGGAGCGTCGCCGGCTCGGGAGCGGCGAGTCCGCCTGATCGAGAGACCAGGCCGTGTCCCTGACGGGCGTCGTCGACCTTGTCCGGGGCACGCCTGTCCATCCGGTCGGCCCCGATGGCCGGATGGCGCTGTCGGATCATCTGCGTGAGTTGCGTGCGCGGATCATCAAGGCGGCGCTGGTCTTGCTGATCGGGTTCATCGTGGCGTTGTTCTTCTTCGACCAGCTGTTCTCG
>NZ_DASZUF010000188.1:0-58835 GCF_035547795.1 Nocardioides sp.
GGACTCTGCGGAGTCCGCGCCGCTCGGCGCATTTCTCGGATGCAACCTCCCAGGTGGGTACCGGCGTGACGTAGTTGTCGCAGCGACGGAGGTATGACGATGAACCTGTTCCGCACGCTTCTCGGCGCCGCGCTGGTCGGCGGCGTCCTGGTCGCCCTGCCGGCCACGACCGCGCCGGCCCAGGCGAGTGCGCCCGAGTGCGGCCCTCACGACCTGGGCGTGAGCTTCAAGACCCGGGGCGCGGCCGCCGGGAGTCTCTTCGGCGTCCTGCGCTATCGGAACGTCTCCACGCATGCATGCCGCACCGGCGGTTACGGCGGTCTCTCCTTCGTCGGCCACCACGACGGTCGCCAGATCGGTGCCGCGGCGGTGCGCGCGCCCGGGACGCCGGTACGCTCCTTCGTGCTCAAGCCCGGGCAGCGGGCGGTGAGCAAGGTGCAGATCGCGCAGACCGCCAACTACGACAAGTCGCTGTGCCGGCCCAAGCGGGTCGACGGCTTCCGGGTCTACGTGCCCGACGCCTACGTCAGCCTCTTCGTGCCCTATCAGACACGGGCGTGCTCGCGGAAGGTGATCAAGTCGTTCAGCCCTCAGCTGAGCCACCAGGCGCTGAAGAAGAAGGGCTGACGAGCGAGGCCGAACCACGAGCTTGCTCATTGGTTCGTGCCGAGCGAGGAGGACCCGCCGCCGAAGGCGGCAGGCTGACGCCCAGGTAGCCTTCGGCGCATGAGCGCCGTTCCCAGTTCGACCGACGTACTGGTCGTCGGCGCCGGCCCGGCGGGCTCCGCCGCGGCGGCCTGGTTGGCCCGGTCCGGCACCGACGTGGTGCTCGCCGACGCGGCCGTCTTCCCGCGGGACAAGACCTGCGGCGACGGGTTGACGCCGCGCGCGATCGCCGAGCTGAGCCGGCTCGGGCTCGAGGACTGGGTCCGCAGCCACACCGTCAACCACGGTCTGCGCGCGCACGGCTTCGGCCAGACGCTGGAGCTGCGCTGGCCCGGTGGGTCCCTGCCGGACTGGGGCTCGGCGGTGGCGCGCACCGAGCTCGACGACCACCTGCGGACCACCGCCATCAAGGCCGGGGCGACAGCGGTGGACGGGCTGCGCGCGGTCGACGTACGCCGGAGGAGCGGCGGACGCGTCGAGGCGGTCGTCTTCGGCGACGGCTCCCAGATCGCCTGTCGGCGGCTGGTGGTGGCCGACGGCGTCCGCTCGCCGCTGGGCAAGGTGCTGGGCCGGGAGTGGCACCGCGACACCGTGTACGGCGTGGCCGGACGGTCCTACGTGGCCTCCGAGCGCAGCGACGACCCGTGGATCAGCTCCCATCTGGAGCTGCGCGACGCGTCCGGGACGGTGCTGTCGGGCTACGGCTGGGTCTTCCCGCTCGGCACCGGCGAGGTCAACCTCGGCGCCGGCACCCTGGCGACCGCGAAGCGGCCCGCGGATGCCGCGATCAAACCGCTGATGCGGCTCTACGCCGCGTCGATCCGCGCGGACTTCGGCCTTGGTGGCGAGCTGCGCGCTCAGGCGTCGGCGCTGCTGCCGATGGGCGGCGCCGTCTCCGGCGTGGCCGGCCCGAACTGGGCGCTGATCGGCGATGCCGCCGGCTGCGTCAACCCACTCAACGGCGAGGGCATCGACTACGGCCTCGAGACCGGCCGGCTGGTGGCCGAGCTGATCGCCGCCGACGGCGACCTCGCCACCGCCTGGCCGGCGCTGCTGCGCGAGCACTACGGCGAGGCGTTCTCCATCGCCCGCCGGCTCGCCGGGATCGTCACCGTGCCCCGGCTGCTGGCCACCGCCGGGCCGGTGGGCATGCGCTCGGACCGGCTGATGACGCTGGCCCTGCGCTGGATGGGCAACCTCGTCACCGACGAGGACCGCGACCGGGCCGCTCGGGTGTGGCGCTGGGCGGGTCGTCGTTCGATCGCGCTCGATCACCGCCCGCCGTTCTCGTGAGCGGGGCGTCATGAGCCGCGGAGGTCGCCGGCTGCCGCGCCGGCAACGGGTGGCGGCCTATGCGGTCATCCTGCGCGGCGAGGACATCCTGCTCAGCCGGCTCTCGCCGATGGTCACCAGCGACGAGGTCTGGAGCCTGCCCGGCGGCGGGCTCGACCACGGCGAGGACCCGCGTGCGGCGGTGGTGCGCGAGGTGCGCGAGGAGACCGGCCTGGAGGTCACGGTGGGCGAGACCGCCCGGGTCTTCAGCCACCACGGGCGACGCACCTGGCGCGGTCGGCAGGTCGACGCGCACGCCCTGCGCATCGTGTACGACGGCTGGGTCGCCGCCGACGCGCCCGCACCGCAGACCCAGGAGGTCGGCGGCACCACCTCCGAGGCCGCCTGGAAGCCGTTGGCCGGAGTGCTCGACGGCAGTGTGCCGACCGTCCCGCTGGTCCGGGATGCCCTGGCCGTGCACCGGGTGGAGCGGGTGCAGCGGGTGTCGGCGTACGCGCTGATCAGGCGCGGCGACCAGGTGTTGTTGACCCGCAACTCCGTGCACGGCCCGCATCCGGGGCAGTGGAGCCTGCCGGGCGGCGGCGTCGAATTCGGCGAGTCGCCGCGGGAGACGGTGGTGCGCGAGGTGCGTGAGGAGACCGGGCTGCAGTGCCGGCTGGGCGGGCTGCTCGCCGTCGACGACATCACGCTGACCGGCACCGCCCCCAGCGGTCGGCACGAGGAGTTCCACGGCATCCACCTGATCTTCGCCGCGACCGTGCCCGACGGCGCCGAGCCCTTCTCGACCGAGCTGGGCGGCACCACCGACGCGGCGGCCTGGGTCGGGCTGGCCGACATCGCGGCCGGCACGGTGCCGATCCGTGACGTGGTGCGCACGGCGCTCGCTAGGTTGGCCGGGTGAGCGAGACGGTCTTCACCTATGCCGCGCCGGCGTTGAAGTTCGGCGCGGGCGCCTCCGACGAGATCGGCCACGACCTGGGTAGGTACGGCGCACGCCGGGCGCTGCTGGTCACCGACGCCGGTGTCGCCGCCACCGGCCACCCGGCCCGGATCGCCGAGCAGCTGGGCGCGGCCGGGATCGAGGTGACGACGTACGACGGCGTGCACGTCGAGCCGACCGACGCGTCCTTCGAGGAGGCGGTGTCCTTCGCCCGTGCCGCCGGGCCGTTCGACGCCATCGTGGCGGTGGGCGGCGGGTCCTCGATCGACACCGCGAAGGCGATCAACCTGCTGACCACCAATCCCGGTGAGCTGATGGACTACGTCAACGCGCCGGTGGGACGCGCCCTGGCGCCGATCAACGCGTTGCTGCCGCTGGTGGCGGTGCCGACCACCACCGGCACCGGCGCGGAGTCGACCACGGTGTGCGTCCTGGACGTGCTCGCCCTCCAGGTCAAGACCGGCATCTCCCACGCCGCGCTGCGTCCCACCCTGGCGGTGGTCGATCCGCGGCTGACGATCACCCAGCCGGCGATGGTGACCGCGAGCGCGGGGATGGACATCCTCTGCCACGCGCTGGAGTCCTACACCGCCCGGCCCTACACCGACTTCGAGCGCAAGCGGCCCGAGCAGCGGGTGCCCTACTGCGGTGCCAACCCGGTCGCCGACATGTGGTCCGAGCGGGCGCTGGGCCTGCTGGCCAGCTCGTTCCGGCGAGCGGTGGCGCACGGTGAGGACGCACCAGCGCGCGAGCAGATGGCGATGGCAGCCACCTTCGCCGGGCTCGGCTTCGGCAATGCCGGCGTGCACATCCCGCACGCCAACGCCTACCCGATCGCCGGACGGGTTCGCGACTACACGCCGCCGGGCTACCCCGAGGGACACGCGATGGTGCCGCACGGCATGTCGGTGGCGCTGACGGCGGCCGAGGCGTTCCGCTTCACGTACGACGCCGCACCGCAGCGGCACCTGGCCGCGGCCAGACTGCTCGACCCGACGGCCACCGGAGGCGGCCCCGACGTACTGCCGCAGGTGCTGGCCGGCCTGATGCGCGACATCGGCATCCCGGCCGGGCTGGCCGAGGTCGGCTACACCGAGGCCGACGTCGACGATCTGGTCGAGGGCGCGCTCAAGCAGGAGCGGTTGCTCTCCATCGCGCCGAAGCGTCCCACCGGCGAGGACCTCGCGGCGATCTTCCGCCGCTCGATGGGAGACTAGGGATGTGACAGTCACCGCCGCTGACCTCGCCTCCGAGCTGCGGGCGAGGGGCCTGACCGACGTCGACGACTCCACCCTCGCCAAGGCGCTCTACTCCTCCGACGCCTCGCTCTACCGGGTCATCCCCCAGGCGGTGGTCAAGGCGCGTCACGTCGAGGAGCTGCTGGCCGTGCACGAGGCCTCTCGCGCGCTGGGCGTGCCCATCACGCTGCGCGGGGCGGGTACGTCGATCGCCGGCAACGCGGTCGGTCCCGGCATCGTGGTCGACACCCGGGCGCTGAACCGGGTGCTGGAGATCGACCCGGAGGCCCGCACCGCGCGGGTGGAGCCCGGCGTGGTGCACGCCGACCTGCAGCGCGCGGCGGCGCCGTACGGACTGCGCTTCGGGCCGGACCCGTCCACGCACCCGCGCTGCACCATCGGCGGGATGATCGGCAACAACGCCTGCGGCTCGCGGGCGCTCGGCTACGGCCGCACCGTCGACAACGTCGAGGCGATGCGGGTGATCTTCGGGAACGGCGAGGTCACCGACCTCGGCGTCGACTCGGCGACCGGCACGCGGCTGGCCGCGATCGGGGACGCCAACCTGGGGACGATCCGCACCGAGTTCGGCCGGTTCGGCAGGCAGGTGAGCGGCTACAGCCTGGAGCACCTGCTGCCGGAGCGGCGCCGGATCGACCGGTTTCTGGTCGGCACCGAGGGCAGCCTGGCCACGGTGCTGGAGGCAACCGTCCGGCTGGTCGCCGACGAGCAGGACCGGCTGATGCTGGTGCTCGGCTACCCGACCATGGCCGAGGCCGCCGACGCGGTGCCGGCCCTGCTCGCCGCGGCGCCCGGGCGGCTGATCGCGTGCGAGGGCCTCGACGCCCGCATCGTCGAGCTGGTCCGGGCCAAGGGCGGCAAGGTGCCCGACCTGCCCCGGGGTGGCGGCTGGCTGTTCGCCGAGGTCGCCGGCGCGGACGCCCGCGAGATCACCGACCGGCTGGCGGCGGCCAGCGGGGCGCTGGAGACCCGGCTGGTGCTCGACGTGCGCGAGTCGAGCGCGCTGTGGCGCATCCGCGAGGACGGCGCCGGGCTCGCCGGGCGCTCACTGCCCACCCCCGCCTACAGCGGCTGGGAGGACGCCGCCGTACCGCCGGAGCATCTGGGCGGCTGGCTGCGCGACTTCGAGGAGATCCTGGCCGGGCATGGGCTGGGTGGCGTGCCCTACGGCCACTTCGGCGACGGTTGCGTCCACTGCCGCATCGACTTCCCGTTCGAGCCCGGCGACGCCCGGGGCGCACAGGTGTTCCGCGAGTTCATGACCGCCTGCGCGGTCAAGCTGCGCGAGTACCACGGCACGCTCTCGGGCGAGCACGGCGACGGCCGGGTCCGCGGCGAGCTGCTGCGGTTCATGTACGACGAGGACGCGCTCGACCTGTTCCGCCAGGTCAAGGCGGTCTGTGACCCCGACGACCTGATGAACCCGGGCATCATCACGGCGCCCGACGGGGGGCCGGCATCGATCACCGACGACCTGCGACCGGTGCGCCCGCGCAGCCGGCCGCGGGCCGGCCTGCGGCTGGTGCACGACGACGGCGACCTGGGCGCGGCGGTGCACCGCTGCACCGGCGTGGGCAAGTGCGTCGCGCCACGCACCACCGGCGTGATGTGCCCCTCCTACCTGGCCACCAAGGACGAGAAGGACTCCACCCGCGGCCGCGCCCGGGTGCTGCAGGAGGCGCTCGACGGCGCCCTGGTGCAGGGCCTGGCCGACCCCGCAGTGGGCGAGGCGCTCGACCTGTGCCTGGCCTGCAAGGGCTGCTCCAGCGACTGCCCGAGCGGCGTCGACATGGCGACGTACAAGTCCGAGGCGCTCTACCAGAAGCACACCGTGCACGGGGTACGGCGGCCCCGCTCGCACCTCTTCCTCGGTCGGCTGCCCCGGTGGGCGCGGCTGGCGGCGCCGGTCGCGTTCCTGATCAACGTGCTGCTCAAGGTGCCGCCGTTCGCCGCGCTGGCCAAGGCGATCGCCGGTATCGACGGCCGTCGCTCGGTGCCGCGCTTCGCCAACCGGACGCTGCGGCGCTCGGCGCCGACCGGGTCCTCGACCGAGACGCCGGACGTGTGGATCTGGGCCGACTCGTTCACCGACCACTTCTTCCCCGGCTCCGGGCTGGCGGCGATCCGCTATCTGGAGGCGCAGGGGCTGCGGGTGCGGGTGATCGAGGACGACGCCTGCTGCGGCCTGACCTGGATCACCACCGGCCAGCTCGACCGGGCCAAGGCGATCGTGGAGCGCACCGTGCACACGCTGGCGCCCTACATCGCCTCCGGCGTGCCGGTCGTCGGCCTGGAGCCGTCGTGCACCGCCACCCTGCGCGGTGATGCGCTGGAGCTGACCGCGGCGCCCCAGGCCCAGGCGGTGGCCGAGGGGCTGCTCACCTTCGCCGAGCTGGTCACCAGGCTGGAGCTGCCGCTGCCGGACCTGAGCGGCGTCGAGGTCGTCGCCCAGCCACACTGCCACCAGAGCGCGGTGCTGGGCTGGGAGGCCGACCAGCGCCTGCTCGAACGCGCCGGTGCCGTCGTGACCAAGGTGGCCGGCTGCTGCGGCCTGGCCGGCAACTTCGGGGTCGAGCAGGGCCACTACGAGGTCAGCGTCGCGGTCGCCGAGACCCATCTGCTGCCCGCAGTGCGGTCGCAGCCGCAGGCCGTCGTACTCGCCGACGGGATGTCGTGCCGGGTGCAGCTCGACGACCTCGCGGACGTGCCGACGATGCACCTCGCGGAGCTCTTCGCCTCGCGCCTGTGAGCCGCCGCCCTCCCAAACTGTCACCGTGATAGTTCGCGCCCGAGTGACACTTTGCAACTGTCACCCTCGGCGCAAACTGTCACGGTGATACTTTGCCTGGGGGCGGTATCGCGTGGTGTCACGCGATACCATGCTGACATGGCGATGACACTTCGACTCACCGAGGAGCAGGCGGCGGCGCTGCGCGCGACGGCCGAGCGCGAGGGCCGATCGATCCACGAGACGGTCGTGATCGCGATCGAGGAGTACGTCTCCAAGCGGACGAAGAAGCGGGATGCGCTGATCGCGCGAGTCACCGAGGAGCGAGGCGACCTGCTCAAGCGCCTGGGTTCGGTGTGACTGAATACCTGCGCCTGGAGGACCTGCTGGCGATCGAGCAGGAGATGGGCTCGCCGGGCATCCGTGACGTCGGGCTGTTGGACTCGGCGGTCGCCAGGTCCGGGGCGACGGTCTTCGGCGAGGAGGCATACCCTTCGCTGGCGCTCAAGATCGCGGCGCTGGTGCACTCCGTCGTGACCAACCACGCGCTGGTGGACGGCAACAAGCGGATGGGCGCCTACGTCCTGTTCGTCTTCCCGGGCATGAATGACCACGAGCTCGTGGCCACGGACGACGAGGCCTTCGACTTCATCATGGCGATCGCCGATGGCACCCTGCGCGAGGTCGGGCCGATCGCGGCGTGGATCGAACCGCGGCTGACTGTCCCGCGCTGATGTGAGACCCCGGAGCACCCGCTCCTAGACTGGAACGGTGAACCCCCGTCACCGCCGCCTGATCATCCCCGCGGCGCTGGTGATCCTGCTGCTCGTCGTGCTGATCACCCAGCTGGTGAGGGGATGACCGCGGCGCCCACGACGGTCAGCGAGCCGCTGCTGCGGGCGCTGAACCGGATGCGATCGCTGCTGCTCGACCCGGACCAGCTGGTCCGGGCGGTGGCGAGCGGCCGGCAGAAGGGCACCCAGCCGCGCTGGCGCCGGGTGGAGCTGCGCTACGTCGACCTCAAGTCGGGGACCCACCTGCAGATCACCGCGTACGACGCGACCCAGGCCTTCACCTCCAACCACCCGGTCTCGACAAGCTCGACCGACGAGGCGGCGAGTGCGCTCGACGAGCTGCTGGACGAGCCGTTCGCGAGCTGGCACGTGGA
This sequence comes from Nocardioides sp., assembly GCF_035547795.1. Classification (GTDB taxonomy): domain Bacteria; phylum Actinomycetota; class Actinomycetes; order Propionibacteriales; family Nocardioidaceae; genus Nocardioides. The sequence goes on from NZ_DASZUF010000188.1 coordinate 8,055, forward strand.
GACCCGCACGGAGTCCCACGAGCTGCTGGTCACCAAGCCGCTGACCGCCCGGGTGCGTACCGCGCCGCGCGCCGAGCCGGTCGAGGTCGAGCGCAGCCACGACCAGGCCAAGGAGCGACTGCTGCCCGAGGGCGACCCGGTCTTCGTGGCGCTCGGCATCGCCGACCGGGACGGTCGGATCAAGCCCAGCCGACAGGCGAAGTACCGGCAGGTCGAGGAGTTTCTGCGCCAGCTCGACGCCGCGATCGGCGAGGCCCGGACCAAGGGGCGGCTGCGTGCGCCGACGCCGGAGGAGCCGCTGCGGATCGTCGACCTCGGCTGCGGCAACGGCTACCTGACCTTCGCCGCCCAGCGCTACCTCACCACGGTGCGCGAGCTGCCGGTGGTCGTCACCGGGGTCGACGTCAAGGAGCAGTCGGCGCGGCACAACAACGAGGTGGCGCGGCAGCTGGGCATCGACGCCGAGTTCCGGGTCGGCACCATCGACGGCGTCGAGCTGCCCGAGCCGCCGGACGTCGTGCTGGCGCTGCACGCCTGCGACACCGCCACCGACGACGCGCTCGCCCGCGCCATCGGCTGGCAGGCCCCGCTGGTGCTGGCCGCGCCGTGCTGCCACCACGACATCGCCGCGCAGCTGCGCAGGGCGCCGACACCCTCGCCGTACGCGATGCTGACGCGGCACGGGATCCTGCGCGAACGCCTGGCGGACACGCTGACCGACGCGCTGCGGGCGACCCTGCTGCGACTGTCGGGCTACCGCGTCGACGTCGTGCAGTTCGTGGAGAGCCAGCACACTCCACGCAACACGCTGCTGCGGGCGGTGCGTGCCGGCGGTGCGGTTAAGGGCGGCAGCGTGAAGAAGGAGTACGACGACCTGGTCGCCACCTGGGGCATCCGGCCCAAGCTCGGCGAGCTGCTGGGGCTGTGATCGTGATCGCCCGGGCGCTGGCGGCGCTGAGCGCGGTGCCGTTCCTGCTCGGGGCGGCGGTCGCGCCGGCCAGCCACGAGAACGTCGTCTTCTCCTTCCGGGACAGCGCGATCGACGAGGCCTCGGCGCTGGTGGTGCTACCGGACGGGTTGTTCGTGACCACCAACGACAGCGGCGACACCGGCCGGGTCTTCACCGTCGACAAGCAGGGCCGGACGGTCGGCGTGACGCACTGGGAGCAGTCACCGCGCGACGTTGAGGCGCTGGCGACGGCACCCGGCCGCGACCGGGTCTGGGTCGGCGACATCGGGGACAACTCCGCGTCCCGGCCGCACATCCAGGTCGCCGAGATCCCGGTCGGTCGGGGAGACCGGAGCGTGCATCCCACGGTCTACACCCTGGTCTACCCCGACGGCGCGCACGACGCCGAGACGCTGCTGTGCGACCCCGCGACCGGTCGGCTCTACGTCGCCACCAAGGGCTGGTTCGGCGGCACCGTGTACGCCGCCCCCGCCCACCTGCGTGCCGGCGTCGACAACCGGCTGACCGCGGTGGGTCACGTGCTGCCGATCGCCACCGACGGGGCGTTCCTGCCGGGCGGGCGGGAGATCGTGGTGCGCGGCTACTTCAGCGCCGCCACCTACACCTGGCCGGGGCTGGACCACATCGCCACCTTCCGGCTGCCCTCGCAGCCGCAGGGCGAGGGGATCGGCGTGGCCGTCGACGGCACCGCCTACCTGTCGAGCGAGGGACTGCACTCCAAGGTGCTGCGCTTCCGGCTGCCCGCGAAGGCGACGCCGCTGCCGCCGACCGCCGACACCGCCGCGTCCATCGCGCCCGACGACCACACCGACGACCACACCGAGCGGGAGTGGTGGCCGTGGGTGCTGGGCGGCGTGATCGTGGCCGGGGCGATCGGTGTGCTGGTCAGGTCATTGCGACCGCGCTGAGCGGGTACAGCGCGGGGCATGGTCCGGCTGCGTCGTACGTCCCCCGACCAGCCCGGCTGGACGCGCCACCGGGCCGGTCGCGGCTTCGTCTATCTCAACGAGGCGGGCGAGCGGCTCGGGCCCGAGGAGGTGGCTCGGATCAAGGCGCTGGTGATCCCGCCCGCCTGGGAGGACGTGTGGATCACGCCGTACGCCAACGGCCATCTGCAGGCCGTCGGCACCGACGCGGCTGGCCGGCGGCAGTACCTCTACCACCCCGACTGGCGCACCCGTCGGGACGCGGAGAAGTTCGACCGGGTGCTCGAGTTCGGCCGAGCGCTGGGCGGTGCCCGCCGCCAGGTCCTGGCCGACCTGGCGCGGGAGGGGATGCCGCTGGAGCGCGCGTGCGCGCTCGCCGTACGCCTGCTCGACCTGGGCTACTTCCGCATCGGCAACGACGTGTACGCCGACGAGCACGGCAGCTTCGGGCTGACCACGCTGCAGCGCCGACACGTACGACGGGTGCAGGACCGGCTGGTCTTCGCGTTCACCGGCAAGTCCGGGGTCGACCACCGGGTCGAGATCGACGACGCCATGGTCGGCGAGGCGCTGGACGTGATGCGGCGTCGGCGCGGGGGTGAGGAGTTGCTGGCCTACCGGGAGGGCCGTCAGTGGCGGGCGATGCTGCCGCAGCTGGTCAACGACTACGTGCGCGCGGTGACCGGCGTCGACGCCACCGCCAAGGACTTCCGCACCTGGCACGCCACCGTGCTCGCCGCGACCGCGCTGGCCGAGGCGCCGCCGGCCACCTCGAGGACGGCCCGTCGGCGGGTGGTGACGGCGGTGATGCGGGAGGTGGCGGAGTTCCTGGGCAACACGGCCGCGCTGGCCCGCCGGTCCTACGTCGACCCGCGCGTGGTCGGCGCCTACGAGGAGGGCCGCACCATCGCGACGGTCGCCGGGCGCACCTACCCGACGCCGGACGAGCGGCAGATCGCCCTGGAGCGGGCCACCCTGCGGCTGATCACTCACTGATGCATCGCCCGGCGACCAGGCCGGGGCAGAGGTCCGGCGGCGGCCCGCACGCCACCTGATGGTCGCCCCGCGGAAGGGGTGAGTCAGGAGCGCAGCAGTCCGCGGCGGCGGCCGATCGCGGCTGCCTCGGTGCGGCTGGCGGCGCCGAGCTTGGCCAGGATGTTGGAGACGTGCACCGAGACGGTCTTGGTGCTGATGAACAGCTGCCGGCCGATCTCGCCGTTGCTGCGGCCCTCGGCCACCAGGGCCAGGATCTCGGCCTCTCGGGCGGTCAGCGCCGCCGTCGCCTGCGGGGTCGCCGGCCCGCTGTCGCCGAGCAGCGCCAGCAGCGGCCGGGCGCCCAGGGCACGGGCGGCGGCGCGAGCCTGCTCCGCCAGCCCGCGCGCGGCCTCGGCGTCACCGCCGGCGCGCAGTACGTCGGCGTAGGCCGCGCGGACCAGGGCGAGCTCGTGCACATGCCCGAACGCCGCGAATGACGCCTCGGCCCTGCGCCACGCCTCGACCAGCTCGGCGGACGGACCGCCGCCCTCCAGCAGCCAGCGCAGCCGCAGCCGCTCGGCCGCGACCCGGTCGATCCACGCCCGGCCCTCGGGTCCCCACTCGGGGCCGTCGGCATGGTGGCGCTGGGCGATGGTGGCGTCGTCGGCCAGCCGGTCGGCCGTCTCGGTCGTCTCGGCCGTCTCGGCGGAGGTGGCGGCCCCGCCGGCCAGGTCGGCCAGCCGGCCCAGCGCGGTGGCGGCGAGCCTGACGCCGGCCGCGAAGCCGGGTCCCCAGGCCCGGATGAGCGCCTCGCGCGCCTCGCCGTACGCCTGCAGCACGGCGGCCGGCGTGGTGGCCGCCCGGATCTCGGTGGCGGCGCTGAACGCCACCACGATCCCGTCGATCTCCCACTGGGACCGGTGGATCCGCTGTGGCACCTTCTCGCCGCGTGCCTGTCGGATCGAGAGCCGGATCGAGTCCAGGGCGGCGGAGGGCAGCGCCGGCGCACCGGGTACGGCGATCGCGAGCAGGGCCAGCGCCTCGTCCCACCGACCGGTGACGTAGTAGACCCAGGCGAGCTGGTGGCGGGCCTCGAAGGCGTACGGCGCCCACGGCCGCCCGAACCGCTCCGCCCGCTCCACGACCGACCGGAAGGCGGTCTCCGCTGCTGGCCAGTCGCCCTCGTCCTCGTAGGAGCGGGCCAGGATGTAGCGGGCCTGCAGCTCGGCCTCGACGTTGCCGGCGGCGACGGCCCGCTCGATCGCGGCCGGCATCATCGCGCGGAACGCCGCCGGCTCGGTGTGCGGCCGGCCGGCCGAGGTGAGCGTGGTGACCACCGCCGAGGCGACCCGCGGCAGGTTGTGCCGCTCGGCGAAGGCCAGCGCGTCCAGGCCGACCTGCTCGGCCTCCTCGTAGCGCTCGGCCCAGTAGAGGATCTGGGTGTGATTGGCCAGCACCCGGGCACGCAGCGCCGGCTCGGCGTCGACGCTGGCCGCGACCGCCTCGGCCGAGACGTCCACGGCGTCGCGCTCGGTGTGGTCGAGCAGGCCCAGGCTGACCGCCTGGGCGGTGAGCAGCCGAGCCCGGCCGGACCGACAGTCCTCGGGGAGCCGGTGGAGCTGATCGGCCGCCACCCGCACCGCCCGCTCGGTGTGCCCCGCGGCGAGCAGGGCGTCGATGGTCGCCTCGGCTACCCGCACCGGCGACTCGTCCGGCGGCAGCTCGCGGTGAGGGTCGGCGAGCAGTTGCAGCGCGTACTCGAAGTGCGCCGCCGCCTCGCCCGGGCCGCCGATGGTCGCCGCCTCGTCGCCGGCGCGGATGCTCGCGGCCAGCGCGGTGTCGAGGTCGTGCGCCAGCCGGGCGTGCCGGGCCAGCTCGGCGGCGGTGCCGGCCGCGCTGCCCGAGCTCAGCGCGGCCACGTAACGGGCGTGCAGCCGCACCCGCTGCCCGGGCAGCAGGTCGTCGTAGACGGCCTCGCCGAGGAGCGCGTGCCGGAACCAGTACTCGCCCTCGCCGGCCACGAGCACGTGCGACTCGACCGCCTGCCGCAGCGCGTCGTCGAGCGCGTCCTCGCACAGGTCGGTGACGGCGGCGAGCAGCTGGTGGGTGACCTTGCGGCCGGCCGCGCTGGCAGTGCGGACCAGGTCGCGGGCGGCCTCGTCGAGCCGGTCGAGCCGCACCAGGAGTACGTCGGCCAGCTCGTCCGGAACCCACCGGTCGGGCCCGCTGGCGGCGCCGACCAGCTCCTCGACGAAGAACGCGTTGCCCTCGGCGCGCGCGACGATGTCGAGCTTCTCCTGCTCGGTGGCGCCCGGGTCGAGCGCGGTGACCAGGGCGCGGACGTCGTCGTCGCCGAGGGGGCCGAGGCTCAGCCGGGACACCCCGCGCAGCCGGGACCACTCCGCGACCTGGCGTCGCAGCGGGTGCCGGCGGTGCAGGTCGTCGGTGCGGTAAGAGGCCACGATCGCGACCGGGCCGGTCAGCGGCCGGGTGAACAGGAAGGTGAGCAGCTCGCGGGTGGACTGGTCGGCCCAGTGCACGTCCTCGATCACGAGCAGCAGCGGCGTGTGGACGGCGAGCGCCTCCAGCAGCGCGTGCACGCCCTCGAACAGCTGCATCCGGTCCGCGTCGCCGCTGCCCGGCTCGCTGGCGCCGAGCAGCCGCCGTACCGGCTGGAGACGGGCGAGGTCGGGATAGCCGCGGCCGACCTGCTCGACCACGTCCGGCCAGCGGTCGGCGAGCCGGTCGAGCAGCTCGGAGAAGGGCAGGTAGGGCAGTGCGCTGTCGCCGAGGTCGAGGCAGTGCCCGACGTACCCCTGCCAGCCGGTGCGCTCCGCCGCCTCGGTCAGCTCCTGCAGCAGCCGGGTCTTGCCGGCGCCGGCGTCTCCGGACAGCAGCACGTGCACCCGCTGTCCGTCGGCACCCGTGGCGACGCCGAGCAGCTCGGAGAGCTCGCTCAGCTCGGCGTCGCGGCCGATCAGGGTCCCACTCGTGTGCGCCACGTCGGCCATGATCCCCGGTGCCGGCGCGGCCCGCATCACGATTCCCAGGTGCCGGTGGCCCTCCGCTGCCGGGCGCGCTCCTTGCGCAGCCGGATCGCCTGTCGGCGTCCGACGATCTGCTCGCGGATCCGTGCGGCCCGGTAGGCTCGCTCCGCCTCGATGAAACTGGTGTCGTAGTGGCTCATGCCGACGAGACTCGCGCCCTGAGGTAGGGCCGCACATCGGGAGAGCTCCCGATCCGCTACCTCAGATCACAGGTTCTGCACGACCCAGTCGATGCAGCGGGTCAGTGCGGCGACGTCGGCGGCGTCGACGGCCGGATACATCGCGATGCGCAGCTGGTTGGTGCCCACGCCGCGGTAGGCGTCCACGTCGACGATGCCGTTCTCGCGCAGCGCCGCCATCACCTTCGCCCGGTCGATCGCCGGGTCGAGCTCGACGGTGCCGACCACCGGGGAGCGGTGTGCCGGGTCCGCCACGAAGGGCGCGGCGTACGACGAGGCCTCCGCCCAGCCGTAGAGCGCCTCCGCGCTGGCGGCGGTGCGGGCGACCATGCCGCCCAGCCCACCGTTGCCGTTCATCCAGTCCAGCTGCTCGGCCATCAGGAACAGCGTCGCCACCGCCGGGGTGTTGACGGTCTGGTCCAGCCGGGACTGCTTGACCGCCGCGGCCAGGTCGAAGAACGCCGGGATGTGCCGCTCGCTCGCGGCCAGCTCCTCGGCGCGCGCGATCGCCGCCGGCGACATCAGCGCGATCCACAGCCCGCCGTCGGAGGCGAACGACTTCTGCGGGGCGAAGTAGTAGACGTCGCACTCGCGCACGTCCAGCGGCAGGCCGCCGGCGGCGGAGGTGGCGTCGATCAGCACCAGCTGGTCGGGGCGCGCGCCCTCGGGGCGGACGACGGGGGCCATCACGCCGGTGGAGGTCTCGTTGTGGGTCCACGCGTAGGCGTCCACGTCGTCCTCGAACACCGCGGCCGTGCGGGCGCCGTACTCCGCGTGGCGGATGGTCGGCTGCCCCAGCCACGGCGCGGAGGCGGCCTCCGCGGCGAACTTCTTGGCGAACTCTCCGAAGACCACGTGCTGGCTGCGCGCGCGGATCAGCGCATAGGTGGCCAGCGAGAAGAACCCGATCGAGCCGCCGTTGCCCAGCACGACCTCGTAGCCGTCGGGGAGGTCGAAGAGCGTCGCCAGCCCCTCGCGCACCCGACGCACCAGCCCCTTGACCGGCGCCTGGCGGTGCGAGGTGCCCATCAGCGCGGCGCCGGTGGCGGCCAGCGCCTCGAGGCGACCGCCGGGGATCTTGGAGGGTCCCGATCCGAAGCGGCCGTCGGCGGGCAGGAGGTCGGCGGGAATCTGCATGGGCCTATTGTCGCAGCGCGCGAGGCGGGTGTCGCCGCCGACGACCATGCGGACAGCCCGCGCGCAAAGTGCCCGCAAAGTGTCACCGTGATAGTTCGCGCGTCGGGTGACACTTCGCAAGTGTCACTTCAGCCGCAAAGTGTCACGGTGACACTTTGGGGAGAGCCGGCTACTTGCCCCAGGCGTCGTTCCAGCCCTCGACCGAGTTGGCCGGGCGGGAGGCGGGGCCGGCGTAGACGGCCGAGGGGCGGATCAGTCGGCCGGTCTTGACCTGCTCGAGGATGTGCGCCGACCAGCCACCGGTGCGGGCACAGGTGAACATCGAGGTGAACATGTGCGCCGGGACCTCGGCGAAGTCGAGCACGATGGCGGCCCAGAATTCGACGTTGGTCTCCAGCACGCGGTCGGGGCGGCGGGCACGGAGCTCGGCCAGCGCGGCCTTCTCCAGGGCCTCGGCGACCTCGAAGCGCGGCGCGCCCAGCTCCTTCGCGGTACGGCGAAGGACGCGGGCTCGCGGGTCCTCGGCACGGTAGACCCGGTGGCCGAAGCCCATCAGCCGCTCACCGGAGTCGAGCAGGTTCTTGACGTAGGCCTCGGCGTTGCCGGACTGCTCGACCTCCTCGATCATGCCGAGCACGCGGGACGGCGCGCCGCCATGCAGCGGACCGCTCATCGCGCCGATCGCGCCAGAGAAGGCGGCCGCCACGTCGGCGCCGGTGGAGGTGATGACCCGCGCGGTGAAGGTGGAGGCGTTCATGCCGTGCTCGGCCGCGCTCGACCAGTAGGCGTCGATCGCGTGCGCGTGCTTCGGGTCGGCCTCGCCGCGCCATCGGATCAGGAACTTCTCGGCCAGGGTGCGGCCCTGGTCGACGACCGCCTGCGGCACCACCGGCCGGTGCAGGCCGCGGGCCGACTGACCGGCGTAAGAGAGCACCATCACCGCCACCCGGGCGAGGTCCTCGCGGGCCTGCTCCGGGGTGATGTCGTAGGTGGGGCGGAAGCCGAACGCCGGCGCCAGCATCGCGATCGCGGCCTGTACGTCGACACGGACGTCGCCGGTGTGGAGCGGCAGGTTGTAGGCCTCCGCGGGCGGCAGGCCGGGAGTGTAGGAGCCGTCGATCAGCAGGCCCCACACGTTCTCGAACGGCACCCGGCCGACCAGGTCCTCGATGTCGACACCGCGGTAACGCAGCGCGGAGCCTTCCTTGTCCGGCTCGGCGATCTGCGTCTCGAACGCGACGACGCCCTCGAGCCCGTGGTGTACCTCGGTCATGCCAGCTCCTTGTCCATGTTTCTCCGCTGGCATTCTGCACCACGGGGCCCGAGGGCGACGGTGCCCGGGGGACCTAACGCTGCTGCTGGGTCGCGACCGTGCTGAGGATCAGCGTGGCCGACCGTGCGGTGATCAGGCCGACGGCGAGCCCGATGCCGACGCCGAGCGCGACGCACAGGGCCAGGCCGCCGAACACCGCCCGGGACCGACCGGGATCGGCGCACAGCCAGCCCAGCAGGCGGGCGGCGGCCAGGATGGTACGGCGCAGCGCCGCCCAGGCGAGGTGTCGCCCCGACGACGCGGCCGACCGCAGGCGACCGGTGTCGGGACCGACGGTGCGGGGCAGGGACAGCTGGGACACGGCCACCGCCTCAGGCCGACCGGGCGACGGTCAGGTCCCGCAGCCCACGCGAGCCCTCGGCCAGCATCCGGAAGATCCGCTCGTAGCCGGCGGCCATGACCGGCAGGTCGAAGTGACCGGTGGCGTGACGGCGGCAGGCGAACGGGCTCAGGTCGCCGGCTCGCTCGATGCCCGCGGCCAGGTCCTCGGCCCGGTCCACGATGATCCCGCTGACACCGTCGGCGACGACCTCGGGGACGCTGCCGCGGCGGAGCGCGACGACCGGCGTACCGCATGCCATCGCCTCCACCATCACCATCCCGAACGGCTCCTCCCACTGGATCGGGAAGGCCAGGCATGCGGCCCGGCCGAACAGCTCCCGCTTGAGCTCGGCGTCGGCCTCGCCGACGTAGGTCGCGTCCGGGCCCAGGCGGGGCTCGATCCGGTCGCGGAAGTAGTCCTTCTCCTCCGGTTCGTTGAGCTTGCCGGCCAGCACGATGCGGCGCCCGGCCTTCCGTGCGGCGTCGATCGCCAGGTGGGCGCCCTTGTCCGGGCTGAAGCGGCCCAGCCACAACACGAAGTCGTCCTTCTTCTCGACGAAGGGAAAGCTCGCCACGTCGACCGCGTTGTGGACCACGCCCACCCAGTTGATGCGTGGGTTCAGTCGGCGCTGGGCCTCCGAGATCGCGATGACGTCGATGCTGCGGCCCAGCCGCTCGAAGTAGTCGCCGTTAGCGCCGGTCGCCGGGCCGTGCAGCGTCGCCACCGTGGGTACGCCGCGCCCGCGGGCCAGCAGCGGCCCGGCCAGGCTGTGGTCGTGGACCAGGTCCACGTCCAGATCGGCCAGGGCCTCGGCGGCGATGGCGGCCGCCTGCACCTCCGGCATCGGGGTGCCGAGCAGCGCAGACGGCGGCTCCTCATAGACCTGGACGAAGTGCTGGGCGCGGGTGCGGTGCCGGCCGGAGGCGACCAGGGTGACCTCGTGACCGCGGTCGACGAGCGAATCGACGAGGGCGGCGACGACCGCCTCGGTGCCGCCGTATCCGACGGGCGGCAGCTCGAACCAGGGCGGCGCCACGACGGCGAGCCGCAGGCGGTCCTCGGTGTGGTCGGTGGGGGAGAGGCGGGGCGAGACGCAGGGCTCGTGGTCCTGGGGTTGTGGCAGCGTGATCGACATGCCTGTCCTTCCTCGGGCTCGTTCGCCGCGGCGAACTTGTTTCCTTTCAAAGACACAATAAAGTTCAAGCCGTAGTTAGAGATTTCCTCCTCCGAGATGGGAATGTACAACATGGCCGATGAGCTCGCAGCGCTCCAGGTCGCCGACGAGGTGGCCGCCTCCAGTGGCGTCCTGGCCCGCGACCCGCACGTCACCCTCGTCGAGGGCTCGTCCTTCTGTGTCTCCACCCACGGCGGGGCCATCGAGGCCGGTGGCACGCACGGCCTCTTCGTCCGCGACACCCGCGTCCTCTCCCGGTGGGAGCTCTTCGTGGACGGCCGCCCCGTCGAGCCGCTGACGGTGGTGCCGGCCGAGCCGTTCAGCTGCCGCTTCTTCGGCCGCTGCACGCCGCGGCCCGGCCACGTCGACGCCACCCTCATCGCCGAGCAGAGGCGGTACGTCGGCCAGGGCATGCGCGAGGACCTGGTGCTGCACAACTACGGCAGTGAGGCAGCCGGCGTGGAGGTGCACCTGGCGGTCGAGGCCGACTTCGCCGACCTGTTCGAGGTCAAGGACCATCGCCGCGGCACTCGCCGTACCGTCGGGCGACGGGTGGTCGGCTCGGACCTGCTCTTCTGGCTCGAGCACACCCCCGACCAGCGCGGCGTGCGGATCACCGCACCCGGCGCGCAGCTGGGCAGCGACGGGATCACCTTCCGCGTGGTCGTGCCCGCCCACGGCGAGTGGTCGGTGACGGTGGAGGTGCTGCCCAGCGTGTCCGGTCACGAGCTGGCGGCCGCCTTCCCGATCGACCGTCCAGTGGACAGCGCCGTGCCCTCGCGCCGGATGCGCGGGTGGAACGCGGTGGCCCCGACGATCGAGGTGGGACACCCGGCCCTGGCGGACGCGCTCGCGATGAGCCGGCGCGACCTCGGCGCCCTGCGCATCGTCGACGCGGACCACCCCGACGACGACGTGGTCGCGGCCGGTGCCCCCTGGTTCATGGCGCTCTTCGCTCGAGACTCCCTGCTGACCAGCACGATGATGCTGCCGTACTTCCCCGAGCTCGCGCTCGGCACACTGCGCACCCTCGCCCGGTTGCAGGGCAGCAAGGTCGATCCGATGACCGAGGAGGAGCCCGGCCGCATCCTGCACGAGGTCCGGCTCGGCGCCGACCTGTCGCTCGCGCTCGGCGGCGAGTCCGTCTACTACGGCTCGATCGACTCCACGCCGCTGTTCGTCATGCTCGTCGGCGAGGCCCTGCGCTGGGGCGCACCGGCCGAGGAGCTGCGCGAGCTCCTCCCGAGCGTGGATCGCGCGCTGCGCTGGATCGAGGAGTACGGCGACCGCGACGGCGACGGCTTCGTGGAGTACCAGCGCTCCACGGACCGGGGCCTGCTGCACCAGGGCTGGAAGGACAGCTTCGACGCGATCTCCTTCTCCGACGGCCGGGAGGCGCGCCCGCCGATCGCGCTGGCCGAGGTACAGGGCTATTGCTACGCCGCCTTCCGAGCCCGGGCCGATCTGGCCGAGGCCGCCGGCGAGACGGAGCTGGCCGAGCACTGGCGGGAGCGGGCCGAGCGGCTCAAGCGACGCTTCCACGAGGCGTTCTGGCTGCCGGAGGCGGGGCGCTACGCGATGGCGCTGGACGCGGACAAGCAGCCGGTGGATGCCGGGGGCTCCAACGTCGGGCACTGCCTGTGGACCGGCATCGTGGCCGAGGAGGTGGCCGAGACGGTGGTCAAGGAGCTGACGTCGCCCTCGTCGTACTCCGGCTTCGGGATCCGCACGCTGGCCACCGACGCCGGCCGCTACAACCCGGTCAGCTATCACAACGGGTCGGTGTGGCCGCACGACACCGCCATCGTCGCGGCCGGGATGGCGCGCTACGGGTTCCGCGACGAGGCGGCGCGGGTGCTGGCCGGCCTGTTGGAGGCCGCGGCCGTCTTCGGCGGGCGGCTGCCGGAGCTGTTCTGCGGCTTCGACCGCCAGGAGGTGCCCGTGCCGGTGCCGTATCCGACCTCCTGCTCTCCGCAGGCCTGGGCCGCCGGGGTGCCCTACCTGATCCTGACCACGGCGCTCGGGCTGCGTGCCGACCTGCCACACGGCCGCTTCGAGGCGGCCACGCCGATGTCGTTCGTAGGCCCGGTCCGGCTCAGCGGTCTCCGGCTCGGTGGACACCTGGTCGACGTGCGTGCCGACGGTGCGACGGTCACCGCCGACGGGCTGCCCGACGGAGTACGATGCGGGACTCGTCCGGACCGTCGGTGAGGGGTGGAGTGCCGTGGCGACCGAGCCGTCCAAGCCCGAGTCGGCATCGCCGCTCGACGACTCCAGCGTGCCCTTCTACACGATCGGCCAGGTCGCCCAGATCCTCGGCATGCAGCCGGCCGCCCTGCGCCGCCTCGACGAGCAGGACATCGTCCGGCCCGACCGCTCCGAGGGCGGCCAGCGTCGCTACAGTCGCGACGAGGTCGAGCGCCTGCGCGAGGTCATCGAGCTGACCGACGAGGGCGTCACCCTCGCCGGCGTGCGCCGCGTGCTCGCCCTGCGGCAGCGCGTCTTGGACCTCGAGGAGGAGATCGCGCAGATCAAGGACGGAGACACCTCGTCATGACGGGACTGGACCTCGCGGCTGCCCGTGAGGAGTACGCCCGGGGCGGCCTCAGTGAGGCGGAGCTTGCCGCCGACCCGATGGAGATGTTCGAGCGCTGGTACGTCGAGGCGCGAGACGCGGGAGTGCGCGAGCCCAACGCGATGGTGGTCGCGACCACCGATCCCGACGGCACCCCCTCCGCGCGGTTCGTGCTGCTCAAGGGCTTCTCGGCCGACGGCTTCGTCTTCTTCACCAACCTGTCCTCGCGCAAGGGCCGGGCGCTGGCGGCCGACCCGCGGATCGCGCTGCTCTTCCCCTGGCACGACCTCGAGCGGCAGGTGCGGGTCGAGGGCGCCGCGGCGCCGCTGCCCCGCGCCGAGGTGGAGGCCTACTTCGCCTCCCGGCCGCGGCCCTCGCAGCTGGGCGCGTGGGCCTCGCACCAGAGCAGCGTGGTCGCCGGTCGTGACGAGCTCGACGCGGCCTACGCCGCCGCGCAGGAGCGCTTCGCCGACCGGGACGTGCCGGTGCCGGAGGAGTGGGGCGGCTACCGGGTAACGCCGGCGAGTGTGGAGTTCTGGCAGGGCCGGGTCGGGCGGATGCACGACCGGCTGGTCTATCGCCGTACCGCCGGCGGGTGGGCGACCGAGCGGCTGGCACCGTAAGCCCTGACGAAAGTCAGTGGTGAGTGAGTGCTCACTCACTTAGGCTGGCCGGCATGGTCCGTGCTGCCCCGATGACGCTCGAGGAGCGTCGTGCCGCGCTGGTCGACGCCACCCTGCCGCTGCTCTACCAGCACGGTCGCGGCGTCACCACCCGGTTGATCGCCGAGGCGGCCGGCGTCGCCGAGGGCACCATCTTCCGAGCCTTCGGCTCCAAGGACGAGCTGGTCGACGCCGCGATCGCGAAGGCGTTCGAGCCCGGCCAGCTCGTCACCCGGCTCGACGACATCGACATGTCCTGGCCGCTGGAGCAGCGGCTGGTCACGCTGGTCAGCATCCTCCAGCAGCGGCTGCTCGCGGTCTTCGGCCTGATGCGGACCTGCGGGATGGTCGCCCCACCCGCGGTGGACGAGGCCGCGCACGAGCAGTGGCGGCGCCGGGTGGTCGCCCGGCTGATCGAGGTGGTCGGGCCCGACGAGGCAAGACTGTCGGTGTCGCCGGGCAGACTGCTGCACCTGCTCCGCCTGCTGACCTTCTCCGCGAGCCATCGCGAGATCGCCGAGGACCAGCTCCTCACGCCCGAAGAGATTGTCGACGTCGTCCTGCACGGCGTCTTGAAGAAGGACTGCCCCTGATGCTCCTCCGACTCCTGCGCGACTACCTGCGCCCCTACCGGCGGTGGCTGGCCTGCGTCGTGGTGCTGCAGTTCACCAGCACGGTCGCGATGCTGTTCCTGCCCAGCCTCAACGCCGACATCATCGACAACGGCGTGCTGCTCCAGGACAACGGCTACATCCTGCGCGAGGGCGGGGTGATGCTCGGCGTCTCGCTGCTGCAGATCTGCTGCTCGATCGGCGCGGTCTTCTTCGCCGCGCGTACGGCGATGGCCTTCGGCCGTGACCTGCGCCGTGACCTGTTCGGCCGGGTCGGGTCCTTCAGCGGTCGCGAGGTCGCCCACTTCGGCGCGCCGTCGCTGATCACCCGCAACACCAACGACATCCAGCAGGTGCAGATGCTCGCGCTGATGAGCTGCACCATGGCGGTGACGGTCCCGATCATGATGGTCGGCGGCGTGCTGATGGCGATGCGCCAGGACCTGCGGCTGAGCTGGCTGCTGGCCGTCGTCGTACCCGTGCTGTTCCTGGCCGTCGGCTTCGTGGTCAGCAAGATGGTGCCCAACTTCCGGCTCGTGCAGGAGCGGATCGACGGGGTCAACCGGGTGCTGCGGGAGCAGATCACCGGCATCCGGGTGGTGCGGGCGTTCGTGCGCGAGCCGCTGGAGACCCGCCGCTTCGGCGACGCCAACGACGGCCTGACCCGGGTCTCGATCGCGGCCGGGCGGTGGATGGCGATGATGTTCCCGCTGGTCATGCTGGTGATCAACACCGCCAGCGTCGCGGTGATGTGGTTCGGCGGCCATCGCGTCGCCGACGGCCTGGGCGTGGGGGCGTTGACCGCGTTCCTCTCCTACCTCATGCAGATCCTGATGAGCGTGATGATGGGGACGTTCATGCTGATGCAGGTGCCGCGCAGCGCGGTCTGCGCCGACCGCATCGTCGAGGTGCTCGACACCTCCTCGACAGTGGTGCCGCCGACCGACGGCATCACCGAGGTTGCCACCCACGGCGAGCTCGACCTCGAAGGCGTCGGGTTCACCTACCCGGGGGCCGCCGCACCCGTGCTCGCCGACATCAGCTTCAGCGCCCGGCCCGGTCAGACGGTCGCGGTGATCGGCTCCACCGGTGCGGGCAAGACCACCCTGGTCAACCTCATCCCACGGCTCTTCGACGCGACCGCCGGGCGGGTGCTGGTCGACGGCGTCGACGTGCGCCGGCTCGCCCCCGAGGCGCTGCACGGCCGGCTCGGGCTGGTGCCGCAGAAGGCCTTCCTCTTCACCGGCACGATCCGCTCCAACCTGCTGCACGGCAAGCCCGACGCCACCGACGCCGAGCTCTGGCACGCCCTGGAGGTGGCCCAGGCCCGCGACTTCGTGTCGGCGCTCGACGAGCAGCTCGATGCGCCCGTCGTGCAGGGCGGCACCAACTTCTCCGGCGGTCAGCGGCAGCGGCTGGCGATCGCCCGCGCCCTGGTCCGCCGCCCGGAGATCTACCTGTTCGACGACTCCTTCAGCGCCCTCGACCTGGCCACCGACGCCCGGCTGCGGGCAGCGCTGCAGCCGGAGACCCGGGAGGCCACCGTCGTGATCGTCGCCCAGCGCGTCTCCACCATCCGCAATGCCGACCTGATCCTCGTCCTCGAGGACGGTGTCATCGTCGGCCGCGGCACCCATCACGAGCTGCTGGCGTCGAGTCCGACGTATCAGGAGATCGTGGCGTCCCAGCTCAGCGCGGAGGAGGCCGCCTGATGGCCGAGCAGAGTCAGTCCAAGAAGACCCTCCAGGTCACCGAGCGGGTGGTGCAGCAGCGCGGCCCGATGGGCGCTGGCATGGTCGGGCAGAAGGCGCACGACTTCCGTGCCTCCGGCCGCAGGCTGGTCGCACGAATGGCGCCGCAGCGCAACGCCGCCATCGCCGTACTCCTGCTGGCGGTCTGCTCCGTCTTCCTGATGTCGCTGGGGCCGCGCCTGCTCGGGCACGCCACCAACGTCATCGTCGACGGCTGGATCAGCCACCGCGCCGGCGGCCCCGGCATTGACTTCACCGCGCTGGGGCACAAGCTCGAGATCGTCTTCGCGGTCTACGTCGCCGCCAGCCTGCTCTCCGCCGTCCAGGGCTGGCTGCTCAACGGCGTGGTGCAGCGCACCGTCTTCCAGCTGCGCGCCGACGTGGAGGACAAGGTCAACCATCTGCCGCTGGAGTACTTCGACCGGCAGCCACGTGGCGAGCTGCTCTCCCGGGTGACCAACGACATCGACAACGTCAGCCAGACCCTGCAGCAGACCATGTCGCAGCTGCTCACCTCGCTGCTGAGCGTCATCTTCGTGCTCACCCAGATGTTCTGGATCAGCCCACTGCTGGCCTGCGTGGCACTGGTGTGCGTGCCGGTGGCGATGCTGCTGACCGGGCGGGTGATGAAGCGTTCGCAGGGGCAGTTCATCGCGCAGTGGCGGCGGACCGGCGCGCTCAACGCGCACATCGAGGAGACGTTCTCGGGCCACGACCTGGTCACCGTCTTCGGGCGGCAGGAGGAGGTCGAGGAGATCTTCCGCGAGCAGAACGACGGGCTCTACGAGGCGTCGTTCAAGGCGCAGTTCGTCAGCGGGCTGATCATGCCGCTGATGATGTTCGTGGGAAACCTGCAGTTCGTCATCGTCGCCGTCGTCGGCGGCCTGCGGGTGGCCAGCGGGCACATCACCGTCGGCGACCTGCAGGCGTTCATCCAGTACTCCCGCCAGTTCACCCAGCCGCTGACCACCGTCGCCTCGATGATGAACCTGCTGCAGTCCGGCGTGGCCAGCGCGGAGCGCGTCTTCGAGCTGCTCGATGCCGAGGAGCAGGTGCCGGAGACGACCGCCCGGATCGAGCCGGTCGACTCCCGCGGCGAGGTCCGCTTCGAGCACGTCAGCTTCCGGTACGACGAGGACGTGCCGCTGATCGAGGACCTCTCACTGGTCGCCAGCCCCGGGCAGACGGTGGCCATCGTCGGGCCTACCGGCGCCGGCAAGACGACCCTGGTCAACCTGATCATGCGGTTCTACGAGCTGCGCGGCGGGCGGATCGCCCTGGACGGCGTCGACATCACCGCGATGCCGCGCGCCGCGCTGCGCTCCCGGATCGGGATGGTGCTGCAGGACACCTGGCTCTTCGAGGGCACCATCCGGGAGAACATCGTCTACGGCCGGCCCGAGGCGAGCGAGGAGGAGATGCTGGCGGCCGCGCGGGCCACGTTCGTGGACAGGTTCGTGCACTCGCTGCCCGACGGCTACGACACGCGCATCGACGGCGAGGGCGGCAAGCTCTCGGCCGGCGAACGGCAGCTCATCACCATCGCGCGGGCGTTCCTGGCCCAGCCGGACCTGCTCATCCTCGACGAGGCGACCTCCAGCGTCGACACCCGCACCGAGCTGCTGCTGCAGCAGGCGATGGCGGCGCTGCGCACCGACCGGACCAGCTTCGTGATCGCCCACCGGCTCTCCACGATCCGCGACGCCGACCTCATCCTGGTGATGGAGGACGGGGCGATCGTCGAGCAGGGCACCCACGACTCGTTGCTCGCCTGCGAGGGCGCCTACGCCCGGCTCTACCGCTCCCAGTTCGCCGCGGCCCAGGTCGAGGAGGAAGTCGCCTGACGGTTCATCGACGTATGCCGAACCGACACATCCCGTGCGGAGTTCCACTGGGGAAGTGCGGGTTGGTCGACATACCTTGATGAACCAGCGGGCGGCCCTCAGGTGCGGTCGGTGCGCAGCAGGCTGTAGAGGTAGCCGTCGCGGTAGCGGCCGTCGCGCCACTGCGCCTCGCGGATCACGCCCTCGCGGCGGAAGCCGATCTTCTCCAGGGAGCGCTGCTCGGCATGGTTGTCGACGTCGGTGTGCGCCTCGATGCGGTGGCACGGCGTGTGCCGGAAGAGCAGGTCGACCAGCATCCGCTGCGCCTGGGTGCCGTAGCCACGGCCGCGGGCGGCCGGTGCCAGCCAGATCCCGATCATCGGATTGCGTGAGGCCGCGTTGGGGCCCCACTGCTGGTAGATCCAGCTGACGTTGCCGAGCACGGCACCGCCGGGGCCGTCGGGGCCGTCGGGTTCGGCGATGACCAGGCCGCCGGGCTGGTCCAGCCGTGGCGAGTAGACCTCGGTGCGCGGCGCCCGCGGCCCCCAGTCGTCGAACTCCGACTCGCCGCCGGTCAGGAAGGGCAGGTCGGCGGTGGTGGCGGGGCGCAGCAGGATCGACACGCGAGGACGCTATCGCGCCTCACGGCGCGGTTCACAGGGCCGGTCACAGAGCCAGGAAGCGCACCCCGCGCGCGGTGACCAGCAGCACTCGCCCGTCCGGCAGGCCAACGGCCCGGGCCTGGTCGACGTCGCCGCCGTGGCCCACCGGCACCGTGGTGGTGTGCAGCCTGCCGGCGTGCAACCGCAGGATGGCGAGGTAGCCGGCGCGCCCGTGCCGGATCACGGTGAGCACGGTGCGGTGCCCGGGCAGCCAGGTGAAGGCCCGTGCGTCCTCGGCCGCCACGGCGGTGGTGCCGGTGCCGAAGGCGTGCACGTCCAGGCGGCGTACGTGGCTGAGGTCGGTGACGTCGAAGAGGCCGACCTGGGCGGTGGTGCGATCATGGGTGGTGATCGCTCCGACGCCGATCATCCGCTTACCGCCCAGTGGATGGAGGTACGACGAGAAGCCGGGCAGCTTCAGCGAGCCCAGCAGCCGTGGGTGGGCGGGATCGGAGAGGTCGACGGCGTACATCGGATCGGTCCGGCGGTAGGTCACCACGATGGCGAGGTCGTCGAACCAGCGCACCGCCTGGATCTGCTCGTGCTTGCCGAGGCCGCCGAGCCGGCCGGACTCGACCAGGTGAGTGCCGTCGCGATGCAGGATCAGGATCGCGTTGGCGTCGGCGGTGGTGGACGAGGCGCCGACCGCGACCCGCAGGACACCGTCGACCGAGTCCATCGACCAGCGGTCGGCGATGGTGCCGTTGACGGTGCCCGAGGCGACGTGGACCGCGGTGTCGCCGTACAGCGCGAAGTCGAACACATAGGTCTTCCCGCTCGGCACGGGGATCGGGCCCGCCAGCGGTTGCATGCAGCCCGGGCACGGAGTCGCGGTCTGTGGCACGCCGGTCAGGTAGAGGTCGTCGGCCGACTCGTAGGCGACGGCCGTGGCGCCGGCCAGCCCGATCGCGCTGGGGTGCGTGGGCGTCGTGGCGGTGAAGCCCACCACGCTGACCGTGTCGAGGCCGAGGTCCATCGGCGGGATGGCGACGTTGCGACAGTCCAGGAGCTGGCCGCTGCCGGAGCCGGCGTCGTACGTCGGCAGCCAGTCGGCGAGCGTGGAGTGCCGGACGAGCGCGCGGTTGGCGGCCAGCGCCTCCTTGGTGGTGCGGTGCCTGGTCGGGTGCACGAAGCCCAGGTCGGGCAGGCCGGAGGAGAGCACCAACCGGACCACGTCGCCGTGCTGACGGGCGGAGAGCAAGGCCGCGGAGTAGGCGACGTCGTCGTCGATCGCGGGGTGCGCCGGGTCGGCGACGGAGACGGTCAGCACCCGGGTGCCGGCGGTGCCGTGGCCGTCGGTACCGGCCGGCGCGGTGCTGTCGGTGCCGAGCACGACCACGGTAGTGCCGGTGAACAGCAACTCCGGATCGCCGACACCGGGCAGCGCGAGCGAGGCGAGCTGCGCGGGGCTGGCGCCGGTGACGTCGTAGACGAGCAGATCGCCGCCCTGCACGCGGACCAGGAGACGGCCGTCGGTCTTCACGGTGTCGGGCTCGTCGACCCCCGCCTCCTGGACGTTGGTGCCGGTCGCGCTGCTGATCTGCCGCACGGTGCCGGGCGCGGCCGCGAAGCCGTCCATCGAGGCCGAGCCCGTGGCGGCGGCGAGTGGCACGCTGAGCTGCTCGTCGAAGAGGCCGCTGACCACGCCGCCGTCCCAGCCCCAGGCCGTCACCCGGGCCAGCCCGCGGTCGACGTACGACGAGAGCAGCTGGCCGCAGGACGTGGCCGCGGGCAGATCGGCCTGGAAGGCGACCGGGGTCGTCCCGGCGGGTCCGGCGTGCTGGGCCGCGGCGGCTCCGGAGCCCCCACCGGCGCCGGAGCCCCCGCCGGCTCGGTGGACCAGCGTCCCGGTCACGACGGCGGCGCCGAGTGCGAGCACCATCCCGGGGGCGAGCAGCGGCCGGGTCAGCGCACGCCGTCCGCGCGCGCCGACCCGCCGCCGCCCCTCACGCAGGATGTCGGCCGTCGGCACGGGCCCGACCGGGTAGTCGTCCCACAGGCGTTCGAGGTCGGTCATCGGTTCTCTCCGGTCAGGTCGAGGAGGTGCCGGTCGGCGGCGAGCCGGGCGAGGGAGCGAGAGAGCCTGCTCTTGACGGTGCCGGCCGAGATGCCGAGGGTGGCGGCGGTCTGCGCCTCGCTGAGCTGGACGAAGTAGCGCAGTACCACGACGTCGCGGTTGGGCTTGCTCAGCCCGGCCAGGGCCCGGTGGACGGCGTCGGCGACGGCGACTGCCTCACCGGTGTCCTCGACCAGGTCGCCCTCGGTGAGGACGTCGGTGGGCACGTCCACCCGGCCGCGCCACCAACGGGTACGGCGCTGGTCGCGCAGGCAGTTGAGCAGCATCCGGTAGACGTAGGCGTCCCGGTTGTCGGCGTTGGTCACCCGGTTCCAGCCGGCGTAGCAGCGCACCAACGTGGTCTGGGCCAGGTCCTCCGCCTCGTGTGGCCGGGCGCCCAGGAAGACAGCCGCACGGACCAGCCGGCCCCACTGCTCGGCGGCGTAGCGGGAGTAGGCCGCCTCGGCGTCGTCGTCCACGGGTCCTCCATCGGAAGGTGTCGACCATACGACGCGACCGGCGGTGGGGGAGGTTCCCTTGGCATCCCGAATGAGGGCCGCCGAGGCGGGTACCCCTGGGCTGAGGAACGGAGGCGCAGATGACCGACGAGCAGCCCGAGCGGCTGGGACGCCTCGATGACGAGGCCGAGGAGCAGGAGGAGTCGTCGACCAGCGAAGGGCCGGCGGCGGAGGGCGAGTACGACCCGGCGCAGGGGTCACCGCACAACGGCACCCATCCGGTCACCCACGAGTCGCCGCAGTGAAAAGGCCGCAGTGAAAAGGCCGCAGTGAAAAACCGGTTGGCGGCCACCTCGGCCCGGCGTACCTTCGTCGTACACGGGAAAGGAGGTGATCCGAGGAATGAGCTCTTCTTGGACGCGTGAGGTGGCTGCGCGCTAGCAGCCCAGCAACGCCAGGCTGCTGGCGGAATCCATCGCAGCCACCCGACCCGCAGGCGAACCGGGCTCACGTCCCCCGGTGCGGTCCACGTGACCACGCCTGCGGGTCGTTCCCTTTCCGGGCGTCCGCGACGTGAAGTTGATCAAGTCAACCAATCGTTCGTACGCTGGAGGAGATGACCAGCAACACCGTGACGCGTGCCGACTCCCTCACCGAGCTCGAGCGGCAGGTCAGCATCCTGCTCCGCCGGATCAAGAAGGTCATCTCCGTGCGGGCGCATCTGGTGCACCCCGACATCCAGAGCGCGTCGTACCTGATGCTGGGCTGGCTGGACGAGCACGGGCCCGTCCGAGCCTCCGCCTTGGCCGACCAGTTCCACATCGACAAGGGCGCGATCAGCCGGCAACTGCAGCACCTGGAGGAACTCGGTCTGGTCGAGCGCCATCCCGACCCCGCCGACGGTCGCGCGACCCTCGTGCGGGTCACCCCGGAGGCGGTACGGCGACTCCAGGACGCCA
This sequence comes from Nocardioides sp., assembly GCF_035547795.1. GTDB lineage: Bacteria > Actinomycetota > Actinomycetes > Propionibacteriales > Nocardioidaceae > Nocardioides. The sequence goes on from NZ_DASZUF010000188.1 coordinate 29,675, forward strand.
GTGCGGAGCGTCGCCGCTGGCTCGACGACCGGCTCGCCGACTGGAGCGCGGAGCGGCTGGGCCGTTTCGCCGCGGAGCTGGGCGCCTACAACGACGCGCTGGGGTGATCGGTCGAGGTGAGGTCGCGGGTCGCGCTCCCGCCTAGAATGTGCGGGTGAGCGATCTGATCGACACCACCGAGATGTACCTCCGGACCATCTACGAGCTGGTCGAGGAGGGCATCGTCCCGCTGCGTGCGCGGATCGCCGAGCGGCTGCATCAGTCCGGTCCCACCGTCAGCCAGACCGTCGCCCGGATGGAGCGCGACGGGCTGCTCACCGTCGAGGGCGACCGGCACCTTCAGCTCACCGCCGAGGGCACCCGGCTGGCGGTGCGCGTGATGCGCAAGCACCGACTGGCCGAGCGGCTGCTCACCGACGTCATCGGACTGGACTGGGAGCTGGTGCACGAGGAGGCGTGCCGCTGGGAGCACGTGATGAGCGAGAACGTCGAGAAGCGCCTGCTCAAGCTGCTCGACCAGCCCACCGAGTCGCCGTACGGCAACCCGATCCCGGGCCTCGACGAGCTCGGCGCCGACCCCGTGGACGAGGAGTTCATGACCGGTGTCGAGTCGCTCTCGCGAGTGGCCAGCGCCGAGAAGGGCACCGTCTTGGTGCGCCGGATCTCGGAGGAGATGCAGAAGGACGAGACGCTGATGTCGGCGCTGCGCCGGGTCGGCGCGCTGCCCGACCGCACGGTCACCGTCGTCGCCACCGCCGAGGGTGTGCTGCTCGGCTCCGGCGGCGAGACGGCGGAGATCGTCCCAGAGGCGGCCGAGCACATCTTCGTCCGACGGATGTGAGCATGGGCCCGACAGGGGTTTGACCCGGCTGCGAGCCGGGCGGCGGTCGGCGACAGGCCGGGCGCCTTGGGGGGAAGGAAGCGGTGTGGAGCTGATCCACATCCGGTTGGAGGCAGGGGACCTGGCGCGCAGGGCCGAGGTCGTGGTCATGCACTCCCAGACCGGACGAGACGAGGTCCTCGAGGTGGGCCAGCAACTGGTGGTGACCGACCTCGACGGTGAGTTCCACGGGGCGGAGGTCATCGCCGTCGGCGGCGACGGGGCCGACCCGGCCTACCACCTGCGCATCGGTGCCCGGCTGCCGGTCGACATCGCGGCCCAGCGGCTGACTGACACCCACACCCAGCCGGAGAATGCCGGTGTCCAGGAGGTCGTCGACCTGCTCGGCGAGCTGCGCCGGCTGTTCGGCGGCGGGCTCGGCGGCGGGTTCGGCGGCGGGCTCGACGATGCCGAGGAGCGCGACGAGCCCTAGCCTCGGCGCTGTGCCAGGGCGGTGAGAAACTCACTGGTCCCCAGCTCCAGGCGGTACGACGCCAGGTCGTCGCCCCGGGTCGCGCCCCGGTTGACGATGACCACCGGCGTGCCGGCCCGGGCCGCGCGGCGTACGAACCGGAAGCCGCTCATCACGGTCAGGCTGCTGCCCGCGACCAGCAGCATGCCGCCGACGTCGACCAGCGCGTCCACGGCGTCCATGCAGAGCGCGACACGCTCACGCGGGACGTTCTCGCCGAAGAAGACGACGTCCGGCTTGAGCACGCCACCGCACCGGGCACAAGCGGGTACGACGAAGCCGGCGGTGTCCTCGAGCGCGACATCGCCGTCGGGTCGCAACTCGGCGTCGGCGTGTGCGCGCACCCAGCCCGGGTTGAGCTCCGCCAGACGGTCCTGGAGCGCCGCGCGTGAGCTGACCTCGCGGCAGCCCAGGCAGACCACCTCGGCGATCCGGCCGTGCAGCGCGACCGTCTGGCGTGAGCCAGCCCTCTCGTGCAGCCCGTCGACGTTCTGGGTGATGAGCAGGGTGGGGTCGATCCGGGCGAGGGCGTGGTGGCCGGCGTTGGGCTCGGCCCGCCGCATCCGGCCCCAGCCCAGGTGCGAGCGGGCCCAGTAGCGCTGGCGCGCCGCCGGCCCGGAGACGAACTCCTGGTAGGTCATCGGCATGCGGGCCGGCGCCTGCGGCCCGCGGTAGTCCGGGATGCCGGAGTCGGTGGAAAGGCCCGCTCCGGTGAGCACCACCAGCGGACGGGTGGCGAGGATGTCGAGCGCCGCCGCCGGGTCAGCGGGCATAGCGGACGGCAGCGCGCTCTCTCGCCTTGGCGGCCTCGACCTCGCGGTCGCGCGGGGGAGCAGTGGTCACCAGGGCGTCGAGCAGGTGCTGGGTGGCGTGCGCGATCTCGGCGACGGCGCGGTCGAACGCGGCCTGGTTGGTCCGCGAGGGCCGGGTCGTTCCGCTGACCTTGCGGACGTACTGCAGCGCCGCGGCGCTGACCTCGTCGGAGGTCGCCGGCGGCTCGAAGTTGTGGAGGGGGCGGATGTTGCGGCACATGACTTCAGCGTAGGTCGGCGAGGACGATCGATCTTTACTAGCATCGGGGATCATGAGCTCCGCAGCCGAAGGTCGCCACCGCGCCGCGTCCTCGGCGCAGGCGCCGGCCTCGGTCGAGCTGTCTCCGGCGGTCGAGCTGCTGCTCGAGGCGGCCGCCAGCATCGGCGCCGATCTGGACGTCGACGGCGTGCTGCGCCGCACCCTCGAGGCCGCCTGCCTGGTCACCGAGGCGTCCTACGGGATGATCTCGGTCGACTCCGCCGACGGCGAGGACCGTGGCCTGGGTCCGGGTGTGGGCCGGGCGGTCGTCTTCGGCGAGTCCCGCGGCAGCACCCCGCTGGGTGACACCCGCGCCGGCCTGCGACTCCCGATCGTCTCGGCCGGCACGACCTATGGCCGGCTTCACCTCGCCGAGCGCCGCGACGGCGCGCCGTTCACCCCGCTCGACGAGCTTCTCGTGGCCCGGCTGCTCGCCGCCACTGGCCAGGCCATCGCGAACGCCGTCACCCACCAGGACACCGCCCGCCGGCTGGCGGCGGTGGAGAGCCACGGCGCGAGCAGTCTCGCCGCGGAGCGCGAGCGGATCGCGCGCGACCTGCACGACCTGGTGATCCAGCGGCTGTATGCCGCGGGCATGCAGCTGCAGGCGGCACGCCGTACCGTCGGCTCGGACCCGGCGAAGGTGGAGGCCACCATCGAGGCCACGGTCCGTGACCTCGACGCCACCATCCGCGACCTGCGCGCGGTCGTCTTCGAGCTGCGCCGGAGCCGGTCGCGGTCGATGCTGGCGGAGGTGCGCGCCCTGCTCGACGAGTACGGCGCCCCGCTCGGCTTCACCCCGGCGCTGCGCTTCTCGGGGCCGGTCGACGGGGTGCTCGACGGCACCGTGGGCGACCACGTCCTGGCGACCCTGCGCGAGATGCTCTCCAACGTGGTCAAGCACGCCCGCGCCCACGCGGCGCAGGTTGAGCTGCACGTCTCCACCGACTGGGCGATGCTGCGGGTCAGCGACGACGGCGTCGGCATGGCGCCCGGGGCCGCCGGCGTGCTGGGCAGCGGCCTGGATAATCTGCGCACTCGCGCCCAGCGGCTCGGCGGCGTGATGCGGATCGGCGCCGCGCAGCCGAGCGGCACCTGCGTGGAGTGGCTGGTCCCGGTCGGTCGCTGAGAACGCCGGAGCGGCGTCAGCGACCGAGGACGAGACAGCCCGCGGTCGCGGTGAGCAGGGACGCCATCACCGTGGTGAGCAGGACGGTCCGGCTCGCGGTGACCGCCTCCGCGCGCAGCCGGGCCCGGTAGTGCCGGGTGCTCGCCCAGAACAGCGCGAGCGCGCCTCCGACGCCAGCGAGCAAACAGCCCACCGATGCCTCACCCCACCGGGGCAGGGCAACCTTGACGAGCACGACCGTGGCACCGCACAACGACAGCGCGGTACGGCGCCAGGCCAGCGCGGTGCGGGTCTTCTGCAGTCCAGCCGGGTCGTCCCCCAGGCCCGCGCTCAGCTCGGCGCTCGGGCCAGGATCCGGGTCGGCGCTCATGCCAGGGCCGGCCCGACGATCAGGAGAAGCACCGAGGCGAGTAGGACGCCGCCGGCCAGGACGATCGACGTACGCGCCCCCGGAAGCGGCCGGGAGAGCCTCATCGCCCGCTCCGCGCTGGCCCACCGGACCCAGGCGAGCACGACGCACAGCCCGCCGAGCAGGATGAGCTCCATGGCCAGGACCACCTGGACCGGATCGGGGATGTCCAGGTCGAGCGCTGCCACGGCCACGCCGCCGGCCACGAGCGCGAGCGCGGTTCGGACCCAGGCCAGGAAGGTCCGCTCGTTGGCGAGGCTGAAGCGGTAGTCGGGTTCCTCGCCCTGGTCGAACACCCAGCCGGGCCAGCGCTGTTGCGACACCGTCCGCACCGGCTCAGTCATCGGCGTGGTCCAGGGCGTCGTCCATGTCGCCGGGCGGCTGGGTGGGCTGCCCACCCAGGTAGTAGCCGGCGAGGCCTTCGAAGGGGGCGGGGTGCGGGTTCGGCCGCGGCCGCGGCGTCTGCACCGTGTCGAGCCAGGCCAGCAGCGTGGCCGTCAGGCGCGCCGCGGTCGCCGGCTCGCGAGTCGCCAGGTCGGTGGTCTCGCCGATGTCCTCGGTCAGGTCATAGAGCTGGGTCCGCTCGGTCTCGAAGGGGTAGATCACCTTCCATCGCCCCTCTCGCATGCCGGCCGACGGCGTACCGCCCTGATTGCTGTAATGCGGGTAGTGCCAGAAGATCGGGCCGCGCTGGAACTCCTCGCCGCGCAGCAGCGGCGTCACGTCGACGCCGTCGGTGTGCTGGTCGGGCAGCAGCGGCAGCCCCGCTGCCGCCAGGAACGTCGGGTAGAAGTCGGGGCTGGTCATCGGCTGGTTGGGCCGGGAGCCCGGCGCGATGACGCCGGGCCACCGCATGATCAGCGGCACCCGGACACCGCCCTCCTCCATCCAGCCCTTGCCCTCAGCGAGCGGGGCGTTGCACGTCGGCGAGCCCTCGGCGGTGGCCAGGCCGCCGTTGTCGGAGGTGAAGACGACCAGCGTGTCCTCGGCCTTGCCGGTCCGCTCCAGCGCGTCGAGCAGTCGGCCGACGTTGGTGTCGAGATTCTCGATCATGGCCGCGTACGCCGGGTCGGACTGCACGGTACGGCGCCGGATCCGGGCCAGCCGGTTCTGCCAGAAGGGGAAGTGGTCGCCGACCTCGAACGGGTCGGTCCGGTCGAGCCCGAGCCGGGCAGCCTTCTCGGTGTACTTGCGCACCAGGTCGGGCGGCGAGTCGATCGGGATGTGGACCGCGTAGTGCCACAGGTTGAGGAAGAACGGCCGGTCGCCGGCGTTCTCGATCAGCGCGATCGCCTCGTCGGTGAGGCGATCGGTGAGGTACTCGCCGTCCGGGCCGTCGTCCAGGGTCGGACACTGGTAGGGACTGAAGTAGCCGTATTTCGGGTGGCCCCATTCGCAGCCGCCCACGTTGACGTCGAAGCCGTGCTGATCGGGCCAGGTGCGCCGCGGCCCCAGGTGCCACTTCCCGACGTGCCAGGTCTGGTAGCCGCCATCGCGCAGCGCGCGGGCAACGGAGTACTCGTGCGAGGGCAGGAAGCCGTTGTACGGCACGTCCAGGAGGCGGCCGACGCCATGTCCGCCGATGTACTGGGTGACGCCCACGTTGGCCGGGTACTTGCCGCTCATCAGACTGGCCCGGGTGGGCGAGCAGACCGGGGCGGCGGCGTACCCCTCGGTGAAGAGGGCACCCTGGGCAGCGAGCCGATCGAGGTTCGGCGTCTCGTAGAACGTGCTGCCGTAGCAGCCCAGGTCGCGACCGCCGAGATCGTCGATGAGGATGAAGACGATGTTGGGAGCCGACATCACTGTCCTTCGGAGGAGGAGACGCCGCCCGGGCGCCCGCGCTTGGTGCCCATCGAGGCCGCGACGGTCACGCTGACGCCGCGATCGCGCATCCGTCGTACCTCCTCCGGCGAGGCGCCACGGTCGGTGATCACCTCGTCGAAGTCCCCGAGCGGAGCCAGACGGTGGAGCGCGGGTCGGCCGAGCTTGGTGTGGTCGACCAGGAGCACCCGCTTGGCCGCGGCGGTGAGCATCGCCCGCTTGACGAAGACGATGTCCTGCTCCTGGTGGTAGACGAACCGCTCGTCCACCGTCGAGCTCGAGGTGAAGAGCAGGTCGGCCCGCAGCCCGCCGATCGCCTCGACGCAGGGCACGCCGAGGAAGGACTGGTGTGCGGCGTGATATTCGCCGCCGAGCACGATCAGTCGCGCATCCGCCCACGCCGTGACGAGCGAGATGATCTCGAGGAAGTTCGTGATGATCGTCAGCGGCAGCGCGTCGTGGAGCAGATGGGCCAGGGCCAGCGCGCTGGTCGAGTCGTCCAGCATGACCGCCATCCCGGGCTCCACCAGCTTGCGTGCCTCGACGGCGATCTCACGCTTCTCCTCCGCACACCGGCCGAGCCGGTAGGCGAGGTGGCTCTCGAAGATGCTGGAGGGCTGCGCCGTCACGCCACCGCGGTGCTTGCGCACGACGCCCCGGCTCTCCAGCTCGTCCAGGTCCCGGTGGACGGTCATCAGACTCACCCCGAACTGCTCGGCCAGGTCCCGGGCCGAGACGCTGCCGTTCGCGACGACGAAGTCGGCGATCTGTTGCTGCCGGTCGATCGGCTTCTCGCGCGGACGGGCCTTCAATCTTCTCTCCTTCTCGCTCGGCCTGCTCTGGTCGAGCGGGCGGGGTCCAGCGGTATCACGTCGCCGCGGGGTCGCTGCAAGGCGGGATTTCTGTACAAAATTGCTTTTATTAAGCAACACTGTACTTCGACCGGCCTCTTGTGTTAGTTTCCTCAGTAGATCACACTGATGAATGTGAAGTTAACAAAAATTGTTGGGAGTTTCTGATGGATCGGGAGCCCGCGCTGTGGCTCGGCATCGACGTCGGCACCACTGGTTGCCGCGTCGTCGCCGTCGACGCCGCGGGACGGCTCCAGTCGGCGGCGACCGCACCGTTGCGCAGTGACGAGCCCCGACCCGGGTGGCACGAGCAGGACCCGCTGGCGTGGGTCGACGCGCTTCGGACGGCGTGCCGGGCCGTGGTCGGCGACCTGGCCGCGCGCGGCATCGGCACGGAGGCGCTCGGCGGGCTCGCGATCTGCGCCACCTCCGGCACGCTCCTGCTGGTCACGGCCGACGGCACGCCGGCCGGCCCGGCGGTGATGTACGACGACCAGCGGGCGGTCGGTCTGGCGCGGACCCGCGCCGTACTCGAGACGTGGGCCGACTGCAGCAGCCGCAACGGCTACCAGCCGCAGGAGACCTGGGCGCTGCCCAAGCTGGCCTGGCTGGTGGACCACGCCGGGGCCGCCGATCTGCTGGCCTGCTGCTGCGCGGACTTCCTGGGCTGGTGGCTCACCGGCACGCGGGTCTCGGCGGACAGCAGCCATGTGCTCAAGGCCGGTTACGACCTCGTCGGCGAGCGCTGGCCGACCGAGGAACTGGCGGCGGTCGGGATCCCGGTCGAGATCCTGCCGGAGGTGAGTCGGCCGGGGAGTGTCGTCGGCGTCGTCGGCGGCGAGGCCAGCGTGGCGACGGGGCTGCCCGAGGGGCTGCCGGTCGTGGCCGGCATGACCGACGGCTGCGCCTCCCAGATCGCCGCCGGCGCGGTCCGGCCCGGTCAGTGGAACCTCGCGCTCGGCACCACGCTGGTGCTCAAGGGCGTCTCCGAGCGCCTTCTCCTCGGGGACGCGCTCTACTCCCACCGCCACCCCGACGGGTCCTGGCTGCCGGGCGGCGCCTCCAGCAGCGGCGCCGGCGTCCTGGCGAAGAGCTTCCCGGCGGCCGATCTCGCCGCGATGGACGCGGCGGCGGCCTCCTACGCGGGTACGCCGGTGGTCTCCTACCCGCTGGCCCGCGAGGGCGAGCGGTTCCCGTTCGTGCGCGCCGACGCCGAGCCGTTCCAGCTCGGCGAGCCGGCCGACGACGCCGAGCGCTTCGCCTCCCTGCTGCAGGGCGTCGCCTACGTCGAGCGGCTCGGACTCGCCTACGTCGACTCCCTCGGTGGACGCACCGACGGACAGGTGACCCTGACCGGCGGGGCGACCGTCAGCGCGCACTGGAACCAGGTCCAGGCCGACGTGCTCGGCCGACCGCTCGCCATCCCGCTGCAGCCCGACGCGGCGTTCGGCGCCGCGGTGCTCGCCGCAGGGTCGCGCTCCTCGTTGGCCCTCGCGGCCGAGCGGATGGTCGTCGTGCGCGAGGTGATCGAGCCGCGGCCCGCGATGACCGAGCGCTACCTCCAGGGGTACGACGCCATGGTCGCCGAGCTCGAGCGACGCGGCTACATCGATGCCCAGCTGGCGACCGAGGCGCGTGCCGCATGAGTAGTCAGACGATCTTCCTGGTGCGGCACGGCCGGACCGCGTGGAACGCCCAGGACCGCTATCTCGGGTCGACCGACGTGGCCCTCGACGACACCGGCGTAGCACAGGCGCAGATGCTGGCGCGCTGGGCGGCGGGGCAGCGGCTCACCCGTCTGGTCAGCTCGCCGGCGGGCCGGGCCGTCCAGACGGCCGAGCCGATCGCCGCCGCGGCCGGGCTGTCGGTGGAGAAGGACGAGCGGCTGCGAGAGCTGGACTTCGGCTCCGCCGAAGGACTGGCCCGCGACGAGCTGCAGGCGACGTACCCGGACGAGATGACCCGGTTCGAGCAGGACCCGGTCGCGTACCCGCTGCCCGGCGGGGAGGACCCCGCGGCGGCGGCCGCGCGGGCGGCCGAGGCCGTCCGCGATGCCCTCGACGGAGCCGGCGAGCGGCTGCTGGTCGTCGGCCACAGCACCCTGTTCCGGCTCTACCTGTGCCGTGCCCTGGGCATTCCGTTGGCCGACTACCGTCGCCGCCTCCGGGCGCTGGACCACGACTGCTACATCGAGGCGATCCATTCCGACCACGGCCTGCAGGTATGCCGGCTCAACGCACCCGCCGTCGCGGAGAAGGAGGGGGCGTGATGGTGAGGATGCTGCTGGCCGGCGACCGGTTCATCCGCAACGACCTGCTCGAGGAAGCGATCCTCGACCAGCCGGGCGTGACCCCGACGTTCGAGCGCATCGAGCTGCCCTGGCCCCAGGTGCCCTACGGAGCCGTCGCCGAGGTGGACGAGGCATCCGGCAGCGAGGACGCCGTCGTGGCGGCGATCGGCGAGGCGGAGGTCGTCGTCACCCAGATGGCGCCGTTGACCGCCCGGGTGCTGGCCTCGGCCCCGAAGCTGCGGCTGATCGTGTGCACCCGCGGCGGTCCGGTGAACATCAACCTCGAGGCCGCGACGAAGGGCCGGGTCGCGGTCAGCTGCACCCCGGGCCGCAACGCGGTGGCGGCGGCGGAGTACGCGCTGTTGCTGATGATGGCGGCGATGCGCCGCCTGCCGCAGGTGCACAACGAGACGATGGCGGGCCGGTGGCGCAGCGACCTCTACGACTACGACGAGTGCGGGCGCGAGGTGGCCGGCTCGACCGTCGGCGTGGTCGGCCTCGGTGAGATCGGCCGCCGGCTCGCCGGGATGCTCGCCGCGATGGGGGCGACCGTGATCGCCCACGACCCCTATCTGGACCAGGCGCCGGACGGGATCGAGCTGGTCGGGCTCGACGCCCTGCTGGAGCGGTCCGACGCCATCACCCTGCACGCCCGCCTCACCTCCGAGAGCCGCGGCATGATCGGTCCCGCCGAATTGGCCCGGCTGCGTCCCGACGCCGTGCTGGTCAACACCGCGCGTGGCGGCCTGCTCGACTACGACGCCGCGCTGGCCGCACTCGACGCCGGCAGCCTCGGCGCGCTGGCCCTCGATGTGTACGCCAAGGAGCCGATCCCGGCCGGGTCGCCGCTGCTCACCCACGATCGGGTGGTGGTCAGCCCGCACCTGGCCGGCGCGACCCGGCCCACCGCCCATCGGGCGATCGCGATCGCGGCGGCGGAGGTGGGCCGCCACCTGCGTGGCGAGGCGATGCTCCACGTGGTCAACGGCGTCGACGGCGTCGACGGCCGGAGGCCGAGCGGTGCCGGCGGCCAGGCCGCGGCGAGGAGCCCGGAATGACCGGGTCCACCTATGTCGGCGTCGACGTCGGTACGACGATGACCAAGGTCGCGCTGTTCGCGGAGGACGGCAGTCTGGACGCCGTACGTCGGACGCCCACGCCGCTGCGCCGCCCCGCACCGGGGCTCTTCGAGCACGACCTCGACGAGGTGGCGGCCGTGGTGACCGGACTGCTGCAGGAGACGTGCGAGGCCGCCGAGGGACGGGTGGAGCTGGTCGCGCTGACCGGGCAGGGCGACGGGCTGTGGCTGACCGACGCGGACGGCCGGGCGGCCGGGCCGGCCGTCTCCTGGGTGGATGCGCGCGCCGGTCGGACGGTGGCGCGCTGGCAGGAGTCGGGCCTGACCGACCGAGTGTTCGACCGGACCGGGAACGCGCCGTTCCCGGGCGCCGGTGCCGCCGTCCTGGCGGATCTGGACGAGCACGCGCCGGCCGCGCTGGACCGGGCGGCGACCGCCACCCAGTGCCAGCACGCGCTGCACCAGCTGTTCACCGGCGAGCGGCTCGCCACCGGCTCGTGCGCGATGCTGCCGCTCCTCGACCCGGTCGGCGGCGGCTACGACGAGGACGTCGTCGACCTCCTCGGCCTCCGGGCCCGCCGGGGCCTGCTGCCGGAGCTGGTCGACACACCGGTGGCGACCGGGCGCCTCGCCGCCGCGGTGGCCCACCGCGTCGGCCTGCCCACCGGGACACCGGTGGTAACGGGGCCCTACGACCTGCCCGCCGCCGCCCACGGCGCCGGGATCGTGGTGCCGGGGGACGGTCTGGTCATCCTCGGCAGCACGCTCGCCTGCCAGGTCCTGCTCGACCGGGTCCGGCCGGCCGGCGAACCGGTGGGGCTCACGTTGCGCACCGCCGACGGCCGCGGGTGGCTGCGGGCGATGCCGGCGATGGTCGGCACGGCGGGACTGGACTGGCTGTTGGGACTGGTCGGCGCCGGGGCCGACCAGCTCGAGGAACTGCTCGCCCAGGGCCGCGATGGCGGCGTACGGGTGCTGCCGTTCCTCTCGCCGGCCGGCGAGCGGGCGCCGTTCGCCGAGGCCGCCGCCCGCGGTGTCTTCGAGGGCGTCTCCCTCGACACCACGCCGGCCGATCTGGTGCGCGCCTACTGCGAGTCGCTGGCCTTCGTCACCCGGCACTGTCTCGAGGCGGCGGGGCTCACCGGCGAGGTGGTGATCTGCGGTGGCGGTGCCGCCAGCGCGACCCTGGTCGGGCTGTTGGCGGACGTCCTGGAGCGACCGGTCTGCGTGCTGGACGATGCGGAGGCGGCGGCGCGCGGAGCCGTCGCGGCCGCGACCGGGAGCGCGATGACCGCCGTGCCACGGCGCCGCCGGGTCGAGCCGCGGCAGGCCGGTCGCCATCGAGACGGCTACCGCGACTACCTCGCTCGGGTCGAGGAGGCACGGGCGCACTGGCGCCGAGCACGTACCACCACGAGGGGGCGCGAGATCTCGGCTCACGTCCGCTGACGTCCCTTCCACCTGCCACCACCTGGCGACCACACCTACCAAGGAGCACGGCAATGAACGACAACCTCTCACCGGCGCTGACCCGGCGATCGATGCTGGGTGGCACCCTGGCGCTCGGCGGGTTCCTGCTCGTCGGCTGCGGCACCGACAACTCCAGTTCGCCCGGTGGCGGCAACGGCTCCCCGGTGAAGACGCTGCGCGTCGGCGTCACCGGAGACCTCCTGCTCTCCTCCATCCAGCGCTTCCAGGCCAACAACCAGATGTTGCGCCGTACCGTCTACGACTACCTGCTCGACAAGTCGGACGACGGCAGCTACACACCGTCGCTGGCGACCGCCTGGAAGTGGTCGAGCGACCAGAAGTCACTGGTCATCACGCTGCGCGACGACGTGAAGTACCACACCGGCCGCGCCTTCGGCCCCGATGACGTGATCGCCTCGGCCAACGCGGCGCTGGTCGCGACCTCGGGTGCGCAGGCCGCCGGGCTGCTCAAGCTCGCCAGTGGCCTGAAGAAGACGGGTGACAACGAGGTCACCGCGACCTTCGACAAGCCCTTCCCGGGCTACCTCGACGCGTTCGCGATGTTGCCGATCATCGACTCGCAGACCTACGCGGACGCGCCCAGCGGCAAGCAGGTCATCGGCACCGGCCCCTACACCTTCGGGTCCTGGACGGCCGGCAGCAAGTACACCCTCAAGCGGAACCCGTCGTACTGGCAGTCCGGCAAGCCGGCCTTCGACACCATCGAGGTCACCGTCATCACCGACTCCCAGGCCATGCTCAGTGCCCTGCAGTCGGGCCAGCTCGACATGGTCGACGGCATGGTGCTGCGCGACGCGGCCACGCTGAAGAAGTCGGGGAAGTTCACCGTGCAGACCAGCGCTACCTACGACATCTACGTCGGCGTGAACACGAAGGTCAAGCCGCTCGACGACGTCCGGGTGCGGCAGGCGATCGCCTACGCCCTGGACCGCGACCGGATCTCCTCGCAGGTCTACAGCGGCCTGGCCGCCGCGAGCTGCGTCCCGTGGCCGAGCAACGCCCCGGGGGTGACGCAGGAGCAGGTGAAGCACTATTCCTACGACCTGGCCAAGGCCAAGTCCCTGCTGCAGCAGGCGGGGGCCGTCGGCACCGAGATCGAGCTGGCGCCGATCCCGTCGGACCCCTCGGTCGTGGCGGCCAGCCAGATCGTCCAGTACGGCCTGACCCAGGCGGGCTTCAAGGTCAAGATGGGGACCTACGACTCCGCCGCCTTCGCCACCCACGTCCAGGCCGGCGACTTCCCGGGGCTGTGGATCACCAACGTGGCCCTCACCACGATGGGCGCGACGACCGCGCTGCTGACCGCGAACCCGCTCACCTCGGCGAAGAACACCGAGAACTTCGTCACTCCGGAGTACGCCAGCCTGGTCTCCGCCGTCGTCGACGCCACCACCGACAAGCTGCCCGCGGCCACCGCGGCGCTGACCGACTACATGCTCGAGCAGGCCTTCCACAACACCCTGGTCCAGGGCCAGACGCCGGTGGTGGCGGTGCCGGGCCTGAGCGGCGTGACGGTGGACCGGACCCTGGCCGTCAACCTGACGAACGCGACTCTCAAGGAGTGAGGCGTTGATCCGCTACACGCTGCGCCGGTTGACCGGTGCGATCGGCGTCCTGCTGATCGCGTCGGTTGCCGTGTTCGCGCTGCTCCACCTGGCGCCCGGTGACCCCGCGACCGTGCTGGCCGGGCCGGACGCCACGCCGCAGACGGTGGCGGCGATCCGGCACCAGCTCGGTCTGGACCAGTCGGTGCCGCACCAGTACGTCTCCTGGATCGGGCAGCTGTTCTCCGGCCATCTCGGCGACTCCTACACGATCCACCAGCCGATCGGCTCGCTGATCGCCCAGCGCGTCGGCAGCACGCTGCAGCTGACGGTGGCGGCCACCGTCCTCACCCTTGTCCTCGGCGTGGCGATGGGGGTGGCGCTGGCGACCAGCCGGCGGCGGGTCGTCACCCAGACGCTCGACTACCTGGCGACGCTGGCGCTGGCGCTACCGCCGTTCGTCAGCGGCGTCATCTTGATCTTCCTCTTCGCGGTGGTGTGGAAGGTGCTGCCGAGCGGCGGCTACGTGGCACTCGGTCAGCAGCCGGGGGAGGCGCTGCGGCGACTGATCCTGCCGAGCATCGCGATGGCGCTGCCCAGCGCTCCGGTGATCGCGCGACTGCTGGCGGCCGAGATGCGGCGAGTCGCGCAACAGGAGTTCGTCCTCACCGCGATCGCCAAGGGCGCGGGCCGGCGGTGGATCACCTGGCGGCACATCGTGCCCAACAGCGTCGGCCCGGCGATCATCGAGCTGGGCATCAGGATCGGCCAGCTGCTCGGCGGGGCCATCATCGCCGAGGCCATCTTCGCCCGGGCCGGGCTCGGCAGCCTTCTGGTCCAGGCGGTGGAGTCGCGCGACTACCGGCTGGCGCAGGTGCTGCTGCTCCTGGCGATCAGCGCCGCGATCCTCACCCAGCTCGTGGCCGAGCTGTGCATCGCCGCCATCGACCCGCGCGTCCGCGTCGGAGGTACCGCATGAGTGTCATCGTCCGGACCGGCGAGACGTCCGCGCCGACCGTGCCGACCCGCCGGCCGCAGCGCCGCTACGTCGCGGCGGTGCTGCGTACGCCGCGCGGCCTGATCGGCCTGGTGCTGGTCGTCGGCATCATCCTGGTCGCCGTCGTCGGCCCGTGGGTGATCCCCCAGGACGCCCTGACCCAGGGGCCCGACGCGCTCGTCGGCCCGAGCGGCACCCACTGGCTGGGCACGGACGAGGTCGGCCGCGACCTCTTCGCACGGTTGCTGGTGGGCACCCGGGTCGACCTCGTCGTCACCCTGATCGCGGTGCCGATCTCGGGTGTGCTCGGCACACTGCTCGGCATGGTGGGCATGCTCAACCGGTTCGCCGGCTCGTTCTGCCAGCGGCTCTTCGACGTACTGCTGGGGGTGCCGGCCGTCATCTTGGGCATCGCCGTCGCGCTCGCGGTCTCGCCCGGCATGGGCTCGGTCATCATCGCCATCGTCCTGGTGACGATGCCGAAGTTCGGCAAGCAGTCCCGCACCGCGCTGCTCGGCCAGTTGCCCCAGGAGTACGTCGCCGCCGCCGAGGTGCTCGGCTACCCGCGCTCGCGGATCATGTTCCGCCACGTGCTGCCCAACATCCTGGACGCGATCTTCGTGCGGTTCGCCGTCGAGATGGCCCAGGCGGTCGTCGTCGAGGGCGGCCTGAGCCTGATCGGGCTCGGCATCCAGCCGCCGCAACCCTCGCTGGGCGCGATGATCAAGAGCGGCAGCACCTACCTCTTCGACCACCCGCTCTACTCGATGGCGCCAGTGGTGGTGGTCGTCGGCCTCGTCGCCGGCTACCTGCTGCTGGCGGACGCGCTCAACGAAGCGAACCTGCGCCGATGACCACTGACGTTCCTGTCCTCGAGATCGACGGCCTGACCGTCGACATCGCCATCGACGACGACCGCCGGGTGCCGGTGATCGCCGACGTCGCCCTGTCCGTCGGCGCCGGCGAGATCCTGGGCATCGTGGGCGAGTCCGGCTCGGGCAAGTCGATGACGGCGATGTCGATCATGCGGATGCTGCCGGGCGCTGCCTCGGTGCGCCACGGATCGGTCCGCTACGCCGGCCGCGACCTGCTCGCCATGTCCGAGTCGGAGATGACCGCCCTCCGCGGCGAGGAGATCGGCATGATCTTCCAGGACCCGCTCGCCTTCCTGAACCCGTTGATGACGGTCGGGCAGCAGATCGCCGAGGTGCTGGTGCTGCACGGCACCGACCGCCGCCGTGCCCGTGCGCGGGCGCTGGAGCTGCTCCGGCTGGTCGGGGTGCGCGACCCGGAGTCGCGGATCGACGACTATCCGCACCAGTTCTCCGGCGGCATGCGGCAGCGCGTCATCATTGCGATCGCGGTGGCCAACAACCCCGCCCTGCTCATCGCCGACGAGCCCACCACCGCCCTGGACGTGACGGTCCAGGCTGAGATCCTGCAGCTGCTCACCCGGCTGCGCGACGACCTCGGGGCCGGCCTGGTCCTGATCACCCATGACATCGGCATCGTGGAGGAGGTCTGCGATTCGGTCGCCGTCATGTACGCCGGCCGGATCGTCGAGCACGGTCGCACCGCCGACGTGCTGCGGCAGCCGCGTCATCCCTACACCCGGGCCCTGATGCGGTCGACGCCCCGGCTCGGCCTGGCCGACCGGCGGCGGCTGCCGGCGATCCCCGGCCAGCCTCCGGACCTGGCTCGCCGTCCCGCGGGGTGCGCGTTCCACCCACGCTGCCCGCTGGCCAGCGAGCAGTGCACCGCCGAGGAGCCACCGCTGATCCGGCTCCACGACGCCGAGGCGCACCGGGTGGCATGCTGGGCGGCCGGCGAGACCGAGCCGCCGGCCGCGGTCGAGGTCGCGGCACCGCCGCCGGTGCGGGAGACCGACCCGAGCCCGATCCTCGAGGTCCGCGACCTGCGCGTCGGCTACCAGCGCCGCTCGCTGCTGCGCCGCGGCGGCCCTCGGGACTACGCCGTCGACGGCGTCGACCTGCACGTCCGGCGCGGCCGGGCGCTGGGCCTGGTCGGCGAGTCCGGCTGCGGCAAGTCCACGCTGGCCCGGACCGTGGTGGGTCTGCTGACGCCCAGCTCCGGCGAGGTCCGGGTCGCGGGCGGGAGCTGGACGGGTGGCCGCCGCGAGCGCGCGGCGCTGCGCCGTACGGTGCAGATGGTCTTCCAGGACCCCTACTCCTCGCTCAACCCGCGGCAGACCATCGGCACCATCCTGACCGAGCCGCTGATCGTGCACGGCCTGCACCGAGACGACCGGCCGGGGCGGGTGGAGGAGCTGCTCGGTCTGGTCGGCCTCTCCACCAGCTTGCTCGACCGCTACCCGTACCAGCTCTCCGGCGGGCAGCGGCAGCGCGTGGGCATCGCCCGGGCGCTCACCCTCGAGCCGGAGCTGATCGTCGCCGACGAGCCGGTCTCGGCCCTGGACGTCTCGGTTCAGGCGCAGGTCATCAACCTGTTGGCCGACCTGCGCGACAAGCTCGGCCTGGGCATCCTCTTCATCGCCCACGACCTGAGTGTGGTGCGCCACCTGTGCGACGAGGTGGCGGTGATGCAGCGCGGCCACATCGTCGAGTACGCCGACACGGCCAGCGTCTTCGAGTCGCCGCAGCATCCCTATACCCGCAGCCTGCTCGCCGCCGCGCCGGGCGCCCGTACCGTGAAGGAGCAGTTGTGAGCACCGCCGCGTCCCAGCCCCGCATCGGCCGGACCACCGACGAGTCCGCGGAGGAGTGGCCGCCCCGGCCGATCCCGGCCGCCGGCTCGCCGAACGTCGTCCTCATCGTGTTGGACGACGTGGGCTTCGCCCACTACGGCTGCTTCGGGTCCAGCATCAGCACCCCCAGCATCGACCGGCTGGCGGAGGAGGGGCTGCGCTACGCGAACTTCCACACCACCGCGGTGTGCTCGCCGACGCGCGCCTCGCTGCTCACGGGCCGCAACTGTCACGCGGTCGGCTTCGGCCACGTGACCGAGCGGATCGCCGGCTATCCCGGCTACTCCATGCGGCTCCCGGACTCGGCCGCCACGGTGGCGGAGATCCTGCGCGGCGCCGGCTACAGCACCCGGGCGGTCGGCAAGTGGCACCTGACCCCGTCGTACGAGACGGGCCCGCAGGGCCCCTACGACAGGTGGCCGCTGGGGCGCGGCTTCGAGCGCTACTACGGCTTCCTCGGCGGCTCGACCGACCAGTTCGCGCCCGAGCTGTGCCGCGACAACAGTCCGACCCGGCCGCCGCGGACGGCTCAGGAGGGCTACCACCTCAGCGCCGACCTGGTCGACGAGGCGATCGAGCAGGTCGCCGGTCTGCGCAGCATCGGGCCGGACAAGCCGTTCTTCCTCTACCTCGCCTTCGGCGCCGGCCACGCACCGCACCAGGCGCCGCCGGAGTGGATCGAGCGTTACCGCGGCGTGTTCGACGACGGCTGGGACGAGGAGCGCCGCAAGGTGCTGGCGCGCCAGATCGAGCTCGGCATCATGCCGCCGGGCACCCGGCTCGGGCTCGACAACCCGGGGGTCGAGCCGTGGGCGTCCCTCTCGGAGGACGAACGTCGCCTCTACGCCCGGATGATGGAGGTGTACGCCGCCTTCATCAGCTACACCGACGCCCAGATCGGGCGGCTGCTGGACTTCCTCGACACCGCCGGGGTCGCCGACGACACCATCGTGATGCTGCTCTCCGACAACGGCGCCAGCGGTGAGGGCGGCCCCGAGGGCAGTGTGGACGAGGGCATCTACCTCAACGACGGCGCCCAGCTTGCCGAGGTGGGGCTGAGGCACATCGACGACCTCGGCGGACCGCGGCTCTACAACCACTATCCGTGGGGGTGGGCGCAGGCCGGCAACACGCCGTTCCGCTGGTACAAGCAGTTCACCCACGCCGGCGGCATCACCAACGGGCTGCTCGTCCGGTACCCGCGTGAGGTGCCCGCCGGAGAGGTCCGGCACCAGTACCACCACGTCATCGACGTGACGCCCACCCTGCTCGACCTGGCCGGCGTGCCTGCCCCCGAGACGGTGCGGGGCGTCACCCAGCAGCCGATGCACGGGGTGAGCATGCGCTACAGCTTCGCCGACGCCGCGGCGGAGAGCGCCCGACACACCCAGCACTACGAGATGTGGGGCAACCGCGGCCTGTGGCACGACGGGTGGATGGCCGTCTGCCGGCTCCAGCCGGATGCGGCCGGCGCCTTCCCGCCCGCGCCGATGACGGTGCCGTTCGACGAGCTGCCGTGGGAGCTCTACGACCACCGCAGCGACCCCACCGAGTGCGACGACCTGGCCGAGCGCGAGCCGGCCCGACTCCGGGCGATGGTCGACCAGTGGTGGGCCGCCGCCGGCAAGTACGACGTGCTTCCGGTGGACACCCGGCCCCGGGCACGCCGCTGGCCGACCCGGCCGCCACGGCCGGACGGCGCCGACCCGCACCGGACCGCCTTCCTCGGCGCCGGCGGCCCCTACGAACGCGGTGCCGCACCGCAGATCGCCGGGCGGTCCTTCGCGATCGTCGCCGACGTCGAGGTCGGCGACGAGCCCGCCGCGGGCGTGCTCTACGCCGTCGGCGGACGGCACGGGGGCTACTGCTGGTACCTCGACGGCGAGGGCCTGCACCTCGAGGCGGCGGTCTCCTCCGTCCAGACCGAGACGGCCTCGATGCCGCTGATCCTCGCGGCCGGGCGGCACCGCCTGGAGTTGCGCGTCGTCGTCGACCAGGACAGGCACGCCCGGGTGCGCTTCCTGGTCGACGGCGAGGATCTGGGCGACACCGGCCTGGACGCGGTGATGAAGCGGGTGCCGATCGGCTGCGGCCGCACCTTCGTGGGCAGCGCTCCGGGTGGCACGGTCGCCAGCGCCTTCGCCCCGCCCTACCCCTTCACCGGCACCATCGAGCGCCTGGTCGTCACGCCGTACGTCGACAGCGACGGCCGCCCGCTCGACGAGGAGCTGGCCGCCGAGATGCGGGAGCAGTGATGACCGACCGGACCGATCCTCGACTCGAGCCGCCCTTTGCCGGTCGGATCGGCCGCACCGTCGCGGACTCGACGCCGTCCTGGCCGGCACGCCGGCCCGGCGCCGGCCCGAACATGGTGGTGATCGTGCTCGACGACGTGGGCTTCGCCCAGCTCGGTTGCTACGGCTCCTCGATCGCCACGCCGCACATCGACGCCCTTGCCGACGGCGGCATCCGCTACACCGACTTCCACGTGACGGCGCTGTGCTCGCCGACCCGTGCCAGCCTGATGACCGGTCGCAACCACCACGCCGTCGGGGTCGGCTTCCTGGCCGACTACGACACTGGCTACCCCAGCTATCGGGGCGCGGTGACGGCGCGCGCCGCGACCATCGCCGAGGTGCTGCGCGACGCCGGCTATGGCACCTATCTGAGCGGCAAGTGGCACCTCACGCCGCCCGGCGAGATGAGCCCGGCCGGCCCCTTCCAGCATTGGCCCACCCAGCGCGGCTTCGACCGGTACTACGGCTTCCTGTGGGGCGAGGACGACCAGTACCAGCCCGAGCTCTGGTACGACCAGCACCGGGTCGACCCACCGCGGAGCGTCGCGGAGGGCTATCACCTCACCGAGGACCTGGTCACCCGTGCCGAGGGCTTCCTCGACGACCATCTCACCGCCCGCCCGGACGACCCGTTCTTCCTCTACCTCGCCCTCGGCGCCTGCCATGCGCCGCACCAGGCCCCGGAGCGGTACCGGGCTCGCTACCGGGGTGCCTTCGACCACGGCTGGGACGAGGAGCGCCGGCGCACGTTGGCCCGTCAGGTCGAGCTCGGCGTCGTCCCGGAGGGGACGGCGCTGCCCGAGCGGAACCCCGGCGTCCCGGCGTGGGACGGCCTCGATCCGGACCGTCGGCGACTCTATGCCCGGATGCAGGAGGCGTTCGCCGGGTTCATGACCCACACCGACGAGCAGATCGGCGCCCTGGTCGGCCATCTGCGTCGGCGCGGCCTGCTCGAGGACACCCTGGTGGTGCTGATGTCGGACAACGGTGCCAGCGGGGAGGGCGGCGAGCACGGCAGTGCCAACGAGTACCGCTACTTCCTCGGCCTGGAGGACCCACTGGACGACGCCCTGGCCGCCATCGACGAGCTGGGCGGCCCCAGCACCCACAACCACTACCCGGCCGGCTGGGCACAGGCCGGCAACACCCCGCTGCGCTACTACAAGAAGCACACCCACGGCGGCGGCGTACGGGCGCCGCTGATCGTGCACTGGCCGCGGCGCGTCTCGCCGGCGACGCCGCTGCGACGGCAGTTCCACCACGTCATCGACCTTGCGCCCACGCTGGCCGAGCTGGCCGGGACCAGCTTCCCGGACAGCTACCGCGGGATCGAGCAGCTGCCGGTGCACGGCACCTCGCTCGCCTACACCTTCGCCGACCCGGCGGCGCCGAGCACGCGGCAGCGGCAGTACTTCGAGACCGCCGGCTATCGCGGGATCGTGGTGGGCGAGTGGAAGGCGGTCGCGGTGCACCAGCCCGGCACGCCGTTCGACGCCGACCGCTGGGAGCTGTTCCACCTGCCCAGCGACTTCTCCGAGACCGACGATCGGGCCGACGCGGAGCCGGCGCTCGCGGCCGAGCTGGCGGCGGCCTGGTGGGCGGAGGCGGAGCGGTACGACGTCCTGCCGCTCGACGATCGGATGGCGGAGCGGATCCGCTCCCTCGACCCGGGCACGGACGCCCGACGCTACCGGCTGCTGCCCGGGTCGCGACTCCTCAACGCCGTGGTCGGCCCGAACTACGCGGCCCGCGAGTTCCGGGTCACCGCGCGCTGGACGCGGCTCTCGGCCGGGCAGGGCGGCGTGGTGCTCGCCTACGGCCGCCGGGCCTCCGGGTTCGCGCTCTTCGTCCAGGACGACCGGCTGGTCTTCGACTACAACCTCGCCGGTCGGCACACCGTCGTCGCCTCCACCGAGCACGTCCCGGTCGGCCCGGTCGAGGCGGTCCTGGAGGTCGTTCGCGACGGCGACGGCGCCCGGGCCCGGCTGTGCCTGGACGGCCGCGAGGTGGGCGCCGGCGCGTTGCCCCGGCTGATGCCCGGCGGACTCGGCTGCCAGTCCACCCAGTGCGGGCACAACGCGCCCTCGCCGGTCAGTGCCGCGTACGCCGCGCCGTACCGCTTCGAGGGTGAGCTGGACGCCGTGACGATCGAGCTGGGGCCGCAGCTCGCCGATACCAGCCATCAGGACTGGGCGGCCGGGATGGCGATCCAGTGAGCGGGTTCGGGGGCAGCATCGGCCGTACGGTGCAGGAGTCGACGCCGTGGTGGCCCGCCGCGCGGCATGCGGAGGGCCCGAACGTCGTGGTGATCCTGCTCGACGACGTGGGCTTCGCCCAGCTGGGCTGCTACGGGTCCTCGATCGCGACCCCGCACATGGACCGGCTGGCGACGGGCGGTCTGCGCTACACCAACTTCCACGTCACGGCGCTGTGCTCGCCGACCCGGGCCAGCCTGATGACCGGGCGCAACCACCACGCCGTCGGGGTGGGTTTCCTGGCAGCGTTCGACACCGGCTTCCCGAACTACCGTGGCGAGGTCACACCGCACGCGGCAACCGTCGCCGAGACCCTGCGCGAGGCCGGCTACGGGACCTACATGTGCGGCAAGTGGCATCTGACGCCACCGACCCACATGACGGCTGCCGGTCCGTTCCACCAGTGGCCGACCGGTCGCGGCTTCGACCGGTACTACGGCTTCCTGTGGGGCGAGGACGACCAGTACCGCCCCGAGCTGTGGCACGACCAGCACCGGGTCGACCCGCCGCGGAGCGTCGCGGAGGGCTACCACCTCTCCGCGGACCTGGTCGACCAGTCCGAGCGGTTCCTCGCCGACCACCTCTCCGCGCGCCCGGACGACCCGTTCTTCCTCTACCTCGCCTTCGGTGCCTGTCACGCCCCGCACCAGGCGCCGAGGGAGTACGTCGACGCCTACCGCGGCGCCTTCGACCACGGCTGGGACGAGGAGCGTCGTCGGGTCCTGGAACGACAGCGCGAGACCGGCATCGTGCCTGCGCAGACCGACCTGGCACCGCGCAACCCGGGCGTGGCCGCCTGGGAGGACATCGATCCGGACCGACAGCGGCTCTACGCCCGGATGCAGGAGGTCTTCGCCGGCTTCATGACCCATACCGACGAGCAGATCGGGCGGTTGGTCGCCTTCCTGGAGCGGCACGGCGTCCTGGACGACACGCTGATCCTGCTGATGTCGGACAACGGCGCCAGCGGGGAGGGCGGCGAGCACGGGACCGCCAACGAATACCGCTGGTTCCTCCAGCTGCCCGACCCGCTCGAGGACACGTTGGCCGCCTACGACGAGCTCGGTGGCCCGGCCGTTCACAACCACTACCCGACCGGGTGGGCGCAGGCCGGGAACACGCCGCTGAAGTACTACAAGCGCTACGCGTACGCCGGCGGCGTCCGGGCACCCCTGATCGCGCACTGGCCGGCCCGGCTGGGCCAGGACGGCGGTCTGCGCCGGCAGTTCCACCACGTGGTCGACGTCGTACCGACCATCCTGGACGTGTGCGGGGTGACGCCGCCGGCCACCTACCGCGGTGTCGAGCAGATGCCGATGCACGGCACCTCGATGGCCTACAGCCTCGACGACGCGCACGCACCGGGCACGCGGTCGGTGCAGTACTTCGAGACCGCCGGACACCGCGGTGTCTGTGCCGACGGCTGGAAGGCGGTGGCAGCGCATGTGCCGGGCACGTCGTTCGACGAGGACCGGTGGGAGCTCTACCGCCTCGCCGAGGACGTCTCGGAGTGCCACGACCTCGCGGCCCGGCACCCGGAGCGGGTGGCGGCCCTCCAGGAGCTGTGGTGGGCCGAGGCCGAGCGGTACGGCGTGCTGCCGCTCGACGACCGGATGCAGGTCCGGATGGCCGCCGCCGACCCGGCGACCGACCGGACCCACTACGTGCTGCTGCCCGGCTCGCGGCTGATGAGCCACATGGCGAGTCCCGGCTTCTCCGCCCGGGAGTTCTCCATCAGGGCCGAGGTCGGCGGCCTGGCCGCGACCGACGAGGGCGTGCTGCTGGCCTGGGGCCGTCAGCCGGCCGGGATCAGCCTCTTCGTCCAGGACGGCCGGCTCTGGTTCGACTACAACCTGGCCGGCGACCACGTCCTGGTCGGCAGCGAGGTGCTGGCGCCGACGGTGGGAACGCTGGGGGCCACGGTCGAGCGCCGGTCCGACGGCGCGGTGGCCCGGCTGTGGGCCGACGGCGTCCTGGCCGGCGAGGCGGCACTGCCGCGGCTGCTGCCCGGTGGGATGGGGACGATGTCGACCCAGTGCGGTCACAACGCGCCCTCCCCGGTCAGCGCGCGCTACGAGTCGCCGTACTCCTTCACCGGTGACCTGCACCGGGTGGTGATCGACCTGGGGCCGCGCGATCCGGCGGCGGGAGCGGATGACTGGCGCGCCGAGCTGGCGCAGCAGTGACATGACACGACAGCAGTGACACGACAAGAGGAGCGGGCCAGTGGCGGAACGATCGACGGTGAGCGAGTCGTGGGGAGAGGAGCGGTTCGACGGGACCATCGCGGAGAGCTACCGCGACTCCGAGCCGTGGTGGCCGGAGACGGCCGACGCCACCGGGCGGCCGAACGTCGTCTTCGTCGTCCTCGACGACCTCGGCTTCTCCAGCCTCGGCTGCTTCGGGGCGGAGATCGAGACGCCCCACATCGACCGGCTCGCCGCGGACGGGGTGCAGTTCACCAACTTCCACGCCACCGCGCTGTGCTCGCCCACCCGGGCCAGCCTGCTCACCGGCCGCAACAACCACGCAGTGGGGATGGCCTATCTGTCCCACGTCGACGACGGCTATCCCGGCTACCGCGGTCAGATCAGCCACCGGGCGGCCACCCTCGCCGAGATGCTGGTCGACCAGGGCTACAACACGATGGCCGTCGGCAAGTGGCACCTCGCGCCGATGGACCAGACCACGGCGGCCGGTCCCTACGACCAGTGGCCACTGGGCCGGGGATTCGAGCGCTATTACGGGTTCCTGGAGGGGCTGACCGACCACTACTACCCGGAGCTGTACTACGACAACCACCTGATCCCGCCGCCGGCCGACCCCGACGAGGGCTACCACCTCAGCACCGACCTGGTGGACCACGCCCTGGAGTTCGTCCGCAACCAGGACTCGGTGACGCCGGAGAAGCCGTTCTTCCTCTACCTGGCCTTCGGTGCGACCCACACGCCGTTCCAGGCACCGCCGGAGTTCGTGGCCAAGTACCGGCATCGGTACGACGAGGGCTGGGACGTGATCCGCGAGCGCCGCTTCCAGCGGCAGCTGGCCGAGGGCATCGTCCCGCCCGGCACCCGGTTGCCACCGCGCAACGACGGCGTCCAGGCGTGGGCGGACCTGAGCGCCGAGGAGCGCGACCTCTACGTCCGCTTCCAGGAGGTGTACGCCGCCTTCGTGGACCACACCGACCACGAGATCGGCCGGCTGGTCGAGGGCCTCGAGGCGCTGGGTCGGCTGGAGAACACCGTCGTGGTCCTCATCTCAGACAACGGCGCCAGCCAGGAGGGCGGCCCGCACGGCGTCGTCGACACCACCGCCTACGAGAACGGCCACCTCAGCACGCTCGAGCACAACCTGGCCCGGATCGAGGAGATCGACGGCCGCCGCGCTCACGTCAACTACCCGCTCGGGTGGGCGCAGGCCGGCAACACCCCACTCAAGCGGTATAAGCAGAACACCCACGCCGGTGGCATCCGCACCCCGATGATCGTCCGGCTGCCCGGCGCCGCCCATGCGGGCGAGCGGCGTGGTCAGTTCCAGCACGTCACCGACATCGTCCCGACCGTGTTGGACCTCGTCGGGGTGAGCGCGCCGACGACGTACCGCGGGCTGAGCCAGCTCCCGATCGACGGGCGCAGCATGCTGCCCACCATCGAGCACCCCGAGTCGGTCGATCCCCGTCGCACCCAGTACTTCGAGACCGACGGCCACCGGGCGGTGTGGAAGGACGGCTGGAAGGCGGTGGCGTTCCACGCCCGCGGCACCGACTTCGCCGAGGACCAGTGGGAGCTGTACCACGTCGATGAGGACTTCTCCGAGTACGCCGACCTGGCCGCCGAGCTGCCCGACAAGCTCGACGAGCTGATCGCGGCCTGGTGGGACGAGGCCCGGCGCAACAAGGTGCTCCCGCTCGACGATCGCGGCTTCGCCGAGCGGGCGAACGCCCGGTTCCGGCCGCACTCACCGCGCGATCGGCAGCGCTTCGTCTACCGCGGCGGCATCGACCACATCGGCACCGCCGCCGCGCCGCCGGTCGCCGGGCGGTCGTTCCGGATCTCGGCCACACTGGAGCGGCCGACCGGCGCCGAGAACGGCGTGATCCTCGCCCACGGCAGCGTGAACAGCGGCTACTGCCTGATGATCCGCGACGGTCGGCTCGTCTACGACCTCAACCACTATGGCGACCACCACCTGCTGGAGTCGGCCGAGCCGGTGCCGGCGGGCGAGGTCGAGGTGGGCATGCGCTTCCTGATCGATGAGGAGGGCACCGGTGGGACGGTGATCCTGGACGTCGACGGCACGCCGGTGGGGGAGCGGACGGTGGCGGCCACCTTCGAGTTCTTCATCGCCTTCCAGGGCCTCGACGTCGGCGCCGATCGGCTCTCACCGGTGCGCTGCGATCCCGACGCTGGCGACTTCGCCTTCGAAGGGCGGCTGGACACGGTGGTCGTGGAGATCCTCGACGTCCGCGGGGGCCAGCCCTACGCCCCGTGTGACTGAGCGCCGGCATTCAGGGGGCTGGCATCCAGCGGGCTGGCGAACGGGTCCGCGTCGAGGTCGAGGTCGGCCAGCCCGTCGGCGAGCGGGGGCAGGTCCTCCAGTGCCGCCTCCAGGGCCAGCGGGGCATCGCCGGGGCCGGCGTCGGCCGGCGCGTAGCCGGCGTCTGGTCCGTCGTCGAACAGGCCGCCACCGAAGCCGGTCTCGAAGCCGGCCTCGAGCCGCCGCGTCTCCACCCGGGTCGGCGGCAACGCCTCGGACGTGCCCGGACCGAGCGCGGGGCCGGTCAGGGCGCCGCCCTCACCAAGCCGGCGGACCAGCTCGGCCAGCAGCGCGCAGGTCAGCAGCACCACGAGATAGCGCTCGGCCAGCACGATGAACGGCAGCTCGTGGCGGACCACGGTGGTCCACAGCGCGGGCATGGTCAGCAGGCCGCTGGTGGTCAGCACCTCCGGGGTCAGTCCCGCCACGCCGGTCCCGGCCGGTGCGGTGCTGGTGACGGTCATGCCGAGACCACCGACAGGCTGGCACCACCGTCGACCCGATCGCCGGTCACCACGCCGACGGAGCGGACGCTGGAGGCGCCCGCGATCTCGGTGTAGGACAGCACCGCCAGCCGGGGCAGCGCGGGCGCGGTCAGCCGCCGTACCGCCGCGCGCAGCTGCGGCGCGCAGACCAGCACGGCCCGGACGCTGCCGTTATCGGCCTCCTGCATGAACTGGGCGGTGCGGGCGAGGATGGCCTGCGCGGTGTCGGGGTCGAGGGCGAGTACGGCGCCGGCGTCGGTGGCCCGCAGCGCCTCCAGCATCCGCTGTTCGAGCATCGGCTCGAAGCTGATGGCGGCGACCACCCCGTCGGTGAGGTACGGCGCCACGATCGCGGGGCCGAGCGCGGCACGGGCCGCCTCGACCAGCCCGTCGAGATCCTTCGAGGTGGCGGCTCGCAGGGACAGCGCCTCGAAGATCCGGACCAGGTCGCGCACCGAGACGCCCTCGTCGAGCAGTGCCCGCAGCACCCGCTGGATCTCGCCCAGGGAGAGCTGGGTGGGGGTCAGCTCCTCGATGACGACCGGATGGGTGCGCTTGACCACGTCGGTGAGCAGTCGGACGTCCTCGCGGCCCAGCAGCCGGCCGGCGTGCGCGGTGACGACCTCGGAGAGATGGGTGGTGACCACCGAGGCGCGGTCCACGACCGTCGCACCTGACATCTCGGCCTGGTGGCGCAGCTCGGCCGGGATCCACTTCGCGTCCAGGCCGAAGACCGGCTCGCGGGTGGGGTCACCGGGCAGGCTGCCCAGGAACTCGCCGATCGCCAGTACGCAGCCGCGCGGCGCCTCGCCGCGGGCGACCTCGACCCCGAAGAGCGTGATCGCGTAGGTGCGCAGCGGCAGGTCGAGGTTGTCCCGGGTGCGCACCGGCGGGATGACGATGCCCAGGTCGGTGGCGATCTTGCGGCGCAGCGCCTTGACCCGGTCGAGCAGGTCGCCCCCGCTGGCGGCGTCCACCAGGTCGATCAGGTCGGCGGAGAGCTCCAGGCCCAGCGGGTCGACCAGGATCTCGGCGGCGAGCTGCTCGGGCGAGTCGGGGTTGCGCACCGCCGGAGCGTCGAGGGCGGCCTCGTCCAGCGGGACGACCGCCTCCTTGACTCGGGTGGAGGCCAGCAGCATCGCGCCACCGGCGAAGATGAAGGGGATCTTGGGCAGGCCCGGGATCACGCAGATGGCGAGCGCGGCGAAGCCGGCCACCCGCAGCGGCGTACGGCGCGCGCCGATCTGGCGGATGATGTCGGAGCCCATGTCCTCGCCGCCGGCCGCGCGGGTGACGATCAGGCCGGTGGCCACCGAGAGCAGCAGCGCCGGGATCTGCGAGACCAGACCGTCGCCGACCGAGAGCAGCGAGTAGGTGTTGATCGCCTCGCTGAACGAGAGATGGTTCTGCATCATGCCGATCGCGAAGCCGCCCAGCAGGTTGACCAGCGTGATCACCACGGCGGCCATCGCGTCGCCCTGGACGAACTTCGCGGCGCCGTCCATCGCGCCGTAGAAGTCCGCCTCGGCGTGCACCTCGGCGCGCCGCTGGCGGGCCTGCTCCTCGTCGATCAGGCCGGAGTTGAGGTCGGCGTCGATCGACATCTGCTTGCCGGGCATCGCGTCGAGGGTGAAGCGGGCGCCGACCTCCGCGACCCGGCCCGCGCCGCGCGTGATGACGATGAACTGGATGACCAGCAGGATCGCGAAGACGATCAGCCC
The DNA here is from genome assembly GCF_035547795.1 of Nocardioides sp. GTDB lineage: Bacteria > Actinomycetota > Actinomycetes > Propionibacteriales > Nocardioidaceae > Nocardioides. The sequence continues at coordinate 57,730 of NZ_DASZUF010000188.1, forward strand.
GACGATGAGCGAGCCGCCGACCACGAAGTGGCCGAACGTGTCGATCACCTTGCCGGCGTAGCCGTGCAGCAGTACCAGGCGGGTCGCGCTGACGTTGAGAGCGAGCCGGAACAGCGTCATCACCAAGATGACGGAGGGGAACGACGCGAAGTCCAACGCCCGGGTGACGAAGATCGTCACCAGCAGGATGAGCAGCGCGCCGGTGATGTTGGTGGCGATGAGCAGGTCGAGCACCATCGCCGGCAGCGGCACCACGAGCATGACCACGATCAGCACGATGCCGATCGGAACGCCGAGCTTGGCGAGTGACTTCAGGGTCAAGGGACGGCCTCTCGCGCCGAGGGGGCTGGCTCGTGCCGTCCGTGGCACCACACAGGGCGGCACCGTCCTGGTACCGGAGTGCCTATCGGCCGGCCGGCCCTCGGCCTGAGCCGCGGGGGAATAGTTCGGGGAGAAGCTGTCTATTACTGGCCGGTATTGCGACCGTTTCTCCCCGGACTATCGCGCCGGCGGCGGCCCGCGACCGGCACGGGCGGCAGCTCGGACTCGTGCCGAGGGGAGCGGTGCTCCCCGCCGTACTGTCCGTGGGTGCGGCGACTGATCACGAACGCGAGCACCTGGGCCACCGCGGCGAACAGCTCGCGCGGGATCTCCTGGCCGACCTCGCAGGAGCGGTAGAGCGCCCGAGCGAGCGGGACGTCGCGGACCAGTGGCACCCGGGCCTCCTCGGCGGTGGCCCGGATCCGGGCAGCGATGGCGCCGGCGCCGCGGGCGACCACGCGGGGCGCGCCCTGCAGCGGGTCGTACTTGAGCGCGACGGCGACGTGGGTGGGGTTGACCAGCAGGACGTCGGCGTCGGCGACCGCGGCGATCATCCGGCTGCGGCTGATCGCCATCTGGCGCGAGCGGATGGCGTTCTTGACCTTCGGGTCGCCCTCGGAGTTGCGCGCCTCGTCCTTGACCTCCTGCTTGGTCATCAACATGTTGGTGGCACTCCGGCGCCGGGTGACCGCGTAGTCGGCGCCGGCGAGGACGAGGCCGACCATGCCGACGGTGCGCAGCAGCGACAGGGAGCGCTGCTGGACGACCTCCAAGACGGTGCTCAT
>NZ_DASZUF010000189.1:0-20810 GCF_035547795.1 Nocardioides sp.
TCAACCTCTCGCCGTACGTCGCGGCGATGGGTCCGGTGATCCAGTACAACCTGACCCGCTACCCGCGGCTGGACTACGTCGCCCAGGACGTGCACTCGCTGGGTCTGCTGCTCGGCGAGGAGTACGGCGGCAAGGGCGCCGGGGACCCGCTCCTGCCCACCCATGCCGACCACCCGCTGATCGCGCAGGGCCGGGCGTGGATGGCGCTGAGCTCCCCGACGTGGTTGGCCGAGCTGGCCCACTACGACCTCAGCTTCGGCACCCGGATCCACGGCAACATCGCCGCGCTGCTGGCGGGCACACCCGGGTTCGTGCTGGCGCACGACTCGCGCACCCTCGAACTTGCGCGCTACCACGAGATCCCGCACCGAGTGATCGGCTCGCTGGCCGACCCGTCCGGCGCGGACGTGGCCACGCTGGCGGCCGGGGCCGACTTCGGACCAGCGGTGAGCAACCACGGCGAGCGATTCCGCCGCTACGTCGACTACCTCGACGAGCACGGACTGGCGCACATCTTCGCACCGGGCGAGAGCGGCGCCCGCTTCGACGCCGCGATCGCCGCGGTCGACTACCCGCCGGTGGTGCGCGCCGGCCGGCCGGTGCCCGCCGCGCCTCCCGCGCGCCGGCGGCTGCTGGAGCGGCTCCTGCGCCGCTGAGCTCGCGGCTCAGGCCGGATGCCCGGCCTCGACGTCGGCGACGTCCTGGTAAGTCAGCGGTGAGGTCGGCTCGGCCTCCACCCGGCGCGGAGCCAGCAGGTGCCCGACGTGGTCGCCGAGCGGGATGCGCGCCAGGATCCGCCCCACCAGGCGCCGCGGACACTCGCCCAGGAGCGGGACGCCGTCGGGACCGGGTCGCCAGTCGAGCCCGGCGAACTTGTCCATCTCGTCGCCGGTCTCCCCGCCGAACCGCTCGGCGAGCGGATGCTCCCGGTCGTCGAGCACGTGCACAGCCAACACATCCGCTCGCGCCGCGACGGCGGTGGTGTGGTTCTCCTCGGAGAGGCACACCAGCAGGCGTGGCGGGTCGATGCTGGTCTGGGTGGCGAAACCCACCAGGCAGCCCGCGCGCTCGGCGCCGTACGCCGCGGTGACGACGAAGACCGGGTAGTCGAGCCCGGCCAGGAACTCGTCGAACGCCGCCCGCCCGACGTCGTGCTCCTCGGTGGCGGGCACCGGTAGTGACTGAGACATGCCGCCCGGTGCCCGTCGGGGCGTCGGCGAAAACGGCTGAGTCGGTGGGGTGGCACGCCGGCGTGTCGCCGACTCAGCCGTGGTCCGGACGTGCGGTGAGCCGGTGGAAGACACCCCAGCCGTTGCCCAGCCGATTCACCTCCGCGTCGTACGCCAGGTCGAGGCCGACCCCCTCCACCTCGCCGACCATGACGGAGAAGTGCGAGACCGGGTGGTGCGAGCGCACCAGGCAGCCCGGCATCGCGTGGCCGCAGATCGTCTCGGTGGCCGACGTCATGGTCAGGTGGACGTGCGCGTAGACGTCGCCGTGCACGTAGCCGGAGAAGCTGAACGGGCGCTCGCCCTGCTCCGGCGCGTGGATCCGGCCGACGATGCCGTGCCCGCTCACCTCGATCGGTCCCGGCACCTCGACGGCGTGCACGGTGTGCTCCCCGGGCGCGAACTTCTGCACCACCGCCCGCTCCAGCGATCCGGTGATGCTCAGCACCACCCCGGCCCGGATCTCGTGACGCCGACACACGTCCTTGATCGTGGCCATCAGGTCGGCGCCGGGCTCGAGCCGGGTGACCACCACCCGGCCGAACCGGCCGACCACCTCGTCCACGTCGGCGCCCATGTCGGCTTGGCTCATCGTCCCCTCCTCGGAATAGACGCTCAGAAGATCGCGACCGGGTTGACCAGGCTCGAGGTTCCGCCGACCACGCGCAGGCCCTGCAGCACGAGGAAGAACTCCCACCGGTCGGTACGGCGGCAGTGGGTCACCAGGTCGGTCAGGGCCAGGTTGTCGACCAGGCACAGGCCCATGGCGACCATCCCGACGGCGTGAATGGGCACGTAGAGGTTCGGGTCGGCGTAACCGGACGGCTTGACGTCGTTGTCGGAGTCGGAGGAGACCACCGCGACGTCGCGCTCGCGGAACCACGGCAGGCAGGCGGCGTGGTAGCCGCTCTGGCCGCGGTCGGCGTCCAGGCCCTGCGCCCGGACCCGGGCCAGGTTGCCGGTGTGGACGATCACCGCGTCGCCCGGCCTGACCCTCACGCCCTCGGCCTCCTCGGCGGCCTCCAGGTCCTCGGGGAAGACGCCGTCGCCGACGCCGAGGAACTCCACGCCGCGCAGCCCGGCGATGTCGAGCAGCACTCCCCTGGTCTGCACGCCGGTGGACCAGACCTCCATGTCGAGCGTCCGGGCGCCGTCGACCGCGGTCACCTCGGTGGCGGGTACGCCGTTGTACATCCGGCCGTCCCAGATCGCATGGGCCAACGCGTCGACGTGGGTGTGCGAGCCGTGCGCCACCACGCCGATGTAGTCACGGGTCGCCTGGAAGCGTGACCGGCCGCCCGCCCAGGGGTCGTCGGGCCGATGCGGCTCTCCGGTCTTGACCATGTACCGCTGGAAGACCGAGCTGCGCCCGAACACGTCCGGATGCGCGGCGTCCAGCCGGTGGCTCAGCGAGACCACCTCGCCGGTGCGAACCAGTCGCGCCGCGGCCACACGTCGCTCGGCGTCGACGAGGTTCACGGTACCGGCGCGGTCGTCCGCGCCCCACCGTCCCCAGTTTGACAGGCTGTCGAAGTAGCCCAGCACCTCCGACTCGCTCGGGATGTACGGCATGGCGGCTCTACTCCGCCGCGGCTTCGAGGGAGCACAGCACGTTGTTGAGCGCCGACTCGATGTGCGCCCGCGTGGCGGCCTCGGCCTTCTCGACGTTGCCCGCCTCAATCGCCTCCAGGATGTCGCGGTGCTCGTCGAGGGCGGACTCGGCGCGCCGCGGCTCGGCCGAGGACTGCAGTCGCACCAGCCGCAGCCGGCCGTGCAGCCGGCCGAGCTCGGTGGCGATCACGCTGTTGCCACACATCCGGGCCAGCTCCATGTGCCAGTCGTGGTCCTCGGGGTAACCGCTGTTCCCGCGCGACACCATCCCGCGGCGGGTCTGGTCGAGCAGGTCGCGCAGCGCCTCGATCATGTCCTCACGGGCCTGGGCGCAGATGAGCCGCACGATCATGACCTCGAGTGCCTCGCGGTACTGGTAGAGCTCGATCATCTCCTGCCGACTCAGCTGCGGGATCGCGGCGCCCTTGTGTGGCACCAGCACGACCAACTGCTCCTCGGCGAGCACCCGCAGCGCCTCGCGGACCGGGCCCCTGGTGACGCCGAGCAACTGCGCGACGGCGACCTCGCTGAGCCGCTCGCCGGGCTTCAGCTCGCCGGTGAGGATGCGGCGGCGCAGAGCGGCGTAGGCCTGCATCGCCAGCGTGTTCGGGCGGATCGGCTCCTCGGGCGTCTGAGTCATCGGTTGTCCTCTCCGTCCGGCTGACCGGGCCAAATCCTGCGGATCATATCCATGGTGCCGCCTTGGCGGGACTCAGCGCGCACGGTGGTCCACCCACTCCTGCACACCCGAGCGGGTGCCGCGCTCGCCAGCCCACAGCAGCGCGTAGAGCCGACGCTCGTAGTCGAGTCCGTCGTGCCGCGACATGTCGGCCGCCCGGCGTACCGCGTCGGTCGCCACCCGCACTGCCGCCGGCAGCAGCCCGGCGAGCTTCTCGGCCAGGGCCAGGGAGCACTCGCGGAGCCGCTCCGGCGGCACGCACTCGGTGATCAGGCCCAGCCGGAGCGCCTCCCCGGCATCCCCCTGCCGCCCGGTCAGGACCAGCTCGAGCGCCCGGGCCTCGCCCACGATCCGCGGCAGCCGCTGGGTGCCGCCGGAGGCCGGGAAGACGCCCAGCTGGATCTCCGGGAAACCCCAGCGCAGGTCGTCCGAGCCGACCCGGAACGTACAGGCCAGGGCCATCTCCATGGCACCACCGAGGGTGTAGCCGCGCAGCTCGGCGATGACCGGCTTGCCGATCGACTCGATCACGTTGCCGATCTGGAGCGTCGGCCAGCCGGCATCCTCGACCGTGCGGACGGCCAGCTCCGTGATGTCGGCGCCCGCGGAGAAGTGCGGCCCCTCGCCGGTGATCAGCACGACCCGGATCGCGTCGTCGGCCGCCGCCCGGGCGAGGCCGTCCGCCAGCCCCTGCCGCACGGCCGTGCTCAGCGCGTTGCGCTTGGCGGGTCGGTTGATCGAGAGGCGCAGCACCGCGCCGATCCGCTCGACGAGGACGACGTCCTCACTCATGGTGTCTCCAATCTGCCGATCAGCGCGCGGCCGATGCTGTTGCGCTGGATCTCCGAGGTGCCCTCGCCGAGCCGGAACGCCCGTACGTCGCGATACATCCGCTCCACCGTCGTCCCCTGCATGAAGCCGGAGCCGCCGAAGAGCTGGAGGGCGTCGTCGACGACCGAGCCGGCGAGCTCGCTGGCGGTCAGCTTCGCCATCGGGATGCGGTAGCGGCTGGTGTCCCGGTCGCCCAGCCCGGCCCGGTCGACGGCGAGCGCGACGTCGGTCACCAGGCAGCGAGCCTGCTCGACCCGGCAGGCCATGTCGGCGAGCTTCCACTGCAGGCCCTGGTTGGCCGCCAGCGGTCGGCCGAACTGGGTGCGGGTGCGGGCGTGGTCCAGCGCCAGGGCCAGCGCGTGCTCGGCCATGCCGGCACAGTGGGCGGCCACGCCGAGCCGGGCCTCGTTGATCTGGGCGAGCGCGAGCCGCAGCCCCTGGCCAGGCTCACCGATGACGTCCTCCGCGGGCACCAGGCAGTTCTCGAAGACCAGCTCGCTGACCGGTGACCCGCGCCAGCCCATCGTCCGCTCGTGGCGGGTGCAGCGGAAGCCCGGCTGTCCGCGCCGTACCACGAACGCGGTGATGCCCTCGTCGGTGCCCTCGCGGAAGGTGTGCGCGTAGACGATCACGAAGTCGGCGACCCCGCCGTGGCTGATGAAGTGCTTGACGCCGTCGATCCGGTAGCCGTCCGGCGTCCACACCGCCCGGGTGCGCATCGCGGTGGCATCCGAGCCGGCCTCGGGCTCGGTCAGCGCGAACGCGAAGCGCACCTCGCCGCGCACCGCCGGCGCCAGCCAGCGCTCGCGCTGCGCGGGGTCGCCGTTCAGCAGCGTCCGGGGCGGGCGACAGACCAGGTCGGCCAGGGCGAAGCTGGAGTGCGCCAGCTCGCGGCGTACGACGGTCTGCGCCAGGAACGACAGGCCCGGGCCGCCCGCCTCCACCGGCATGTTGAAGGCGTAGAGCCCGGCGGCGACCGCGCGCTCGGTGACCCGCCGCCGCAGCTCGTCGGGCACCTCGCCGGCCTCGTCGACCTCGGCCTCATGAGGCGCCAGCTCGGCGGCCACGAAGGACCGCACCAGATCGCGGATGTCGCGCAGCTCCTCGGCGTCGGGCAGCTTCTCCCAGGACAGGTCGACGCTCATCGCGCACCCACCTGCGTCGGCCGGGGCGCCTGACCGGCACCGCCGAGGGTGTCGATCGCCAGGTCGACCCCGCGGGTGGTGGTCGCGCTCGGGAAGTGCAGGATCGGCAGCTGCGCACCGGCCTGACGCCAGCGCTCGATCTGGTCGGCGCACTCGTCGGGGCTTCCGCAGATCGCGATGTCATCGAGCATCTCGTCCGAGACCGCGGCGACCGCCCGGTCCCGCTCCCGTGCCGCCCAGGCTTCCGCGACGGCGACGACCTCCTCGGCATAGCCGTGCCGGGAGACGAACTCCCGGTAGTGCGGCCCCATCGCCCCCAAGTAGGACGCGACGTGCTTGCGGGCCTGCCCCCGCGCGACCGCGGAGTCCTCCTCCACGCAGGTGACGATGAGGGGTGCCACCACCGGTCGATCGGCGCGACCCGCGGCCGCGGCCTGCTCGTCGATGCGCGCGATCTGACCCGGGAGCCGCCGGCGGGCGAGCAGGTAGGGCAGCCACCCGTCGGCGGCCTCGGCGACCAGACGGGTGCCGCGCTCGCCGAGCGCCGCGACGTAGACGGGCGCGGGGCGCTGGCCGACCGGCACCCGCAGCCGGTAGCCGGACACGGCCACCGTCCGGCCGCGGTAGTCGACCTTCTCCCCCGATGTCGCGGCCTTGACCACCGCGATCGCGTCGCGCAGCCGGTCGATCGGCCGCTCGAAGCTCAGTCCGTGCCAGTCCTCGACCAGCGCTCGCGTCCCGGCGCCGAGGCCGAGCACGAACCGGTCCGGGAAGAGCTCGGTCATCGTCGAGGCGGTCATCGCCAGTAGACTCGGCGTCCGGCTGAAGACGTTGACGATCGCCGTGCCGACCACGATCCGGCTGGTGCGGGCCGCCAGGTCCGCGAGCACGGGTACGGCGCTCTGTCCCCAGCTCTCGGCCAGCCAGACCGAGTGGAAGCCGTTCTCGTCCGCCCGCTGCGCCTGGGCCCGCATCGCCGCGACGGAGTACTCGCCGGAGTACTGCGGGCGCAGGCAGATGCCGATGCTCATGCCGCCGCTCCCTTCCCACCGGGGCCGCCCGCCGTCGACTCCTTGCCGAGCAGCTCCCGGGCGACCGTGTTGCGCAGGATCTCCACCGAGCCGCCGGTCAGCTGGGAGACCTTCGCGTCCAGCAGGTAGCGCGCGAACGGCTGCGTCGAGAAGGCGCCGTAGCTGCCGGTCAGTTGCATCGCGAACACCGCCGCGTCCATGGCCACGGTGCTGGCGAGCAGCTTGGCCATGTTGGCCTCCCGGGTGGCCCGGCCGTCGCGGTCGTAGATCACCGCCGCCCGATAGGTCAGCAGCCGCGCGGCCTCGAGCTGGGTGGTGAGGTCGGCGATGTTCCAGCGGATGCCCTGGAAGTCGGTCACCACGCCCTCGCCGACCCGGCGCTGCCCGGCGTACGCGATGGCATCACGCAGCGCGCCGGTCCCGATGCCGATGCACTTGGCGGCGTTACCGATCCGGGTCAGGTCGAAGGAGGTGAAGAAGACCCGCACGCCCTGGCCCTCGCCGGCGAGCAGGTGGTCGTCGGGTACGACGCAGTCGTGCAGCTCCACGCTGTGCATCGGCAGCCCGCGCAGGCCCACGATGTCGCGCTGCTTCCCGCAGACGAACCCGGGGGTGTCGGTGGGGACCAGGAAGGCGCTGATCCCGTTCTCCGTCTTCGCGAACACCAGCCCCACGTCGGCGTGCGCGGGCACGTGCACCTCGGTCTTGACCCCGGTGATGTGCCAGCCGTCGGACGCGTGCCGTGCCGACGTCGCCATGTCCGACGGCTTGGAGCCGGCGTCGGATTCGGTCAGTCCCGTGATGGTGAACGCCTCCCCGCGGGCGAGCCGCGGCAGGAAGCGCCGTCGCATCGGCGCCGAGCCGTAGTTCACGATCGCCGCCACGGTCTGCTGCAGCAGGTTCTGCATAGCGCCGATGCTCGCGTCCACGGCCGAGAGCGCCTCGACGATGAGGGCGTGCTCGACCGCCCCGGCGCCGAGCCCGTCGAGGTCGGGACTCACGATCACGCCCGGCCAGCGGTGCTGGCCCATCTCGGCCAGGATCGCCGGATCCCAGGTGCTCGTCTCGCTGCGCGCCTGGGCGGTGGGCTGCACCCGCTCGCGGGCGAAGGCCGCCACCGCCTCGCGCAGCGCCTGCTGGTCGGGACTCAGATCGACATCCATCGGTCACCTCCACCGGACGGGAACGGACTCATACCGCACCCCGCAGCCACTTGAGGCCGGCCAGGGTCACGATGAGCAGGAAGACGCTGTACATCGCCGAGATCGCGGCGGCCGCGCTGGCGTTGCCGGCCAGCCACAGGTTGTAGATGTCGATCGGGAACACCACCGTCTTCGACGTGAACAGGAACAGCGCCACGGTCAGCTCCCGCATGGAGAGCAGGAACAGCAGCAGCACGGTCGAGGCGATGCCGCCCCGCATCAGCGGCGCGGTGATCGCCCGGACGGCTCCGACCCGGGAGGCGCCGCTGACCACGGCGCTGTCCTCGAGGTCGGCATGGACCGCGCCGAGCACCGAGGTGGCGCTGAGGAAGCCCTGCGGCGTGAACCGGGCGATGTAGGCCAGCACCAGGATCGCGATCGTGCCGTAGATCGGCAGCGGGATGTAGAGCCAGGTCCACAGGAAGCCCATCCCCATCAGCAGCGCCGGGATCCCGATCGGGACGATCGCCAGGAACCGTGCCAGCCCGCGACCGTGCACCTTCGTGCGGGTGGTGACGTAGGCGATGACGTAATGGAACAGCGCTCCCAGCACCGCGGCCAGCACGCCGACCAGCAGCGTGTTGCGCAGGCTGATGGAGAACTGCTGCGTGCTGGTGACCTGCTGGACGGCGCTGAGGGTCAGCGTGGAGAAGTCGAAGAGGTCGGAGATCTTCGAGACGAACATGTAGGGCCGCAGCGCCGAGTTGAGGATCGCGAGGAACGGCAGCACCACGGCGATCACCAGATAGACGAGTACGCCGAGCAGCGCGACCCACCGGAACCTGCCCAGGTCCATCGTCCTGGGCCGCAGGCCCTTGCCGGTGACGGTGGTGAAGTCGCGCCCGCGCAGCATCCGGCGCTGGATCGTGGAGACGACGACCAGCACGACCAGCAGGATCATGCCGACCGCGGCGGCTCGGTTGGGCTGGCTCGGGATGTTCTGCATCAGGGCGTACATCCGGGTCATCAGCGTGTTGATGTTGCCCTTGGTGTTGAGCATCGCCGGGATCGTGTAGTTCTCCATCATCAACGTGAAGGAGATCAGGCCGGCACCGAGCACCGCGGGTGAGAGCATCGGCAGCGTCACGTTGCGGAACGTCGTGGCCGTCGAGGCGCCGTGCACCCGCGCCGCCTCCTCCAGCTGCGGGTCAAAGAGTCGCAGCGCGCTGGAGACGAACAGGTAGGCGTAGGGCGAGTAGTAGACGCCGAACACGAACACGATGCCCGGGATCGTGGCGATGTTGAGGTGCACCGGCACGTGCAGCGAGCTGAACAGGTGGTTCAGCAGGCCCGCGTTGCTCTGCGCCAGCAGGCCCCACGCCAGCGCGCCGACCAGGGGCGGGAAGAAGAACGGGGTGATGCCGGTGAGCTCGACCAGCCAGCGGCCGCGGATGTTGGTGCGCACCGCCAGCACCGCCAGCCCGGTGCCGATGGCGACAGCGATCACCGACCCGCAGACGCTGGTGATGAGCGACTGCTTGAGCGCGTCGGCACTGTCGGCCGACCAGAGAGCCGCGTAGTTGTGCCAGATGAAGTGCAGCGGGGTGCCGCTGCCGGGCACGTCGTTGGTGAACGACACCACCACCACGGCGATCGCCGGCACCGCGATGAGCACGGTGAGCAGGAGCAGCAGCACCGCGATGAGCAGGTGGCGGCGTACCACGTTGAGGACGCGACCCCAGGCGAGTCCGGGTCGAGCGCCGGGTGCGCCGGAGCCACCCCCGCCGCCGGAGCGGCGCAGGTCGGGTGCGCGGACCGCGGTGCTCATGCGCCGGCTCCGGCCGGCAGGGTCAGCACGTCCCTCGGATCGACGGAGAGGTACGCCGTGTCGCCCCGGTCGAGCCCCTCGTCCCTGCCGAACTGGACCGCGTCGAGCACCAGCCCGGCCTCGCTCCGCACCTTGTAACGGGTCTGCGCGCCCAGGAAGTTGGCGGTGACCACCTCGCACTTCCACTCGTTGACCAGGCCGGTGGTACTGCGTCGCCGCACGGTGAGCCGCTCCGGCGGCAGGCACACCAGCACCTTGTCGCCGCTGGCTCCCTCCGTCGCGCCCCTGACCGCGACGCCGCCCTCCAGCCACACCGTCGACTCGCCGTCCCGCACCTCGGTCACCGAACCGGGGAAGACGTTGGCGATGCCGAGGAAGTCGGCCACGAACGCCGAGTTCGGATGAGCGTAGACCTCGCGCGGCGTGCCGAGCTGGATGATCCGGCCCTCGTTCATCACCGCCACCCGGTCGCCGAGCGCGAGTGCCTCGCTCAGGTCGTGGGTGACGTAGAGCGCGGTGATGCCGAGCCGGTCGTGTAGCTCCTTGAGCTCGAAGCGCAGCCGATCGCGCATCTTGGCGTCGAGGTTGGACAGCGGTTCGTCCAGCAGCATGACGTAGGGGTTCATCGCGATGCTGCGGGCCAGCGCCACGCGCTGCATCTGACCGCCGCTGAGCCGGCTGGCCGGCCGGGCCGCGAACTCCTCCAAGCCGACCGTGCGCAGCACCTCCAGGGCGCGCTGATGCATCTGCGCCTTGTTCATCTTGCGGGCCACCTTGAGCGGGAAGGCGACGTTCTCCTCGACGCTCATGTGCGGCCAGATGGCGTAGGACTGGAAGACCATCGCGACGTGCCGCTTGTTGACCGGCACGTCGATGCCTTGGGCGTGGTCGAAGACGACCTTCCCCTCGATGGTGATCCGACCGCCGGTCGGCTCCTCGAGGCCGGCGATCGAGCGCATCACGCTCGTCTTTCCGCAGCCGGAGGGCCCCAGGAGGACGAGCATCTCCCCCTCCTCGATCACCAGGTCGAAGCCCTCCACGGCTGTCACGTCGCCGTAGCTGATGGTCACGTTCTCGAGTTCGACGGCCACGAGTCCTGTCCTCCTTCTCGCCGGTGCCGGGTCACCAGGGATTGATGTTGCGCAGGCCGCCGGCGACCATCATCTGGGCGGCCCGCAGCGCCATCGCCGAGGTGTCGAAGACGGGTACGCCGTGCATCCGGGTCACGCCCCGTGCGGCCAGCAGCGCGTTCATCGGGCCCAGGTCGGGAATGAGCACGTTCGCACCGTCGTGCACCGCCCGCCGCCCGGTCTCCTCCAGCCGTGCGTAGTAGGAGTCGAAGTCGGCGTACGCCGCCAGGGTGTCCTCCTTGCGGATCGCGCCGTAGTCGCCGTGGACGAAGCACTCGGCGAGGCCGGCCGCCCGGATCTGGTCGTAGCGGCGCAGGTACATCACCCGGTCGTGGGCGAGCAGCCCGAACCGCCCATAGAGCCAGGCGGCCCACGGCCAGGCCACGTCCTGGGTGAAGACGATCGGGATGCTCAGCTGCTCGCGCAGCTCCTCACGGCCCATCGTGGCCATGCCGAGCACGATGACGGCGTCGTACCCCTCCTCCTGGGCCCGGATGCCCTTCTGGATGAAGCCCTGCGTGTTGATCGCGCGGTGCATGGCGTTATGGGTGAGGTCCGGCTGCATCACGTCGACGCCGTCGAAGTGCAGCTCGGTGCCGGGCAGCTTCACGTCCTCCAGATGCGCGGTCTCCGCGTCGAGGTAGGGCTTCCACTTCTCGTCCGCGACCAGCGCGGTATTGCTCTGAACCCAGATCTTCACTTCACGTCGCCTTTCGGGGTCGGGGGCGCGGGGCGGTCGTCGCCCAGCTCCAGGTACTCCTCGAGCCGCTCCACCTCGCCCAGGCCGACCAGCTCCTGGCGCAGGTGCCAGGAGAGCATCGAGCCGGCCCGCGAGAACGTCTCGCGTGCAGAGGACAGGTGGCCGAGCGCGTCCGCGGCGCTCTTCAGCATCGTGCGCATCACGAAGTTCGCATAGAGCACGATCTGGTAGCCCATGTCGAAGTAGTCGTCGGCGGTGAGCTGGGGCGTCTTCCCACCCTCGACGATGTTGATCAGCAGCGGTACGTCGCTGAGCCGCTTGGCGACCAACTCGATCTCCTCGAGGTTCTCGGGGGCCTCGACGAAGACGGCGTCGGCCCCGGCGTCGGCGTACGCCCGGGCGCGGTCGATCGCCCGGTCGATGCCCTCGACGGCGCGTGCGTCGGTACGGGCGATGACGACGAACTCGGGCGAGGCGCCCAGCTTCGCGGCTCGCACGTGGGTGACCATGTCATGTGGGCTGACGACGTTCTTGCCGTCGAAGTGGCCGCACCGCTTCGGGATCTGCTGGTCCTCGATCTGGATGCCGGCCGCGCCGGCCAGCTCGAAGGCCCGCACCGTGTGCATCACCGCGATCGGCCCGCCGAAGCCGGTGTCGCCGTCGGCCACCACCGGGATCCCGCAAGCGAGCGCGATCCGACCGACGTGGCGGGCGATCTCCTCGCGGGAGACCAGGCCGACGTCCGGCAGCGCCATCTGGGCGTTCGCGAAGCCGGCCCCGGAGACATAGCAGGCCGGGAAGCCGGCGCGCTCGGCCAGCCGCGCGGTCAACGCGTCTGGCACGCCGGGCAGCAGGATCCGGTCGCCGCGTCGGAGCATCTCGCGCAGGCTCTTCGGTGCCGGGAGCCCACCACCGGAGAGGCCGCGGACGGCTGGGATTTCAGGCATGGGGACTCCCCTCGTCGAACGGCTCGAACACGGGTACGGCGATCGCCGGGTCGTCGGTGGGCTCGAAGCGCACCCGCAGACGCGTCCCGATGCCGAGCTCGCCGGGCTCGGCACCGACGATGTCGCTCAGCAGCACGACACCCTCGTCGAGGGTGACGTAGCCGATCACGTAAGGCACCCGGTCGCGCCAGCGCGGGTCGGTGGCACGGCGCTCCACGGTGAAGCTGGTCAGCGTGGCCAGGCCGCTGGCGGCGCGCCACTCCACGTCACCGCCGCAGGTCGGGCAGGTGGCGCGGGGGAACCACAGCCACGCCTCGCACGCCGGACAGGAGGGCAGCCGCAGCTCACCACCGGCCGCCGCGGTCCAGAACGGCTCGGCCTCCGGCGTCACCCGTGGCCGCTCGTGCACGATGCTCACTGGTCTCATGCCGCCTCCCGCAGGATCGCGACGGCGTGCCCGGATTGGGCGCCGCTCATCCCGTGCACGAGCGCGGTGGCACAGCCGGGCACCTGCCGCTCCCCCGCCTCGCCGCGCAGTTGGACGATCGCCTCGACCAGGTTGGCCATCCCGGCGGCACGCGCCGGGTAGCCGTGCGAGAGCAGCCCGCCGTGCGGGTTGACCACGACCCGGCCGCCCGGCCCGAAGGCTCCGGCGGCGAACTCCTTGGCGGCGGTGCCGGTGGCGGCCAGGCCGAGCGCCTCGGCGTTCATCAGCATGGCGATGGAGAAGCAGTCGTAGACCAGGGCGACGTCGACGTCCTCGATCGTGGCGCCCGCGGTCGTCAGGGCACGCCCGCCGGCGACGCCCGCGGCACTCTCGACGAGGGACGGTGCCTGGGAGAGGTGGGCGTGCCGCATCGCCTGCCCGACCCCGGCCAGCGCCACGTCGGCGTGGCCCGCTGCGGGCAGGTCCCCCCGGACCAGCACCACCGCGCCGCCACCGTCGGTGACGGGGCCGCAGTCCGGCCGCCGCAGCGGGTCGCAGACCAGCGGCGAGGCGAGGTAGCCGGCCATGTCCAGCGGCTCCCGGAACCGGGCGTGCGGGTGCCGCGCCGCCATCGCGCGGTCGTGCAGCGCCACCTCGCCGAGCGCGTCCTCGCCGAGCCGGTGGTGGTGCAGGTAGGCGCGCGCCATCAGGCCGTAGAGCGAGCGCGGCGTGACGCCGTACGACGCCTCGAACTCCGGGTGGATCGGTCCGACCTGAGTCAGCGTGCTCAGGTAGCCGGCCGAGCCCGCCAGCAGCGGCAGGTCGGCCGCGACCACCACCGCCACCTCGGCGATGCCCGCGTCGATCATCCCGGCGGCGGCCGCGGCCATCGCGATCGGCGCCGTACCGCCCGCCTCCACGGAGTGGCACGGCCCGGGCTCGATGCCCAGCCGCTCGGCAAGCGCCTCGGCATGGACCAGGTAGGGGTCCGAACGTGGCGAGACGGTGAGCAGGGCGTCGACCTGACCCCGCTCGAGCCCCGCGTCGGCCAGGGCGGCGTCGACGAGGGTCTCGTGCAGCGCCATCGTGCTCGGCTCCGTGGAGCGCCCGTGCGGGCACTCGGCGACTCCCCTGATCACGGCGCTCATCGCAGGCCGTCGCATCCGTCGGTCAGGCCGACCAGCGCGTCGACCGCGTGCAGGGAGCCGTCCTCGGCGTCGACGATGACCGGGTTGAGCTCGATCTCGGCGATCTCGGGATGAGCCTGGTAGGCCGCCCACAGCGAGGTGAGCAGGTCCGCGATCGCGCCGGTCTTCACCGCGGCGCGACCGCGGTAGCCCTGCAGCAGCGCGGCCGACCGCAGCCGCCCGACCATGCCGTCCAGCCAGGCCCGCGAGGCGGGCATGGCGCTGTGCACCGCGTCCGGCGCGACCTCCACTGTCACCCCGCCGAGCGCCACCGTCGCGACGGCACCGAAGTCCGGGTCGGGACCGATCCCGACCAGCAGCTCGGCGCCCACCGGGCTCATCTCCTGGATCTCGACCGTCGCGTCGGGAGCGCCGGCCAGGGCGGCGTTCGCGCGCACCTGGGCGACCGCCCTGGCCAGCTCGGCCTCGCCCGTGACGCCGAGGACCACACAGCCGACGTCCGAGCGATGGGCGATCAGTGCGGTGGCGCTCTTGACCGCGACCGGATAGGTCAGCGAGCCCTCGGCCATCAGCTCCCGCAGCTCGGCCTCGTCGCGCAGGAACCGCGACGCGGCCAGCGGCACGCCGTGGTCGCGCAGCACCGCGTCCACCCGGACCGGGTCGGCGGCGGTGCCCGACTGCGGCCGAGGCTCGGCGCCCTCCCGCGGCTGCGGGTCGGGGTCGTGGTCGGCCGCGGCCGCGATCCGGCCGAGCGCCCGCATGCACAGCTCGCTGTCGTCGAGCACCGCGACGCCGGCCTCGGCGAACGCGGCGTCCACCTCCGGTGCCAGCGCGATGCCCGGGCAGACCACCACATCGAGCGCGCCACGGGCCGCGAAGTCGAGCACCGCCCGGTAGTAGCGGTCGATGGTGGCGCGGCCGGCGACGATCCAGGTGCCCGGGACGCCCTCGGCCCGGCCCAGGACGTCGAGGACGCCGCTGAACAGCTCCGGCCGGAAGACCGCGTCGGCCGACAGGTCGATCGGGTTGTCGGCCGCGCCGTAGAGCGGGACAACGCCGGCCAGCTCCTGGCGGACCTGATCGGGCAGCCGATCCACGTGGAGCCCGGCGCTCTCGGCCTGGTCGGTGAGGATGGTGCCGATGCCGCCCGACGCCGAGACCATCCCGATCCGGCCGTCGGGAACGGTCAGGCCGGCCAGGAGCGCCTTGGCGACGTACGCCGTCTCCTCGATCGAGCGCGTCTCGACGATGCCGAGCTGGGCGAAGATCCCGGAGTAGATCGCGCTCGAGCTGGAGACCTTGCCGGTGTGCGACAGCATCGAGCGCCGCGAGGCGTCCGAGCGCCCGGCGGTGAGGACGACGATCGACTTGCCCGCGCGGCGTGCCTTGACGGCGGCCTCGAAGAAGGCGCGGCCGGCGACCAGGCCCTCGGCGTAGCAGACGATGACGCGCGTGCTCTCGCGCTCGGCGAAGTAGTCGATGAACTCGGCCATGGTGAGGTCAAGCTCGTTGCCCACGCCGATCCAGTGGTTGACGCCCACGCCCGCCCGCTGCATCACTTGGAAGACCAGGCCGCCGACGGTGCCGCTCCCGGCTAGGATCTCGACCCCCGCCCGCAGCCCGGTGTCACGGGCGTACCAGTCGGCGAACGTCATCGGCGTGGACCGCTCGAAGTTCACCACTCCGGTGGTGTTGGGGCCGACCAGACGCAGGCCGCTGTTGCGGCAGATCTCGGTGACCTCCGCCGTACGCCGGGCGCCGTCCGGCGAGGGGTCGGACCCCTCGCCGAACCCGCCCGACAGCATCACGACCGCCGGCACCCCGATCGCGGCGCACTCCCGGACTGCCGCCACCGCGGTGTCCCCCGGGACCCCGATCACCGCCACGTCCGGCACCTCGGGCAGCGCCGAGACGGACGGATAGCAGGTCAGGCCGTTGATCGCGGTGCTGCGGGGGTTCACCGGGTAGACGGCACCCTCGAAGCCGCTGTCCCCGAGGAAGGAGAGCAGCATCCCGGTCAGCTTCCTGGGGTCGGTCGACGCCCCGATCACCGCGATGCTGCGCGGCTCGAGCAAACGGTCGATCCCCGAGTGTGGTGTCGTCATCTCAGCCCTTGTAGTGGAAGGCGGTGTTCCACTCGGTGGTCCACTGGGCCCCGCTCTTGATCGTGTCGGCGTTGTTCAGCGGGTAGAACTTGTAGCCTGAGTTGAGGGCCGGCATCTTCACCCCGGCGATCACCGGCGGCGGCACGTCGGTGCGGACGCTGTAGTCGCCGATCTGCTGGGAGAGCACCGTCTGCCCGGCCTTGGAGAACAGGTAGTTGAGGTAGACCTGCGCGACCGCGGCGTGCGGTGCGTGCGCGGCGATGCCGACGAAGTTGTTC
The DNA here is from genome assembly GCF_035547795.1 of Nocardioides sp. GTDB lineage: Bacteria > Actinomycetota > Actinomycetes > Propionibacteriales > Nocardioidaceae > Nocardioides. The sequence goes on from NZ_DASZUF010000189.1 coordinate 16,232, forward strand.
GACAGCGGCAGACCCTCGGGCGGGTCGGGCACGAACTTGATCTTGGCCCCCTGACTCATCGCCTCCCCCAGCACGCTCGGCTGGACGATGCCGACCTGGATCTGTCCGTTCGTCAGCGCCTGGGCGACCGAGGCCATCACCGAGAGGATCTGCGGCTGCTGGGCGGCCAGCTTGGTCCAGTAGTTGGGGTCGACGTCGTTGCGCAGGAACTGGAACGTCGCGATCTCCACGCCGCCGGCCGAGAACGGCGCCAGGCCGAGCTTGCCCTTCCAGCGCGGGTTGAGCAGGTCGGCCCAGGACTTCGGCGCGTCGGAGTCGTTGACGACCGCGGTGTTGTAGCCGGGAGCGAGCGGCGACTGGTTCCACGCCCAGTACTCGCCGTTGCCGCCCTTGTCCACGGCCGGGATGTTGAACGCCGCCGGCGGCTGGTAGCTGCTCAGCAGGCCGCCGGTCGCGAGCGCGTTGATGTTGACCAGATTGCCGAGCTTGACGACGTCGGCCGTGTACTTGTGGGCCTTGCTCTCGCTCTGCAGCCGGGTGACCAGGGGCGCCGTACCGAGGGCGACGACGTTGACCTTCAGGCCGGTCGCCTTGGTGAACGCGTCGACGATCTTCTGCTCCTTGTCGGCCGTGTAGGCCGTGTAGATCGTCATGCTGCCTTCGCTCTGGGCCTTCTTCCACAAGGCGGCGTCGGCGATCGTCTCCCCGTTGACGACGAGGCTGCCCGAGGCATCGGTCTTCCCCGACCCGCCCGAGGCATGGTCGTTGCTGCTACCACAACTCGCGAGGCTCGCGGTGGCCATCACCGCGACCACGAGTGCCGCGACGCGACGGATGGTGCGATCGACTTTCATGAGAGCTCCTTTGGCTCAGCCGACGTGCGGATCTAGGAGGTGCTGTGAGTTGCGGCTCCACGCTTCCGGCCGTGACACCCGAGGCCCGCGGCGAGGCGGGAGTCATCCGTCGCTGTGACGTGTATCACAGGACTCTTCGAGCGTATGACCGGCCCTGTCATCTGTCAACAATCATCAGTTGGCAGTCGGCTGTGGGGCCGAAGCCGCGGGACAGAGGCGACGCCGCCGGCACCCTCCCCCGGCCCGGCGTTTGTTCGACGGTTGAACTACCGCCGTAGGGTGGCGACATGGCTTCTCAACGACGTGAGGCGGTGCGTGCGCTGGCGCGGCTGGCCCGCATGCTCGAGCGCTCCAGCGCGGGCCTCAGCCTGGCGCACTACCGGGTGCTGTCCGGTGTGGCCGCCGGCGACGCGCGTGCCTCGGCGCTGGCGATGCGGCTGACGCTGGGCCGCCCGGCCGTCAGCGCGGCCGTGGAGTCGCTGAGCGCTCGCGGGCTGCTGGAGCGTACGGCGGTCCCCGACGACCTGCGTGGCAGCACGCTGCGGCTCACGCCCCGGGGCGAGCAGATCCTCCGCGACGTCGAGGCGGACCTGCTCGCCCGGCTGGACAAGGTCGTCGCGCGGACGGCCGACCCACGGCGGACCCTGGCCGTCCTCGCCGAGCTGGGTACCGCGCTGGACGAGCTCGCCACCGAACGGCTGCAGGCAGGAGCGCGATGAGCGGCTCCTCCTCGCCGAGCTGGCTGCGGCAGCTGTGGCGCTACGTCTGGCGCCAACGTCGCAAGGTCGGTGTGGCGCTGGGAGCGGCGCTCCTCGGCAGCGCGACCCAGGCCACGGTGCCGCTGCTGGCCCGCCATATCGTCGACAAGGTCATCATCGCCGGCACGTCGCCCCTGTGGCCATGGATCCTCACCCTCGTCGCCGCGGCGGCGGCCCTGTTCCTCCTCACCTATCTGCGCCGCTACCGGGGCGGCCAGGTCGCGGTCGAGGTGCAGTACGACCTCCGCAACGCGATGCACGACCACCTGCTCACCCTGGACCAGCACAGCCTCGGCCGGATGTCGACGGGTCAGCTCGTCGCGCGCGCCAACTCCGACTCCGCGCTGGTCCAGGCGCTGCTGATGATGCTGCCGATGCTGTGCGGGAATCTCCTGCTGATGCTGGCCTCGCTGGTGATCATGTTCATCCTGGCGCCGTGGCTGGCGCTGGTCGGCCTCGTCGTACTGCCGGTCCTGATCGCGGTCTCCTACCGGATGCGGCTGCGGGTCTTCCCGGCCTCCTGGGACGGTCAGCAGCGCGAGGGTGACGTCGCCCAGATCGTCGACGAGGCGGTCAACGGCGTCCGGGTAGTCAAGGCCTTCGGGCAGGAGCGCAGGGAGCTGCAGCGGGTGGCCGACGCCGCACAGCGGCTGTACGGCGCCCGGATGCGGACGGTGCGGCTGCAGTCGCGCTTCCAGCCGCTGATGGAGACCGTGCCGGTGATCGCGCAGGTCGCGATCCTGGCCCTGGGCGGCTCGCTGGCCCTGCACGGCTCGCTCTCCATCGGCACCTTCCTGGCCTTCTCGACCTACGTGGCCCAGTTCGCCGGGCCCGCGCGGATGCTCGCCAACGTCTTGACCGTGGGCCAGCAGGCTCGTGCCGGCGCCGAGCGGATCTTCCAGCTCCTCGACACCGAGCCGGCGATCGCGGACGCCCCCGACGCCGTCGATCTGCCGCCGGTGCACGGCGAGATCACGTTCCGCGAGGTGTCGTTCGCCTTCCCCGACAGCCCCGACCGTGCCGTCCTGGACGGGTTCGACCTCACCATCGCGCCCGGCGAGCGGGTGGCCATCGTCGGCTCCTCCGGGAGCGGCAAGTCGACCGTGGCCGGGCTGGTGACCCGCTTCCAGGACCCGACCTCCGGCACGGTCGCCGTCGACGGACACGACCTGCGCACCGTCACCCTGGCCTCACTGCGGCGGCAGATCGCGGTGGCCTTCGAGGACCCGTTCCTGTTCAGCGACACGGTGCGGGCCAACATCGCCTACGGTCGCCCCGACGCCACCGACGCCGAGGTCGAGGCGGCAGCGCGGGCCGCGAGCGCGCACGAGTTCGTCGCGGCGCTGCCACAGGGCTACGACACCGCCGTCGGCGAGCGCGGCCTGACCCTGTCGGGCGGTCAGCGGCAGCGGATCGCGCTGGCTCGGGCGATCCTGGCACGCCCGGCGATCCTCATCCTCGACGACGCCACCAGCGCCGTCGACGCCCGCACCGAGGAGGCCATCCACGACGCCCTCCGTGAGGTGCTGGCCGACCGCACCACGTTGCTGATCGCGCATCGCCTCTCCACGCTGCGGCTCGCCGACCGGGTCGTCGTCCTCGCCGACGGCCGAGCGCTCGACATCGGCACGCACGATGAGCTGAGCGAGCGCAGCCCGGCGTACCGTGCGCTGCTCTCCGGTCTCGAGGAGCAGCCTCCGGAGAGCATCGAGGCGCTCACGCAGATCGCCGACACCGGCGGCGTCACCGCCTCGGCCTGGGACGCCCGCGCCGCGGGCGGCCGCGCCGACGGTGGCGGTTACGGCGCCCGCATCGGTGCGCCCTCGCTCGGCGCCGGGCTCGGCCACGGCGGGGGCGGGGGCGGCAGCTGGCGGATGAGTCTGGCGCCCACCCCGGAGCTGCTGGCCCGCGTCGCCGCGCTGCCGCCGGTCCGCGACACCGCCGAGGTCGACCTCGCGACCGAGTCGCAGCCGATCGAGCGCTTCTCGCTGCGCACGCTGCTGCGCCAGTTCCGCCGTCCGCTCGGCATCGGACTCGCGCTGGTGATCCTGGACGCCCTGATCGGACTGGTCGGGCCGGTCCTGGTCAAGACCGGCATCGACGACGGTGTCGCGAAGGACTCGGGGACCGTGCTCTTCGCCGCCACTGCCGCGTTCGCCTTCGTCACCTTGGTCGACTTCGTCACGCAGATCGGCGAGACCTTCGTGACCGGTCGCGCGGCCGAGCGGATCATGCTCTCCCTCCGCATCCGGATCTGGGCCCAGCTCCAACGGCTGTCGCTGGACTACTACGAGCGCGAGATGGCCGGGCGGATCATGACCCGGATGACAACCGACGTCGACCAGTTCGAGTCCCTGGTCGAGAACGGGCTGCTCAACGCGCTGGTCGCCTTCGCCACCTTCGTCGGCGTCGGCATCGCGCTGCTGGCGATCAACCCCGGGCTGGCCCTGTGCGTGCTGAGCGTGATGATCCCGCTCGCGGTGGCCACGGTCGTCTTCCGACGGCTGTCGGGGCGGCTCTATGACCTGGCCCGCGACCGTATCTCGATCGTGAACGCCGACTTTCAGGAGAGCCTGTCTGGAATCCGCGAGGCGCAGACGTTCACCCACGAGGCGGACACCGTCCAGCAGTTCCACCGGCTGGGCCGCGACTACGTCGAGGCCCGGGTCGGGGCGCAGCGGCTGATCGCGATCTACTTCCCGTTCGTCCAGTTCCTCTCCTCGATCGCTGACGCGATCGTGCTCGGAGTGGGCGCACGGATGATCTCCGCGGGCCACATGAGCGCCGGCGCGCTGATCGCGTTCATGCTCTACATCGACATGTTCTCCAGCCCGATCCAGCAGCTCTCGCAGGTCTTCGACTCCGGGCAGCAGACCCGGGTCTCGGTGGGTCGGATCGCGCAGCTGATGTCGCTCCACCCGCTGACCCCCGAGCCCGCGGCCCCGGTGCGGACCGGTCGACTCACCG
>NZ_DASZUF010000190.1:0-9382 GCF_035547795.1 Nocardioides sp.
CGGCGGCTACGCGCCGAACAAGCGCGGCTGGCTCAAGCCGTTCGCCTCGGAGATGTCCTCGCGGCTACACGCGATGCGCCACCGCGAGGTCACCGACGCGGTGCACGCCGAGGGCGGTGCGATCGCGCTGCAGGTGCTGCATGCCGGCCGCTACGGCTACACGCCGTTCTCGGTCTCCGCCTCGGCAATCAAGGCGCCGATCAACCCGTTCCGCCCCAAGGCGATGTCGGGCAAGGCCGTCGAGGAGACGATCGACGACTTCGCGCAGAGCATCCGGCTGGCCAAGAAGGCCGGGTACGACGCGGTCGAGGTGATGGGCTCCGAGGGCTACCTGATCAACCAGTTCCTGACCGAGCGGACCAACCAGCGCACCGATCGGTGGGGTGGCTCGGCGACCAACCGGATGCGCTTCCCGGTCCAGATCGTGCGCCGCGCCCGCGAACTGGTCGGCGACGAGTTCCCGATCATGTTCCGGCTCTCGCTCATCGACCTGGTCGAGGGCGGCCAGACCTGGGAGGAGACCGTCGAGCTGGCCTACGCCCTGCAGGACGCCGGCGTCTCCATCCTCAACACCGGCATCGGCTGGCACGAAGCACGGGTGCCCACCATCATCACGCAGGTCCCGCGCGGGGCGTGGGTCGACTACACCGCCCGGCTCAAGGCCGAGGTGTCCGTGCCGGTCTGCGCCTCCAACCGGATCAACACCCCCGAGCTGGCCGAGTCGATCATCGCCTCCGGCCAGGCCGACCTGGTCTCGATGGCGCGGCCACTGCTGGCCGACCCGGCGTTCGTGAACAAGGCCGCGGAGGGCCGTGCCGACGAGATCAACACCTGCATCGCCTGCAACCAGGCCTGCCTCGACCACGCCTTCGCCAACAAGCCCGTCTCCTGCCTGGTCAACCCGCGCGCGGCCCGCGAGACCACCCTGGTGCTCTCGCCGGTCCGGACCAAGAGGAACGTCGCCGTCGTCGGCGCCGGCCCGGCCGGGCTCGCCGCCGCGGTCTCGGCCGCCGAGCGCGGACTGGACGTCACGCTGTTCGAGCGCGACGAGGAGATCGGCGGGCAGTTCCGGCTCGCCATGGCGGTCCCGGGCAAGGAGGACTTCGCCGACACGCTGCGCTACTTCCGTCGCCGTCTCGAGGTGCTCGGCGTCGACGTCCGGCTCAAGACCGAGGCGACCCTGGCCGACCTCCAGTCCTTCGACGAGGTCGTCGTCGCCACCGGCGTCGAGCCGCGCGTGCCTGCCATCCCCGGCATCGACCACCCCAGCGTGGCGACCTACGCCGAGGTGCTGGCCGGCCGGGTGGTGCCCGGCCGCCGGGTCGCGGTCGTCGGTGCCGGTGGGATCGGCGTCGACGTCGCCACCTGGCTGACCCACGAGCCCGAGACGCTGGACACGTGGATGGCGCACTGGGGCGTCGGGGACCCGGCGTACCACCGTGGTGGGCTGACCGAGCCGACGCCGCGCACCCCGGCGAGGCAGGTGACGCTGCTGCAGCGCAAGAACACGCCGATCGGCATCGGGCTGGGCAAGACGTCCGGATGGGCGCACCGGGCACGGCTCAAGCAGGAGGGCGTGCGGCTGGTGAGCGGGGCGTCGTACGACCGGATCGATGCTCTGCCTGATGGTGGGGCGAGCCTGCACTACACGGTCGACGGCGAGCCGCACGTGCTCGAGGTCGACACCGTGGTGGTCTGCGCCGGGCAGGAGTCGGTGCGCGACCTGTGGGTCGACGGCGCCGGGTGGCACCTGATCGGCGGCGCGGACGTCGCTGCCGAGCTCGACGCGAAGCGGGCGATCGATCAGGGCACCCGGGTGGCCGCGGCTCTGTAGTCTCTGGGCGTGGACTGTCTCTTCTGCTCGATCGTGGCCGGCGACATCCCCTCGACGAAGGTCTACGAGGACGAGGCGACCTATGCGTTCATGGACATCGCCCCGGCCTCCGAGGGTCACCTGATCGTGGTGCCCAAGCGGCACTCGAAGGACGTGCTGGAGATCCCGGCCGAGGACCTCCACGCCGTGATCGACACCGGCCAGCGAATGGCCCGACGGGTCACCGAGGTGCTCGGCGCCGACGGGGTCAACCTGCTCAACAACCGTGGCGAGCACGCCTGGCAGACGGTGTTCCACTTCCACCTGCACGTGATCCCGCGGTACGCCGACAAGAGCCGCGAGAGCCTGACCCTCCCCTGGGTCCCGACCCCTGGGGACACCGAGGCCATCGCAGCGCTGGGTGCCCGACTGGCGGGGTAGTCCTCGGGGGTTACGGCGTCCGGGCGCGAGTGCTCTGTGGGGGTAGTTCGGGGAGAAACTGTCCATTACTGGCCAGTAGACCGACCGTTTCTTCCCGAACTACCCCAGCGCGCGCCCCACAGCCGGTCCACGGCCGGTGCTCAGCCGGGCAGGGGCTGGGCCTGGGCGGCGATCAGGCCGGCGTACCAGGAGTAGGAGCGCTTGGGTAGGCGGGTGCCGGTGGCGTGGTCGACGTACACCAGGCCGTAGCGCTGGGTGTAGCCCTGATCCCAGTCCCAGCCGTCGAGCAGGTGGCCGACGTAGTAGCCGCGGACGTCCACACCGCGCCGGCAGGCCGCAGCCACCGCCTCGAGGTGGCCCTGCAGGTAGTCGATCCGGGGCTGGTCGTCCACCACGCCCGCGGCGTCGGGGCCGGCGCCGTAGGAGGCGCCGTTCTCGGTGATGACGAACGGCGGCAGCGCCGCGCGGAACCGTGCCCGGGTCAGGATCAGCCACTCGCGCAGTGACACCGGCACCACCGGCCAGTCCATGTCGGTGGTCGGGTAGCCGAGCAGGGCGGCGAACTCGAAGGGCACCTCGCTGTCCTCGGGCGCGGCCGCGACCCGGCGCGGGTGGTAGAAGTTCACGCCGTAGAAGTCGAGCGGCTGGCGGATCGTGGCCATGTCGCCCTCGGCGATCATCTCCTCGGCCAGCGGCGCGAAGTCGACCGGGTAGCGGCCCAGCAGCATCGTCTCCAGCCACAGGCCGTTCCACAGCGCGTCGAAGAGCTTGGTCGCGCCCACGTCGGCCGGGTCCTCCGAGAGCGGCCACATCGGCGAGTGGTTGTTCGCGCAACCGACGTCCTGTGCGCCCGCCGCGCGCAGCGCGATGACCGCCCGGCCATGGGCCAGGAGCAGGTGGTGAGCGGCGGTGAGCGCGCCGAAGACCAACTGCTTGCCGGGTGCCCAGGTGCCGTTGCCGTAGCCCAGGAACGCCACCGCGTTGGGCTCCTGGATCGGCACCCAGGAGGCCACCCGGTCGGCGAAGCGGTCGCCGAGGAGGGCGGCGTACTCGGCGAAGGCGTCGACCGTGGCACGGTTCAGCCAGCCGCCGTCGTCCTCCAGCGCCTGCGGCAGGTCGTAGAAGTAGAGCGTCGCCATGGGTGCGACGCCGGCGCCGAGCAGCGCGTCGAGGTAGCGGTCGTAGTGGTCGACCGCCCTCCGGTCGAGCGGACCGCGACCGTCGGGCTGGAAGCGTGGCCAGGGGAAGGAGAACCGGTGGCCGCCGACACCCAGGCCGCGCAGCAGCTCGACGTCCTCCAGGTAGCGGTGGTAGCTGTCGCAGGCCACCGATGCGTCGCTGCCGTCGCGGATCGCGCCGGGCTGGGCCGCGAACGTGTCCCAGATGCTGCGGCCGCGCCCGTCCTCGACCACGGCACCCTCGACCTGGTACGCCGCGGCGACGGTCCCGAACCTGAAGCCGACGGGGAGCTGGGGGACAGCCACAGGCACAATCTTGCCTGTGGGTGTGGAGATTCGTCGCGGATCGAGCCGATTCGCCGATCGCGGTCAGGGTCGTGCCACGTGGCACGCGTTCTCCTTCGGCGAGCACTACGATCCCGACCGGCTGCGGTTCGGCCCGATGGTCTGCCACGACGAGCACCTGCTCGGTGACGGTCGCGGCTTCGAGACCCACGCGCACGAGGAGCTGGAGATCGTCAGCTGGGTGGTCTCCGGCGCCCTGACCCACCGGGACTCCCTGGGCTCCTCGGCCACGCTGCGGCCGGGCCAGGTAGGGCATCTGCGGGCCGGCTCCGGTGTGACTCACAGCGAGATCGCGGCCGCGCCGCAGACCAGGTTCGTGCAGGTCTGGCTGGTGCCGGACACCGAGGGACTGACGCCGTCGTACTCGGTGGCGGAAGTGCCGGCCGGGCGCGGCTTCGTCGAGGCGGTGCGGCCCACCGACGGCAGCACCATGTACGTCGCCGAGCTGGACGGCGGCGAGAGCGTGCTGCTCCCGGCCGGGGCACGACGGCATCTCTTCGTGGCGTCCGGTGCGCTGCTGCGCTCCTCCCTCGCCGAGCCGCTCGGGCAGGGCGACGCGTTCCTGATCGAGGCCGAGGACGACGTCGAGGTCACCGCCGCGGTTCCGACCCAGCTGCTGGTCTGGACCCTGGGCTGACGCGGCTCGACGGATTCGGCCGAAGTGCCTCACGCGCGGACATGGATGCCTAGGGTGGGTGCCATGGGGACCCCGCCACCTCCGGCGTACGCCGGGCCGCTCGGGCCGGCCTGGTCACTGCTGCGCGCCGGACAGGTACGGCGCGCGGAGGCAGAGCTGGACGCGATCGCCCGCGAGGGCGCCCTGACCGACGCCCAGCGGGCACTGTTCGGCGCGCTGCGGATCGACATCCGGCTCGCCACCGGCGACGTCACCGGGGCCGCCGAGGCGGCGACCCGGATACCGCGCGGGCGCGACGGGGTCACCACGCTGGCGGCGGAGCTCGGCAACGGGGAGGTGGCCGCGGCGTTCGGCGACCATGCCGCAGCGTTGGAGCACTTCCTGGCCGCCGGCGAGTACCCGGGCCACGACGAGGACATGCTGCGGCCGTGGTGGGTCGGGGCCGCGCTGGCGATGGTGCGCACCGGTCGACGTCACGACGGTGCCGCGCTGGTGCGGAGCCGGGTGGAGGCTGCCGAGGCGCCGTATGCCCTGGCCCAGGGGCTGCGCGCGCTCGCCACCGCTGAGACTGGGCACGATCCGGTGGGCCTGCTGCGGCGCGCCCGGACGGTGGCGGCCGCGCTCGGCGACCTGCGCCTGGGCGCGCAGCTCGACACCGACGTGGCGGCGCTGATGCTGCTGCAGCCGGCCGGGCATCCGGCCGCAGAGGCCGTCGATCTGCTGCGCGACGCGGAGAGGTACACCGCCGCGGAGGGGCTGTGGCCGCTCCACCGGCGCATCGCCCGACTCTTGGAGCGCTCCGGCGAGCGGGCCAGACCGCTGGCGGGCCAGACCCTGGCGCGGCTGACCCCGGCGGAGCGCCGGGTGGCACGGCTGGCCGCGAGCGGACTGACCAACCGGCAGATCGCCGACGCGCTGGCCCTGACGGTCAAGGGTGTCGAGTGGCACCTGTCGCGGGTCTACCGCAGGCTCGGCATCGGCTCCCGTGCGGCGCTGGCGGGGCTGCTGGACACGCGCTCGGCGAGCGAGGCGAGCTAGGCGCCGACCCAGCGCATCGAGCGGCCGTGACCGTGCGTGTGCGCGACGGCGCGGCCGTCCACGCCGAGCACGAACGTCGGGTGCTCTGCCGGAATCGCCGGCCCGGTGGCGGTGACGGATGGCAGCACGTTCTTGCCCTCGTTGCTGACCCAGTGGCAGGCACCGTCGGCGACCAGCCCGCGGACGAGTCCGTCGAACCGGTCCCGATCGGCGGGCTCGAGGTAGGCGATGACGGCGCTGTGGAAGACGACCACGGTGCCGTACGCCGACGCCTCCGCGACCGCCGCCGGAAGGTCGGTCAGCAGATCACCACGCCTGATCGCCGGCGGGTCGGCGCGGGCGACCTCGATCGCCTGCCGCAGCCGGACGCGCCGGTCGTCGTGCTCGGGCCAGACCAGCTGCTCGAGCCAGGCCATCTGGTCGGCGTCGGTGACGTCCAGCGGGTGGAGGTCGATCCCACCGCGCCAGGCCACCTGTGGCAGCGTCGCCGGCAGCGGCGCCGGGCCCTTCACGCGGCACTCGAGCCGGGGCTCCCCGCCGAGGGTGACGTGCCCGTCGTCGGTGCGCCAGTCGTAGCCCCAACGGTCGGGGTAGAGGCACAGTCCGGCGCTGGCGCCGACCTCCAGCAGCGCCAGCGGTCCCCGGAACGACGCGAACGCGGGCACCAGGGTCGCCAGCCGGCCGACCTCGTTGGTCTGGGTCGCGCGAGCCAGGATCGTCGCCCGGATCGAGCCGTCGTCGGCGAGCAGAGCGGCGCGCAGCCCGGCGTACGGTCCCGGCGCGGGGACGCCGTGCCAGCGGGCGGCCGCGAAGACGAGGTTCGCCTGCCGCTTGATCGGCGGCAGCGTCGCCAGCCAGGCCAGCACCTCCGGGTCGTCGGCGACGGCGGTGGCCCAGTCGGCGAACGTGTGCGAGCCGTTGCTGCCCGCGTCGTACCTCGCGAAGTCGCGATAGATGTCGGCGATCTCGCCGTAGAGCTCCACGCTCAGTCCGCGGGAATGGCGACGTAGGTGGTGTCCAGGTACTCCTCGATGCCCTCGAAGCCGCCCTCGCGGCCGAAGCCGGAGGACTTCACCCCGCCGAACGGCGCCGCCGGGTTGGAGACCAGGCCGGTGTTGACCCCGACCATGCCGTAGTCGAGGGATTCGGCCAGCCGGATCGTGCGGGCCAGGTCGCGGGTGTAGACGTAGGACGAGAGGCCGTACTCGGTGGCATTGGCCCGCTCGATCGCCTCCTCCTCGGTGGCGAACGTCGTGATCGGCGCGACCGGGCCGAAGATCTCGTGCGTGTTGATCTCCGACTCCGGGTGGACGCCGAGCAGCACGGTCGGGTTGTAGAAGAACCCGGGGCCGTCGGGCGCCGTACCGCCGGTGACGACGGTGGCTCCGTCGTGGACCGCGTCGGTGACCAGCTGGTGCACCGACTCCACGGCCTTCTCCTCGATCAGCGGGCCGACGTCGACGCCCTCGGTCTGGCCCCGGCCCACCGTGAGCGCGCCCATCCGCTCGCTGAGCCGCTTGGCGAACTCCTCGGCGACGTCGGCGTGCACCAGGAAGCGGTTGGCGGCGGTGCAGGCCTCGCCCATGTTGCGCATCTTGGCGACCATCGCGCCCTCCACCGCGGCGTCGAGGTCGGCGTCCTCGAAGACCAGGAACGGCGCGTTGCCGCCCAGCTCCATCGACACCCGCTGCAGGTTGTCGGCGGACTGCCGGACGAGCACCTTGCCGACCGGCGTGGAGCCGGTGAAGGACACCTTGCGCAGCCGGTCGTCGGCCATCAGGGCCTTGCTGATGTCGGCCGCCCGGGTGCTGGGGATGACGTTGAGGACGCCCGCCGGCAGACCCGCCTCGGTCAGCACCCCGGCCAGCGCCAGCATGGTCAGCGGGGTCAGCTCGGCGGGCTTGACCACCATCGTGCAGCCGGCCGCGATCGCCGGCCCGATCTTGCGGGTGCCCATCGCGAGCGGGAAGTTCCACGGCGTCACGAACAGGCACGGGCCGACCGGCTTCTTCATGGTCAGCAGCCTGCTGCCGCCGGCCGGCGCCTGCATCCAGCGGCCGTGGATGCGCACCGCCTCCTCGGAGAACCACCTGAAGAACTCGTTGCCGTAGGTCACCTCGCCCTTGGCCTCGGCGATGGTCTTGCCCATCTCCAGGCTCATCAGCTCCGCGAAGTCGTCGGCGCGCTCGGCGATCAGCTCGAACGCCGAGCGCAGGATCTCCCCGCGCGTGCGAGGCGCCGTCCGGGCCCACTCCGCCTGGGCCGCCGCCGCGGCGTCGAGAGCGTCCAGCGCGTCCTCGACCGAGGCGTCGGCGACCCGGGTGAGGACGGAGCCGTCCGCAGGATCGAGTACCGCGAAGTCCTCCCCGCCCTGGGCATCGCGCCAGGCGCCGCCGATGAAGAGTCCACGCTGCTCCGGGCCAACCAGATCGAGTCCACTCATGCCTCAAGAGTGGCACTGGGGTGATGACATCCGACAGCGGCGCGTGCCATCGTGTTCTCGTCGACTTGTGGAGGGAGCACTCCGTCAATCGACCGGGCCCCCGCGCTGACCCCATGCAGCACCGGGGCCCGCCTCACTTCCGGTGCGCGCCGCGCAGGAAGCCCTCGAGGATCGGGCCCGCGGTCTCGGCGCCGGTCTTGCCCTCGTCGACGTAGACGGCCACCGCCAGGTCGCCCTGCGCCGCGATCATCCAGGCATGGGTGAGGCGCTTGCCGTTGCGGTCGAACTCGGCGGTGCCGGTCTTGGCGATCACCGGCTTGCCGGGCACGTCGGCCAGGCCGGCGCCGGTGCCGCTGGTCACCACCGCGCGGAAGATCGCGCGCAGCATCGAGTCCTCCTCGGCGCTGATCGGCGTGCCGGAGGCGGCGACGCTGGTGCCGGCGATGAGGCGCGGCACCCGGGCGACCCCGGTCTGGATGGTCCCGATCACGCTGGCCATCACCAGCGGCGAGGCCAGCACCTTGCCCTGACCGATCATGTCGGCGGCCTTCTCGGTCTCGCTGGCCGCGGCCGGGATCTGGCCGAAGTAGGCCGGGAAGCCGGTGTCGTGATCGACGCCGAAGCCCAGCGAGGCGGCCGCCTGCTGGAGGTCCTGGTCGGAGACCTTGTCGCGCTGGCTGATCATCGCGGTGTTGCAGGAGTTGGCCACCGCCGTCATCAGCGGCACGTTGCCGGTCGCACCCGGTGGGTAGTCGGAGTCGTTGGTGAACTTCTTGCCGTCGACGGTGATCTCGTCGGTGCACGGCACCTTGGTCGAGGGCATCAGGCCCTTGCGCAGCAGCGCCAGCGAGTCGACGGTCTTGAACGTCGAGCCCGGCGGCATCCGCCCGTAGGTCGCCAGGTTGATCCCGCCGTTGCCGGGGCCGTTGGCGGCGGCGAGCACGTCGCCGGTGCTGGGCCGCAACGCCACCAGCGCGCTGGCCGGCTTCACCTTGGCGAGCAGGCTCTCGGCGAGCGTCTGCAGCCGCAGGCTGAGCGTGGTCTTCAGCGGCGTGCCGTCGACCGGCGCGGTGGTGAAGATCTGGGTGATGGTGCCGTCGCCGGCGACCCGGTCGACCACGGTGCCCGGCTCGCCGCGGAGCTGGTCGTCGTAGCGGGCCTCGAGGCCGCTGAGCCCGGCCACGTCGCCGGGGTGGTAGCGGGTGGGGTCCTTCTTCACCATCTCGGCGGTGACCGGCCCGACGCTGCCCAGGATCGGCGCGGCGAAGCCCTTGGTCGGGCCCAGCGGAGCGTTGGTGTGCATCGCGCTCGCACCCGGGATCTGGGCCACCTGCGCATCGCTCAGGGGGGCCTCGCCGGCGCGGTAGGTGATCGCCTGCACGAACTGCTGCGGCCCGGCCGCCTTGACGAGCTTGGTGTACGCCGCCACGTCGATCCCCAGCCGCTGCGCCAGCAGGGCGGCCGATGTCGCCGCCCGGTGCGGCTTG
>NZ_DASZUF010000191.1:0-7456 GCF_035547795.1 Nocardioides sp.
GCTGACGGCCGGCTCAGACCACGAACGCCTCGGCCCGCCGCATCACCTCGCGTAGGAAGCCGGGCAGCTCGTCGGCATCGTCGATGAACTGGGACGGCTTGACACAGAACGTCGTGAAGCCCTGCTCGATCTGCTCCGCGATCGGTGCCATCGCCGCGCCGAGGTCGGCGCACGAGTCGTCGTCGGGGAACGTCGCGCGGGTGCCGCCGACCATCTCGATCCCGGCCGGGTCCCGGCCGGCGTCGACCAGCGCGCTGCGAAGCATCGCCAGGTCCCCCGACGTGGGGGTGCCGAACGGGTGGAAACCGTGGCCGTAGCGCACCAGCCGGTCGAGCACCGGTCCGTGCACGTGCTGGCCGCCGAACCACATCCGCGGGCCCTCGGGCCGGAACGCCTTGGGCTCCAGGTAGACGTCGGTGAAGTCGAAGAAGTCGCCGTGGAAGCTCGTGGGGGTCTGGCGCCACAGCGCGTCCATGACGGCCAGCTGCTCGTCGAGGATCCTGCCGCGGCGCCCGAACGGCACGCCGAGCGCGGCGTACTCGTCCCTGCTCCAGCTCACTCCCGGCTGCACCACCAGCCGACCCTGCGAGAGCAGGTCGAGCGTGCCGAGCTCGCGTGCCAGCAGCAGCGGGTGTCGCAGCGGCGCCAGCACCGCACTGGCGACCAGGCGGATCCGCGACGTCGCGGCGGCGATCGCGGCCAGCAGCAGCAGCGAGCTCGGCCATGGCGTCGCCGGGTCCTGGTTGCCGGGGGCGGCGTAGGCACGCGGGTTGCTCATCACGCCGTGCGCGCCGGCGTCCGGACCCAGCACGACGTGCTCGCTGAGCATCACCGCGTCGAACCCGGCGTCCTCGGCCTCCCGCGCCCAGCGGACCAGCGCCGGCAGGTCCCGGCCGTCGGCGAGGGTCCAGTTCTCGCTGAGGATCAGCAGCATGCGCGGTGCGGCGGGCATCGAGGCTCCTATCGTTTGGCCACAAACGATAGGGCACGGCCCCCATCCGGTCGAGGATGCACGTTCTAGGCTTGCCGACCGTGGCCAAGAAGAACCGCACCAAGACCGCTCCCGCCTCCGTCGACGGGATCAACCCCCGCGCCGCCTGCCCCTGCGGCTCCGGCAAGCGCTACAAGGCCTGCCACGGCGCGCCCGGCGGCGTCTTCGTGCCGCGGCCCTTCGAGGGCCTGCCGAACGAGTGCGACTGGGTGGCCCTGCGCGAGCTGGTGCCCTCGGCCACGGCGCCGCTGACGATCAAGGGGTACGACGACGTCACCGTGCAGCTGGGCTCGTTGCTGCCGCTGGCCGCCCCGGCGATGCGGCGCGACTCCGGCCAGGTGTGGCTGGGCCTGCAGGTGCAGCACAACTACGGCGACGTCTCCCGCGACCTGGCCGCCGCGCTGCTCGGCGCGCTGGCCGCCGAGGAGTCCGGCATCGTCGGCCTCACCGAGGCGCCCGACGCCGGCCCACGGCTGCAGGACATCGTGCTCGGCGACACCCTCGAGGTGACGGTGCACGAGGGCTTCGACTGGTGGATCGCCGACGTCGAGGACACGACCGGCCTGGAGAGCGCACTCCAGCAGGCGAACGCGGCGGCGCTGCCGACCGCGCGGCTCGCCGGGGTCTCCGCGGCGTACTGGACGAACACGGGGACCAAGGAGCACCTGCGCTGGGTGATGCCGGAGCCCGAGGACGCCCTGCTCACCGCGCTGGCGCGGCTGCATGTCAGCGGTGCCGACGTGATCGTGCCCAGGGCGCGCTTCGTCGGGATGTTCCGCGCGCACGGCCTGCTCGCGCCGGTCTGGGATCTGCCGATGGGCACCGGCGCCGAGGCGCTCGAGGAGCCGGCGCTGGCGTTCAAGGCCGCCCTCGACGCCGCCCTGGCCGACACGTCTGCGCCCAGCGACGAGGTGCGCTCTGCCCGTGCCGGGTTGGCGAACCGTCAGGTCACGATCCGCTGAGTCGCCCGCGACGGTTCGTCGAGCATTCAGCCGCCGGCGGCCCGCACCACGTAGGGCTGCAGCCGGGAGTAGCCCTTGACGGAGGTACGGCGCAACCGCGTCACCTCCAGCGCCGGGTCCTCGCGCAGCACCGCCGCGGCGCCCTCGTCGACGAGCAGCGCGTCGGGCCGCGCGATGGAGGTGAGCCGGGACGCCACGTTGACGGTGGGACCGAAGACGTCGCCCAGCCGGGCCACCACCTCGCCGTAGGCCAGACCCGCCCTGACCTGCGGGAACCGGCTCTCGTCGTCGGCCCCGAGGGCGCAGATGGCCAGCGCGATCCCGGCCGCGACTGCGGCGGAGTCGGCGACGAAGAGCACCGCGTCGCCCAGGGTCTTGATGACGCGGCCACCCCGCTCGACGACCAGCGCCGTACACGCGTCCTCGAACTCCTCCAGCCAGTCGACCAGCTCCTCCTCGGTCAGCGACTTGCTGCGCGAGGTGTAGCCCACGATGTCGACGAAGCAGACGGCCAGCGCCGTCGCAGACGCGCCGGAGAAGCCGGCCAGACCGCGGCCGGCGGCGTTGGCGAGGTGGCGGCGCCAGATGTAGGTCTGCAGGTGCTCGACCCGGGGGAGGACCTGCCCCGCCAGAAGCATCAGATCCTCCCCCGCGCCTGCTCCACGCTCCCGCGCGACATCGGCGAGCAGCGACGTCTGCCACTCGGCCAGGCGCGCGAAGGAGCGGCCCCAGGTGCGGACCAGCGCCGCCTGGCGGTCCGCGTTGAGCACCCCGATCTCGGTCAGCTCACGGGTCATCGCCAGCGCCTCGACGTCGGACCGGGTGAAGGCCACCTCGTCGTCGGCCGCGTGCGGCAGCCCGAGCAGCCGCCACAGCTCGACGGCCACCTCGATGGGTACGCCGGCGGCCTCGGCCACCTCGATCCGGGTGAGGGTCGGCGTCTCCCCTAGGAGATAGCCCTCGACGAGCTCGAGGAGACCCTCGGGCTCGGGCTGCTGGCTCAGCTCTGACCGCCGAACCGCTCGGCGGCCACCTTCTCCAACGCCTCGTGGAACGCCGGCATCTCGACGTTGAGTCGGCGCAGCGCGTCGGCGCTGAGGTGGATCAGCTCCAGCGGCGTGAGCGCCACGATCGAGGCGTTGCGTAGCTTCTGGTTCATGATCGCCGCCTCGCCGATGATGTCCCCGGGGCCCGCCTGTGCGACCTCCTCACCGTCGCGGCGCACGCTGACGGTGCCGTCCAGGATGACGTAGGCCTTGTCGGCCGGGGTGTCCTCCCAGATCGGCGACCAGCCGGCCGGCAGGTTCACCCGGGTGCCGGAGGCACTGATCTTGGCAATCTCGGCGGGCGTGAACATGGAGAAGAACGTGTCAGCCACGGCTGGCCCCTTCGTGTGACGGCGTGTGATGACGGGCTACAGCCACAACGAACGATGACGTGGGGGGCTACGAGGTGGCTACCCCGACGAGAGTGTAGACGCCGAGCACCAGGCAGATGGCCGATCCGGCGAAGTGCAGCACGTGCAGCTTCACGAACCGCAGCAGCTGCTTGCCGACGATGACCGCCAGCCCGCTGACCACCAGCAGCGCGGCCAGCGCGCCGACGAAGATGGCGATCGGCTCCTTGTACTTGGCCACCAGCGAGATGGTCAGCAGCTGCGACAGGTCGCCCCACTCCGCGGCGAAGAGCACCATGAACGCCGCGAGCACCTGGCGCGCGCCGCGCGCCGGCCGGGCCTTCTCGGCGTACTCCTCCTCATCCTCCTCGGCGTTCTGGTGGCTGCGCCCCTCGCGCAGCAGGATCACCGCGCCGGCGAGGAAGATCAGCCCCGCGACGGTGTGGATCAGGTCCTTGGGCAGCAGCGAGGCCACCCCGCCGACTGCGACCGCGAGCACCGTCTGGACCGCGAAGGCCAGCCCCACGCCGATCCAGACGTAGAGCGGGCGGTACCTGGTCGCCAGCACCAGCGTCGCCAGGAACGTCTTGTCGGGCAGCTCCACGACGAAGATCGAGATGAACGCGAGCGCGATCAGGCCAAGCATCAACGATCCTGGTTCCGGTAGGCGGCCTGGGCGGCGGCGAGTACGTCGGCGACCGGCCGGCCCAGTGCGGCTGCCGCGCGGCTGACATCCTCCCATTCGGGCTGGGCGTTCACGACCTCGCCGTCGAGCCGGGCGACCTTGACCGCGATCTCCTGTCCGCCGACGGCGACGGTGGTGAACGCGCGGTCCAACGCGGTCTTGGCGACCTCGTGCTCGCGCACCCCGATGGTGCTGGTCTGACGGAAGACCTCGTGCCGCACCGCCGCGGCCCGCCGCGGGGCGACCAGGACGTGCAGCGTGTACGCCGGGCGGCCCTTCTTCATCAGGATCTGACTCAGCCAGGCGTCGTTCGCGCCGGCCGCCAGCAGCGCCTCCAGCACCGCTGGCCAGGCTCGCGGATCGAGGTCGTCGACGTTCGCCTCGATGACGATCTCCGTGCGGGCGGCGCCGGCGGCCGTGCCGGTGTCACCTGCCAGCACCCGCACCACGTTGGCGTGCCCCTCCGGGTCCCGCACGCCGGCGCCGACACCGACCGCGCGCACCGTCATCGCCGGCTGCGGCCCGTGCTCGGTCGCCAGGGTGGTGAGCAGCGCCGCCGCCGTCGGCGTACAGGCCTCGAAGGCGGCAGGGCCGGCCAGCGACGGCACGCCGGTGAGCAGCCGGGCGACCGCCGGCGGCGGCACCGGCAGCAGGCCGTGCGCGCCCCGGACGGTGCCGGAGCCGACCGCGATCGGGCTGACCACGATCCGCTCGGGGGCGAGGTGTGCGACGGCGGCGCAGACGCCGACGACGTCGGCGATCGCATCGAGCGCGCCGACCTCGTGGAAGTGCACGTCGTCGGGGTGGGTGCTGTGCACGGCCGCCTCGGCCTCGGCCAGCCGCGCGAAGACGGCGCCCGCCCGCAGGCCGTCGGGCAGCGCCGCCAGCAGGGCGCGTACGTCGCGCCAGGTCCGGCGCCGGCTGCTGTCGGCGACCTCGACGTGGCACCGGGCGGCCGTCAGGCCGGCCCGGGTCACCCGCTCCACACTGAGCGTCACCGGCTCCGGGCAGACGGCGTCGACCGCCGCCGCGACGACCTCCAGCGGCACGCCGGCGTCGACGAGGGCACCGAGCAGCATGTCGCCGGACGCGCCCGCCGTGGCGTCGACCCAGAGCGTGGTCATCGCGACCGCCGGGCGATCCGGGCCGCCGCGACGCCGGCGCCGTACCCGTTGTCGATGTTGACCACCGTCACCCCCGGCGCGCACGAGTTGAGCATCGCCAGCAGCGCGGCCAGGCCACCGAAGGACGCGCCGTAGCCCACCGAGGTCGGCACCGCGATCATCGGTACGCCGACCAGCCCCGCCACCACCGAGGGCAGCGCGCCCTCCATGCCCGCCACCACGACCAGGGCGTCGGCCGCCTCCAGCCGCTCCCGGACGGCCAGCAGCCGGTGCAGGCCGGCCACGCCGACGTCGGTGACGATCTCGGCTCCGGCGCCGTGCACCCGCGCGGTCAGCGCCGCCTCGGCAGCCACCGGGCCGTCGGAGGTGCCGGCCGCGACCACCAGGACGGCGCCAGCGGGGTCCGGCAACGGGCCCAGCGTCAGAGCGCGAGCGAGCGGGTCGTGCGCGACCCCGGGCAGCGCGGTCAGCGCCGCCTCGGCAGCCTCCTGGCTGACCCGGGTGGCGAGCACCGCGCGATCCGGGTGGGCGGTGTGCAGCTCACCGAGGATCGCCACGATCTGCTCGGGCGTCTTGCCGGCGCCGTACACGACCTCGGGGTCGCCGGTACGGGCCGCGCGGTCGAGGTCGACACGCGCGAACCCCAGGTCGCTGACTCGCGGATCGCTCTCGCCCACACGGTGAACCTATCGCCAACCTTTGCCCCTTCCCCGTTGAGGTTGTCGGACCTCGGGTGTGGACTGTCGGCATGCCTACCTTCGACTCCTACCCCCAGGGGACACCCTGTTACGTCGAGCTGTACACGCCCGACCAGGAGGCCGCCAAGGCGTTCTACGGCTCCCTGTTCGGGTGGGCACTCACCGATAGCGACCTCGGCAACGGGGCGCACTACACCTCCGCAACCCTCAACGACTCCCATGTGGCCGGGCTCAGCCCGCAGTTCGGGGACATGGCCGACCATCCGGCGTTCTGGAGCGTCTACCTCGCCGTCGACGACGTCGACGCGACCGCCGCCAAGGTGACGGACGCGGGCGGCACCGTCGAGGTCGGCCCGATGGACGTGATGGACCTGGGCCGGATGGCCTCGATCCAGGACCCGACCGGCGCTCGCGTGAATCTCTGGCAGGCGGTGACGGCGGTCGGCACCGAGCTGGCCAACGAGCCGGGCACGCCGATCTGGAACGAGCTGGTCTCGCCCGACCTCGCCACCGCCACCGCCTTCTACGCCACCGTCCTCGGCGCGACCTGGGACAAGGTGACGATGGAGGGCGGCGACTACCTCATGCTCAAGGTCGGCGACCGGCCGGTCGCCGGTGGGCTGCCGCCGATGATGGACGGCATCCCGCCGCACTGGAACGTCTACTTCAACGTCACCGACGTGGACGAGTCCATCGTCAAGGCGGAGTCGCTCGGCGGCCGGCTCGTCGTACCGCCGATGGACATGGCCGACGTCGGGCGGCTGGCCTGCCTCGCGGACCCGCAGGGCGGGATGTTCTGGCTGATGGGGGCGCCCGCCGAGGCGGCCTGAGCGCTACTCGCGCGCGGGGCTGGCGGGATAGACGCCGAGGATCTTGATGTCGGTGGTGAAGAACGCCAGCTCGTCCAGTGCCCGTTTCAGGCCGGGGTGGTCGGGATGTCCGTCCACCTCGGCCAGGAACTGGGTGGCGGTGAACCGGCCGTCGACCATGTACGACTCCAGCTTCGTCATGTTCACGCCGTTGGTGGCGAACCCACCGAGCGCCTTGTAGAGCGCCGCGGGCAGATTGCGCACGTTGAAGATGAAGCTGGTGACCACCGGGCCGGCATCCGGCGGCGCCTGCACGAAGTCGCGGGAGAGGACCACGAACCGGGTGGTGTTGTGGTCCTCGTCCTCGACGTCCTCCAGGAGGACGTCGAGGCCGTAGATCTCGGCTGCCATCGGCGGGCTGATCGCGGCCATGGTCGGGTCGGCCGCCTCCGCGATCTCGCGGGCCGCGCCCGCGGTGTCGCCGGCGATGACAGGGGTCAGCCCGTGCTCGCGGATCACCCTGCGGCACTGGCCCAGCGCGTGCACATGGCTGTGCACGGTGCGGATTCCGGCCAGCGGCGCACCCGGGATGGCCAGCAGGTTGAACCGGATCCGCAGGAAGTGCTCGGCCACGATGTGCAGGCTCGAAGCCGGCAGGAAGTGGTGGATGTCGGCGACCCGGCCGGCGAGGGAGTTGTCGATCGGGATCATCGCCAGGTCCGCACTGGGCTCGACCCCGTCGGCCCCTTCGACGGCGGCGAAGACGTCCTCGAAGGACGCACACGGCACCG
>NZ_DASZUF010000192.1:0-9744 GCF_035547795.1 Nocardioides sp.
GGGTGGAGGCCGACGAGGAGGAGCTGGTCGGCGGCAGCATCAGGCTGGTGCCGCAGGTGCACGACGAGGCCGATCCCCTCCATGTCGCCGACGCTGCCCGGCTGTGGCAGGAGACGTGGGAGCAGCACGGGTTCGGCGAGCGGGCGCGCACGCACGCCCTGGTCGCGCTGCGCGGCGCCGCCCAGGCGTGGCCGGTGCTCGACCGGCTGCTCGACCAGCCCGTGCCCGAGCAGATCACCCTCGACGGCGCCGAGCTGGCCGACCTGCTGGAGGAGGGGGTCGCCGCGCTGCGCGGCCGTGGCGTCGACGTGCTGTGGCCGCGCTCGCTCTCCCGCGAGCTGACCGCGCAGGTGGTCGTCGACCGGCGAGAGATGCCGCACGAGGACCTGCTGCGTGACGGACTGTTCGGGATGGAGCAGACCTGCGCGTTCCGTTGGCAGCTCGCCGTGGAGGGCGAGGATCTGACCGAGGCCGAGATGGAGGCGCTGGCGGCGGCGGCCGCGCCGGTGCTGAAGCTGCGCGGCTCGTGGATGGTGGTCCATCCCAGCCTCGCCCGCCGGGCGCGCCGACGGCTGCTGCGCAAGGTCACCGAGACTGAGGCGCTGGCCATCGCGCTGACCGGGGCGCCGCCGGCCGAGGTGGTCGAGGCCGCCGAGGGTGAGCAGGTGATCGTCGGTGCCTCGATCGCCCGGCTGCGCGACCGGGTGGCGGGCGTGCTCGACCCGCCGCCGGTCGCCGTACCCGCCGGGCTGCGGGCGACGCTGCGCGACTACCAGCGCCGTGGGCTGTCGTGGCTGGCGGCGCTGACCGGGCTGGGTCTGGGCGGCTGCCTTGCCGACGACATGGGGCTGGGCAAGACCATCACCCTGATCGCGCTCCACCTTCACCGCGGCGGCCCCACCCTGGTGGTCTGCCCCGCCAGCCTGCTCGGCAACTGGGAGGCCGAGCTCGCCCGGTTCGCGCCCGGCGTGCCGGTGCGGCGCTTCCACGGCGCCGAGCGCGAGCTGGGTGAGGTGGGCAGCGGGGTCGTGCTGACGACGTACGGCACGATGCGGCGCGACGCCGGCGCGCTCGCCGAGGTCGGCTGGGATCTCGTGGTCGCCGACGAGGCACAGCATCTGAAGAACGCCGCTTCTGCGACCGCCAGGGCGATCCGCACCATCCCCAGCCGGGCGCGGGTGGCGCTGACCGGCACCCCGGTGGAGAACAACCTGACCGAGCTGTGGTCGATCCTGGACTGGTGCGTGCCGGGGCTGCTCGGCAGCCGGCTGGCGTTCCGTCGGGCCTGGGCCAGTCAGATCGAGGCAGGCGTCGACCAGGGCATGACGCAACGGTTCGCCGCGCTGATCTCGCCGTTCCTGCTGCGTCGGCGCAAGTCCGACCCGGGCATCGCACCGGAGCTGCCGCCGAAGACCGAGACCGACCACCCGCTCGCGCTGACCCGCGAGCAGGCGGTGCTCTACGAGTCGTTCGTGCGCGACACCATGGAGCGGATCGAGCGGGCCGACCCGATCACGCGCCGCGGGCTGGTGCTGATGCTGCTGACCGGGCTGAAGCAGATCTGCAACCACCCGGCGCAGTTCCTCAAGCAGGCCAGTGGCCGGATCGGCGGCCGCAGCCAGAAGATCGACCTCCTCGACGAGCTGCTCGCCACCGCGCTGGCCGAGGACGGCGCGGTGCTGGTCTTCACCCAGTACGTCGCGATGGCCCGGCTGCTCGAGGCGCACTGGGAGGCGACCGGGGTGCCCCACCAGTTCCTGCACGGCGGCACGCCGGTGCGCGAGCGGGAGCGGATGGTCGAGCGGTTCCAGGCGGGCCAGGTGCCGGTCTTCCTGCTCTCGCTGCAGGCCGGTGGCGTCGGGCTCAACCTCACCCGGGCCGACCATGTCGTCCATGTCGACCGCTGGTGGAACCCCGCCGTCGAGGACCAGGCCACCGACCGGGCCTACCGGATCGGCCAGACCAAGCCGGTCCAGGTGCACCGGCTGGTCACCCGGGGCACGCTCGAGGAGCGGGTCGCCGAGCTGCTCACCCGCAAGCGCGCCCTCGCCGATGCGGTGCTCGGCCGCGGCGAGGCCGCGCTGACCGAGCTAGGCGACGACGAGCTGCGCGAGCTGGTCGCACTGGGATGAGCGCGCTCACCTTTCCCCGTCAGCCGCGTCGGCGCACCACCCGGCGGCTGACCTCCTGGTGGGGTCGCGCCTTCGCCCGCGCCGCCGAGGAGACCGCGTACGACGACGCCCAGCTGCTCGCCGCCCGTGCCCTGGCCCGGTCCGGGCGCCTCGGCGGCCTGGTGGTCGACCGCGGCCGGTTCGCCACCGGGGTCAGCGAGGAGGCCGGTCTGTGGACGGTGACCGGCAGCGTGCCGCCGTTCGGGGACGACGAGCGGCAGGCGTTCCTGGAAGTCGTCGCCGGCCGGGCCGAGCTCCTGCTCGACGGCGAGCTGCCGCACGACCTGGTCGAGCATGCCGAGGAGGCCGGAGTCGAGTTGGTGCCCTACGGCGGCGAGCTGGGCACCACCTGCACCTGCCCCGGCTGGCGCCGGGCGAGTCGGCACGGCGGGGCCTGCGAACATGCCGTCGCCGTACTCCTGCTGCTGGCCGACCTGCTCGACGCCGACCCGCTGGTGCTACTCCACCTGCGCGGCGTCACCCGCGAGGACCTGCGCCCGCTGCGCGGCGAGCCGACCGACGCCGACCCGGATCCGGCAGCCTTCCGGGACGAGGACGTCGAGGTCGCGGCCGATGCGGCGCTGCGGGCCGCCCGGCTGCTCGCCGAGGTCAGGCTCGACGGAAGCGACGCACCACCAGCAGCCCCAGCAGCCCGATGATCACCAGCGCCACGCCCGGGGCGGCGGCGCGGCCCAGCGACATGGGGGCGCCCGACATCGGCGTACCGAAGTGGACGCTCGGCGGGGTCAGCACGGCCTGCACCTGCTGGACGGCGGCCGGCAGGTTGTCCGCACTCGAGGGCAGGTTGCCCGGCGCGAGCCAGGCAGAGCCGTGCGCGGTGAGGAAGAAGAGGTACGTCGCGCCGGGCGTCAGCGCGCTGAGCTGACAGCCCTTGTTCCGGGTGATGACGGTGATGGCGCCGCTCGCGCTGCCCTTGAACGACTGCTGCACCGTCACCGGGTAGCGGAACCGCTTGGGGTGGGCGCTGGTGGAGGCCGCCGCAGGACCGGTGACGGTCGCGGTGACGACCGCGTCGGCGGCGGTGACGGCGTCGGGGATGCTCAGTGTCGCCGGCTGACACGTCCCGGCGGCGCCGGTCGCGGCGCTCGCGGGCGCGGTCGTCAGCACCGGGGCGGCGAGTAGCCCGAGCAGCAGCCCCGACACGAGCATGGGAAGCAGGCGACGCATGCCTCCATGGAACCAGATCACAGCCCGAACACCTCGGCGAGCACCCGTGCGACGCCGTCGTCCTCATGCGAGGGAGCGAGGTGCGCGGCGCAGGCGATCACCTCGGGATGGGCGTCGGCCATGGCGTAGGAGCGGCCGGCCCAGGTGAGCATCGCCAGGTCGTTGGGCATGTCGCCGAAGGCGATCACGTCGCGCGCGTCGACGCCCAGCGACGCGCACACCTCGGCGAGCGTGGCTGCCTTGGTGACGCCGCGTGCGCTGATCTCCAGCAGCGCGAACGTCGAGGAGTGCGTCACCGTCGCCAGGTCGCCGACCGCTGCCTCGGCGCGCCGCCAGTAGTCGTCCGGCTCGAGGTCGGGATGCAGCGCCAGCAGCTTGAGCATCGGTTCCCCGGTGAGCTCGGCCAGCGTCGCGGTGGCGCCGATCTCGGGCCCGGTCGGGAAGCCGGGCTCGGTGACGAAGCCGTCGGCGCGCTCGGCGCCGAACATCGACCCCGGCACCGCCGTGCGGATCCGCTCGGCCACCTCCAGCGCGACGTCGCCCTCCATCGCCCGCGTCATCCGGGGCAGGTGCTCGGCCACGTCCCACACCATCGCGCCGTTGGAGACGATCGCCAACCCGTGCGAGCCGACGTGCTCGAAGACCGGTGTGGTCCAGCGCAGCGGCCGGCCGGTGACGAAGATGACCGGGACGCCGCGCAGGTCGAGCGCGGCCAGCACCTCGCGGGTGTACGACGACACCGACCCGTCCCGGCGTACCAGCGTGCCGTCCAGGTCGGTGGCGACCAGCCGGGGTGTCACGATGGTCCCGGCGCCGGGCGCACCATGACCAGCTCGCCGTCCGGGGTCGTGCTGCGCAGCTGGGTGAAGCCGCACTTGGCGAGCACCCGCAGGGAGCGGGCGTTCTCGGGTCGCACCGTCGCCCGGACCGGCAGCTCGATCTCGGCGAGCAGCCCGGCCAGCGCCTCGGTGGCGAAGCCCCAGCCCCACGCCTCCTGGACCAGCCCATAGCCCACCTCAACCTCGGGCCCGGCGCCCGAGTCGTGCGGTGGCCCGAAGAACCCGATCGACCCGAGTACGGTCACGCCGCGCACGATCGAGCGCGGACCCCAGACGTCGCCGTCGCGCCACAGCGAGGCGGCGTCGACGTCGTCGGTCCGTGGAAAGTCGCGGTGCCAGGCCGTCGGGCGGGGTGCGCTGCCGCGAATCGCCGCGACGTCGGCAGCGGTCCACAGCGGCAGGGTGAGTCGCTGCGTGGCGACCGGCGCGAGACTCAGAACCACCGCAGGATCTCCACCGCCGCGCCGTCCTCCTCGACCGGGAGCGTCACGTCGTCGGCCGCCTCCAGCACCTCCGGGATCGCCTGCCCCATCGCCACCGATCGGCCGGCCCAGTCGAACATCTCCAGGTCGTTGCGGCCGTCGCCGATCGCCAGCACGTCCTCGGCCGCGACGCCGAGCCGTTCGCACACGTGCGCCAGCCCGGACGCCTTCGAGACCCCGACCGGGGCGAGGTCGAGCCAAGCGGTCCAGCCCACGACGTAGGAGATGCCGTGCAGGCCCAGCGACCGGCCGAGCTCGACGAACTCCTCCGCCGTCGCCTCCGGATCGCGGATGATGACACGCGAGACCGGCTGGGCGATCAGGTCCTCGACCGGGGTCACGATCATGTCGCCGGAGAGCTCGCCGGGCGGGAAGTGGTCGTTGAGCCGGTAGCCGACGCCGCGCTCCTCCACCGCGACCAGTGCCGAGGGGCGCCGCTCCAGGATCGCGCGTACGGCGGGGCCCGCGTCGAACGTCTCCTCGTGCACCACCTCGACCGGGGGGTAGCGGAAGATGACGGCACCGTTGGAGGCCACGATCCACAGCCGCTCGGCGCCCTCGGGCGGCAGCCCCAACAGGTCGGCGACACGGGTCATGCCATGCGGGGAGCGGCCGGAGGCGAGCACGATGTGGGCGCCGGCGTCGTACGCCTTGCGGACCGCGGCGCTCACCGCCGGCGCGACGATCTCCGAGGACGCACCGGTCCCCTCGACCCACTTGAGCAGGGTGCCGTCGATGTCGAGCGCGATCACGCGCGGGCGCCAGCCGACGTCGGTCGAGCCTGTCGAGACCATCAGCGGGCGACCGGCTCGAGCACCTCGCGGCCCAACCACTTCTGCAGCGCCTGGGGCACCCGCACCGATCCGTCGGCCCGCTGGTGCGTCTCCAGCACCGCCACGATGGCGCGGGTGATCGCGGTCAGGGTGCCATTGAGGGTGGCGACGGGGGTGGTCGCGCCGCCCTGGGCCGCGTCACGCTGGCGGATGTTGAGCCGGCGGGCCTGGAACTCGGTGCAGTTGGAGGCCGAGGTCAGCTCGCGGTACTTGCCCTGGGTCGGGATCCAGGCCTCGCAGTCGAACTTGCGGACCGCGGAGGGCCCGAGGTCGCCGGCGGCCACATCGATGACGCGGTAGGCGAGCTCCAGCTTGTCCAGGAACGCCTTCTCCCAGGCGAGCAGCCGCTGGTGCTCGGCGTACGACTCCTCGAGGGTGGTGTAGACGAACATCTCCACCTTCTCGAACTGGTGCACCCGGATGATGCCGGTGGTGTCCTTGCCCGCCGAGCCGGCCTCCTTGCGGAAGCAGGAGGAGTAGCCGGCGTAGCGCAGCGGCAGCCTGGCAGCGTCGAGGATCTCGTCGCCGTGGTACGCCGCCAGCGGCACCTCGCTGGTGCCCACCAGGTAGAGGTCGTCGTCCTCGATCTTGTAGACGCCGTCGTCGACCTGGTCGAGGAAGCCGGTGCCCTCCATCGCGCTCGGGCGGACCAGCGCCGGCGCGATCACGGGGGTGAAGCCGGCCTCCCGGGCCTGCTCCATCGCGAGGTTGACCAGCGCGAACTCCAGCTCCGCGCCGACGCCGGTGAGGAAGTAGAACCGCGAGCCCGACACCTTGGCGCCACGCTCGAGGTCGATCGCGCCGAGCAGCCGGCCGAGCTCGATGTGGCTGCGCGGCTCGAAGTCGAACGTCGGCACCTCGCCGATGGTCTCGAGCACGACGAAGTCGTCCTCGCCGCCGGCCGGGGTCTCGTCCTGGGTCAGGTTGGGGATCCGCTTGAGCGCCCTGGTCCAGGCCTCCTCGGCGGCACCCATCGCGGCCTCGGCCTCCTTGACCTGGGCGGCGACGGCCTTGGTCCGGGCCAGTGCGGCGACCTTCTCCTCGCCGGTGGCCTGGGCGACCTGCTTGCCCAGCGCCTTCTGCTCGGCGCGCAGGCTCTCGAACGCCACGATCGCCTCGCGGCGAGCCTTGTCGGCGGCCAGCGCGTCGTCGACCGCCGACTCACTCGCGCCACGCTTGCGCTGGGAGGCGCGGACGCGGTCGGGGTCGTCACGGAGGATGCGCGGGTCGATCATCTCGGGGCCCCCGCGGAGCGGTGAGCGGAGCGAGGCGCTTCGTGGGGTGAGGTCACGCAGCGAAGCCTATCGGCCGCGACGAGGCCGACCCAGGCGATATCGCCGGGCATAATCTGGCCCGTGCCCGACCACTCCCGCCGCTCGCTGCTCGGCTGGGCCGCCGGTGTGGCAGTCCTCTTCGTCGTGCTCGGCCTGGTGGTGGCGCACCGGCACACCCCGCCCGGCGTCGACGCCTGGTCGCGCCATGCCGTCCACTGGGCGGCCGGCCACCACGGCCTGCACCGGGTCCTGCGCGGCGTCGAGCTGGTCTTCGGCACCATCGGCACGCTGGTCATCGCGCTACTCGTCGGCGGGGCGATGAGCCGCGCCTACCGTCGGGCCGCGCTCTTCGTCGTCGGTACGACGGTGGTCGCGCTGGCCCTGCATCGGCTGGTCGCCTGGGCCTTCGACCGGCCCCGGCCGGCCTGGCAGGACCACGCCCACCGGCTGACCTCGCCCGGTTTCCCGAGTGGCCACGTGACCGGCGTGACGGCGCTGGCCGGTGCCCTGGTGGTGGTCGCCTCGATGTTCGTACGCCGGGCCGGCCCGCGGCGCACGGCGTACACCGGACTGGCGGTCCTGGTGCTCCTAGTCGCCGTCGACCGGGTGCTGCTGGGCCGGCACTACCCGACCGACGTGGTCGGCGGTGTGCTCCTCGGCCTGGTGGTCGTCCTGGTCGCCTGGGCGCTCTACGACCCGGAGCCGCGCAGCCATGCCGTGCACGCCCTGCCGCTGGTGGAGACCGTGCCCGGCGGGCGGTCGCTGCATGTCGTGCTGAACCCGGTCAAGGTCGACTCGGTCGGCCAGTTCCAGGCGATCGTGAGCGCGATGGCGGCCGAGGCCGGCTGGGAGCCGCCGGTCTGGCACCTGACCACCGTCGAGGACTCCGGCACCGGCATGGCCGCCGATGCCGCCGAGCAGGGCGCCGACCTGGTCATCGTCTGCGGCGGCGACGGCACCGTGCGCGAGGTCTGTGCCGAGCTGGCCGGCACCGGCATCCCGGTCGGCATCATCCCGGCCGGCACCGGCAACCTGCTGGCCCGCAACCTCTCCCTCCCGCTCTACCTGCGCGCGGCGGTCGACGTCGCGCTGCGCGGCCAGGACCGGGCCGTGGACCTGGTCGAGGTGGGCGGCGACGGGATCGAGGACACCCATTTCCTGGTGATGGCCGGGATGGGTTTCGACGCCGCGATCATGGAGGGCGTCGACGAGGAGATCAAGAAGCGGGTCGGCTGGCTGGCCTACGTCTGGTCGGGTCTGAAGGCGCTGATGTTCCCAGCGGTGCGACTCGAGATCTCCATCGACGACGGGCCGTTCACCAAGCACCGCGCCCGCACCGTCATCGTCGGCAACGTCGGCACCCTGACCGCCGGGATGCCGCTGCTGCCGGACGCACGCATCGACGACGGGCTGCTCGACGTCGTACTCCTGCATCCGCAGCGGTTCCTGTCCTGGCTGCCGCTGGCCTTCCGCATCCTCGGCCGCCGCCCGCACACCGACGAGCTGGTCAACCGGATGCGCGGCCACACGGTGGTCATCCGAGCCGACCGGGACACCCCGCGCGAGCTCGACGGCGACACCCTCGGCGCCGGCCGCGAGCTGCGGATGCGCTGCCTGCACGCCCGCCTGCTCGTCCGAGTCCCCCGTTGAGTAGGGGATTTCCCACCCTCGAGTAGGGGGTTTCCCACCGTCGAGTAGGGGATTCCGCACCTCGACGTGGAATCTCGCCGGTGAGAAATCCCCGAATGACGGGTGCGAAATCCCCCATTCAACGGCGGAGTTGGCCCAGGGCCTGTTCCTCCTCGGGCGAGAGCTGCACCTCGCAGCGCCAGTGCTTGATCGTCTTGGCGTAGGAACGCGCGTCGCTGCGCCCGTGGATGCTGGTCAGCAGCACCCCGTCACCGGCGTCGTCGGCCACCGCCAGCGTCCAGGACAGGTGGCCGCCCATGTCGCCGAACGCGTCGTAGCGCACGATCGCCAGGTGTTTGAGCGCCTGGCGGCCCTCGGTCCGCAGTGCCGCCACCTCCTGACGCAGGCCCAGCACGTCCTCGGGCAGCGGCGCCTCGCCATCGCGGGTACGACGGCCCAGCCGCTCGCGCCACAGCGGCGCGACCAGGACGAGTGCGAGCAGGGCGACCACGAGACTGACCACGGCGAGCACGTGCTCGACCCTAGACTCTCCGCGTGGCCCCAGCTGATCCGACACAGCCGCGACGCATCGCCTATCAGGGCGAGCCCGGCTCCAACTCGCACGCGGTCTGTGCTCGGGAGTACCCCGAGCTCGAGTCGGTGCCCTGCGCCTCCTTCGAGGACGTCTTCGCCGCCGTCGAGGGGGCCGACGGGATCCAGCCGAGTGCTGACCTCGCGATGATCCCGATCGACAACTCGATCGCCGGCCGGGTCGCCGACATCCACCACTTCCTGCCGGCCTCGAGCCTGCACATCGTGGGCGAGCACTTCCTGCGGATCAGGTTCAACCTGATGGCGATCCCGGGTGCGCCGCTGACCGGGATCCGCACCGTGCACAGCCACGTGCACGCGCTGGGCCAGTGCCGCAAGGTCATCCGCGAGCACGGCCTGACGCCGGTCATCTCCGGCGACACCGCGGGCGCGGCCCGGGAGATCGCGGAGGCGGCCGACCCCACCATGGCCGCGATCAGCCCGCCGATGGCGGCGGACATCTACGGCCTCGACGTACTCCTGGAGGACGTCGAGGACGAGGAGCACAACACCACCCGGTTCGTGGTCCTCTCCCGCGACTTCGTGCAGGCGCCGCCGGATGCCGGCCCGGTGGTCACCAGTTTCATCTTCAACGTGCGCAACCTGCCCGCGGCGCTCTACAAGGCGCTCGGCGGGTTCGCCACCAACGGCGTGAACATGACGAAGCTGGAGTCGTACATGGTCGACGGCCGCTTCACCGCCACCCAGTTCCTGGCCGAGGTGGACGGGCATCCCGA
>NZ_DASZUF010000193.1:0-9589 GCF_035547795.1 Nocardioides sp.
CCTGGGCGGGGGCCGCGGCGGGGTCGGTCGGCTCGGTGGGGCTCAGCGCTCCTCGTCGGGCGCCGAGCTGGGCGTGCCGGTGAGCTTGTGGGTCTCGTCGGTCAGGTTGACCGCGATCTCCCGAAGCTTGTCGCCGTGCTCGCGGGCGTGGTGAGCGCAGAAGAGCAGCTCGCCACCTGACTGGAGCTCCACGCGAAGGTAGGCCTGGGCTCCGCAACGGTCGCAGCGGTCCGCAGCTGTCAGCTGGGCGCTGGGTGCAACGGCAGTGGTCACATCGGCCTCTTTTCTTCGATCTGTTCGATCCCTCGGTGACTGGTGAAACGTAGCCGGGGAGTTCAAGATTCCCCAGCCGATGTGTCCCCCACCACCTCACTGGCGCCCACCGTAGACCCGAGGGGCCCCGCGCGTGGCGAGATCGGAAGACGGGCGTGTCGCAGGTAGATTCAAGACACAGTTTCACCGGTACCCAGCAGGAGCTCGTCATCGCCGAGAACACCTATAACGCAGCCCACCTCCTGGTCCTCGAGGGCCTGGAGGCGGTGCGCAAACGGCCGGGCATGTACATCGGCTCGACCGACACCCGCGGCCTCATGCACTGCGTCTGGGAGATCATCGACAATGGTGTCGACGAGGCCCTGGCAGGCTTCGCCCACCGGGTCGAGGTGACGCTGCACGCGGACGGCTCGGTCGAGGTGTACGACGACGGCCGCGGCATCCCCACCGACAAGGAGCCCAAGACCGGGCTGCCCGGTGTGGAGGTGGTCGCGACCAAGCTGCACGCCGGTGGGAAGTTCGGCGGCTCGTCGTACGCCGCCACCGGTGGCCTGCATGGCGTCGGCCTCTCGGTGGTCAACGCGCTCTCGGCCCGGATGGACATCGACGTCGACCGCTCGCCGGCGCGGCAGGGGATGAGCTTCCAGCGCGGCGTGCCGGGCGTGTTCGACGGCGAGGGTCCCCAGGCCCGGTTCACGCCGCAGAGCGGGCTCTCGCGCAAGGGCGCCAAGGTCGCCAAGGGCAGGTCCGGCACGCTGATCCGGTTCTGGCCCGACCGGCAGATCTTCACCAAGGACGCCACCTTCGTCTACGACGACCTGGTCGTCCGCGCTCGGCAGACCTCCTTCATCGTGCCCGGCCTGGAGTTGGTCATCCGCGACCTGCGCGGCGACACCCCGGTGGAGGAGAAGTTCCGCCACGACGGCGGCATCGCCGAGTTCGTCGACTTCCTGGCGCACGACGAGGCGGTCACGCCGATCCTGCGGCTGCAGGGCTCGGACACGTTCACCGAGACGGTGCCGATGCTCGACGAGCAGGGCCACATGACCCCACAAGACGTCGAGCGCGAGCTGACCGTGGACGTGGCCTGCCGCTGGGGGATGGGCTACGAGACCGAGGTGCGCTCCTTCGTCAACGTGATCGCCACGCCCAAGGGCGGCACCCATGTCAGCGGTTTCGAGCAGGCCGTCACCCGCACGTTCAACGAGGCGATGAAGGCCGCCCGCGTGCTCAAGGCCAACGACGACGATGTGATCAAGGACGACGTTCTGGAGGGCCTGACCGCCGTGGTGACGGTGCGCCTGGCCGAGCCGCAGTTCGAGGGCCAGACCAAGGAGATCCTGGGCACGCCCGCCGCTCGCACCGTGGTCCGCAAGGTGGTGGGCGCCGAGCTCAAGCGCTTCCTGACTTCGACCAAGGCCGCCGACAAGACGGTGGCGAAGCGGGTCATGGAGAAGGTGTACGGCGCCGCCAAGACCCGCCTCACGCTGCGCCAGCAGAAGGAGACCCAGCGCCGCAAGAACGCGCTGGAGTCGTCCTCGCTGCCGGCCAAGCTGGCCGACTGCCGCTCCAACGACAACGACCGTACCGAGCTGTTCATCGTCGAGGGGGACTCCGCGCTCGGCACCGCCAAGATGGCGCGCAACTCGGAGTTCCAGGCGCTGCTGCCCATCCGCGGCAAGATCCTCAACGTGCAGAAGGCCTCGGTGGGCGACATGCTCAAGAACGCCGAATGTGCCTCGATCATCCAGGTGGTCGGCGCCGGCTCGGGCCGCACGTTCGACATCGAGGCCCGCCGCTACGGCCGGATCATCTTCATGGCCGACGCCGACGCCGACGGCGCGCACATCCGCACCCTGCTGGCCACGCTGTTCATGAAGTACATGCCCGACCTCGTCCACGCCGGCCGGGTCTACTCCGCCGTACCGCCGCTGCACCGGATCGAGCTGTCCAACCCGAAGAAGGGCATGGACAAGTACATCTACACCTATTCCGACGACGAGCTGCAGCGCAAGCTGGCCGACCTGAAGAAGCGCGGCGTCAACTGGAAGGACCCGGTGCAACGCTACAAGGGCCTGGGCGAGATGGACGCCGACCAGTTGGCCGAGACCACCATGGACCCGCGGCACCGCACTCTGCGCCGTCTCACCGTCGACGACGCGGAGGCCGCTGCCGAGGTCTTCGAGCTGCTGATGGGCTCCGACGTCGCGCCGCGCAAGGAGTTCGTGATCGCGGGAGCGTACGAGGTCGATGCGGACGCCATCGACGCGTAGACCCGTTCAGGCGGACGTCGTGCGGGCGATCAGGATCTCGGTGTCGCCGGGCCACTCCCAAAAGCGGCCAGTGGGGCTCACGCTGAGGAGGAAGGCGCGCAGCTCGGCCAGGAACTCCTCGAGCCGGTCGCCGAGCAGGCCCGGCGCGGCGTAGGACATCGACAGCACGCCGGCCACCACGTCGTCGGTGTCGCGCACCAGGTCGGTGCGCCCCGGCGCGACCAGCGTCTCGGCGGCGCCGAAGCGGGTGCGCGCGAGCGTCTCCTCGAACCTCTCGGTCACCAGGTCGCGCACCAGGCGGGTTCCCGAGCGCAGTTCCGGTCCCAGGAAGCGCCGGACCAGCTGGCGGATCTCGTGGTGGGGGACCGGTGGCTCGGTCGGCAGCGGGCCCCGCGGCTGCGAGCGGTAGTCGTGGGTGACCAGCACCATCGCGCCGTCGTCGGCCAGGAGGTCGTGGACGGCGTTGGCGACCGAGATCCGGTCGACGCGGTGGAACGACTGCCCGAAGGCCACCACTCGGGCGCCCGCCAGGCCCAGCCGCGGCAGCTCCTCGGCGGTCGCCTGCACGAACTCCGCCGGTCCGACCTGGTGCTCGGCCAGATGACGTCGCGCCTCGGCCAGCATGTCCGGATCGGGCTCCACGACCACGACGCGCCCGAAGAGGTTCCCGAGCTGGGCCGACAGCGTGCCGGGCCCCGCCCCGACGTCGACCAGGGTGCCGGTGCCGTCGAGGCCCAGCGCCTCGGCCAGGACGGCCGCGAGGCGGGCGGAGTACGGCGGACGGCCGCGGAGGTAGTACTGCGCGCTGCCGCGGAACTGCGAGGGGTCGTACTCCATCGCGACATCATGCTGGGAGAATCGGCCCGTGGATCAGAAGGCACGCCGGACGGCGATCACCAAGGCGCTCAAGGCCGGCGGCGCGAAGGCGCGCAAGGGCCATCTGCGCCTACCGGCCGGCGACCTGTTCTGGTACGTCGACGTCCGCGCCGACTCGCCCTCGCCGGCGGCGGCACTGGTCTTCGAGGTCGGCTGCTGGCTGCCCGCGGCCGGCCCGGAGCCGGAGGGCGGCTCGATCGACTGCCCGCTGCTGGCCGACGTACCGGTCGAGGGCGATCCGGCCGCAGCGACGGCGGCGCTGCTCGCCGCGATCGGCCCGGTCGGCGATGCGGCCGCACTGCGCGAGCTCATCGAGGCGGACACACTTCCGGGTGCCCTCGTCGACCGCCGCCTGCGCGAGCTGCTCGGCTGACGCGGACCGCCGGGCTAACCTCGGAGCATGGCGGTGATGACCACCCGGCGCGCGATCGTGCGTCGCGGCGTCCGAGGGCCCGACGAGCTCGCGGTCGAGGCGCCGCTGGTGCTCGGCCTCGACCCTTCGACGGGCTCAGGACCAGGCGGCGAGGCCATCGCCACCTTGATGCGCACCCCCGGCCATGATCTGGAGCTGGCCGCCGGCTGGCTGACGGTGGAGTCGGGCGTGCAGCGGCGCGAGGACATCGTGCAGCTGCGCAGCTGCCGCGAAGACGACACCGACCGGGTGCACATTACGCTGGCGCCCGGCGTGACACCGCCGCGGCCGCGGGCGTTCGTCACCAGCGCCGCCTGCGGCGTCTGCTCGGCCGACGTACTGGATCTGTCGCCGCTGCGCCGCGCCGCGCCCCATGGCGAGGGCTGGCGGGTCAGCCGTGCGGTCGTCGCCGGGCTGCCCGACACGCTGCGCGAGCGGCAGCGGGCGTTCGCCAAGACCGGCGGGGTGCACGCCGCCGCGCTCGCCGACACGCGGGGCGACGTCCGGTGCGAGTTCGAGGACGTGGGCCGGCACAACGCGGTCGACAAGGTGATCGGCCGGGCCCTGCTGGACGGGTTGCTGCCGGCCACCGACCACCTGTTGGTGGTCAGCGGCCGAGTCTCCTTCGAGATCGTGCAGAAGGCGGTGGCGGCCAGCGTGGCCGGCATCGTGGCAGTGTCGGCGCCCTCGTCGCTGGCCGTCGACCTCGCCCGCGAGCACGGCCTGCTGCTGGCCGGCATGGTCCGCAACGGCGACCTGAACGTCTACGCCGGCGAGGACCTGCTCGCCTGACAGCACTCAGCCGCCGCGCCCCCAAAGTGTCACGGTGATAGTTCGCGTCCGGAGTGACACTTCGGAAGTATCACCGACCACCCAAACCATCACGGTGACAGTTTGGGAGGAGGGGCGGTCAGGAGCGCGGGCGCCAGCGCTTCCAGAGCGCCTCGGCCTCGGCGCGGAGCTTGCCGTCGTACTCCAGCCACACCCGGGCGGTGATCTCCGACTCGTCCGCCGTCACCACCTCGGCACGCAGCGTGACCGGCTCGGTCAGCGGCGCGGGGCGGCGGTAGCGCACGTCGAGGCCGGCGGTGACGTAGGGCAGCAGCGCACCGCCCAGCGCCCGCCAGCCGTGCTGGTAGGCGGTGTCGACGACCGCCGCCGCACTGTGGCAGTCCAGCAGAGTGCCGATGATCCCGCCGTTGAGGAATCCCACCCCGTTGTCGTGCTCGGGCCAGGGCAGGAACTGCGCGACGTACCCCTCCGGTGTCGAGAAGCTGCGCAGCCGCAGCCCCTTCTCGTTGGCCGGCCCGCACCCGAAGCAGGTCAGCTCCGGGAAGTGGGTCTCCTGCAGGGAGAGCGTCACGCTTCCTGCTTGAGCAGGCCGCTGTCGACGTCGTAGATGAACCCGCCGACCACGACGCTGTCGGGGATGAGCGGGTGTGCCTTGACCTTGTGCACGTCCTCGGCGAGCGCGCGCACCTGGTCGTCGATGACGTGGATGGGCTGCCAGGAGGCGTCGACGCCGGCCGAGGCCTCGACCCGGCGGCGCAGCTCCTCCTCCGAGCTGGAGGCCACCGCGCAGCGGGTGTGTGGCACGACCAGGATCCGCTGGACGTTGAGCAGGTGGACGCCCAGGACCAGCGCCTCCATCGCCGCCTCGGTGACCCGGCCGCCGGGGTTGCGGAAGATCTTGGCGTCGCCGGGCTTGAGCCCGATCATGCCCAGCGGGTCGATCCGGGAGTCCATGCACGTCACCAGGGCGACGCCGGCGCGGGCGATGCCGTCGAAGCCGCCGTAGGCGAAGTCGGCGGCGAAGGCGGCGTTGGCGGCGAGCAGGT
Source organism: Nocardioides sp. (assembly GCF_035547795.1). Taxonomy (GTDB): domain Bacteria; phylum Actinomycetota; class Actinomycetes; order Propionibacteriales; family Nocardioidaceae; genus Nocardioides. The sequence continues at coordinate 5,673 of NZ_DASZUF010000193.1, forward strand.
CGGCGAAGTCGTTGGAGTCAGCCATGGCCGCAGGTTAGCCCAGCCCGCTCAGTGCCTCGCGAGGGTCCACCCCGCGGGTGGCGGCGCCGCGCAGCAGTCCGAGCGCGAGGACGGCGCCCAGCACCGCTACCACCGCGGCCCAGCCGAAGACGGTGTGCTCCTCCGCGATGCCGGCGCGCCGCAGCAGCGTCTCGTAGGCGTCGCACAGACCGCTGCCGCCGCAGACCCGGCTCATCGGTGGCAGGTCGGCCTGGGCGGCGTAGTAGTGCCGCAGCCCGAGCGTGGTCAGCGCCGAGATCCCGACCAGCATGCCGACCATCCGGGCGACCACGACCAACGAGCTGGCCAGGCCGTGGATGGCGGCATCGGTGGTGGCCAGGACGGCGGCGTTGACCGGCGCCAGCACCAGGCCGAAGCCCAGCCCGGCCAGCACCAGCGGCACCGTCGCGACGGCGTGGCGCAGCGCGTCGACGTCCCAGCGGGCCATCAGGGCCAGCCCGGCCGCCGCGAGCAGCAGCCCGACCGCCGCGACCATGCCCGCCGGCAGCCGCCGGGTGAGCCAGCCGCCAGCGATCGCGCCGATCGGCAGCGCCACCAGGAACCTGACCAGGACCAGCGCCGCCTTGAGCTGGCTGTCGGGGTAGATCGTGGTGCGCGCGAAGAGCGGTACGTCGATGAGGGCGGCCACCAGCGCGGCCCCGATCAGCAGGCTGACCACCACCGACCCCCAGGCGGCCGGGGCGCGCAGCGCGGCGCGGGGGAGCAGCGGGTGGGTCGCCGTCCGCTGCCGGGTGGCGAACGCGGCCACGGCGAGGGCGGCGCCGAGCAGGTACCACCGGCCCTGCGGTGCGATGGCCTGTACCTGCGGGTCGGCGGTCGCGAACGCCAGGATCACCCCGGTCAGGGCGAGGGCGAGCAGCAGCGCACCGGGCAGGTCGACCCCACGGGCGCCGGCGGCCCAGCCGCGCAGGTCGACCAGTGGCCGGCGGGCACTCGCGCACCAGATCGCCAGCAGCGCCAGCGCGGCCACGGTGGTCAGCCCGAGCGGCGTGAGCCAGCGGCTGTCGCCGGCGACCGGGATGTAGAGCCGGCCCCAGGTCAGGTCGCGCATCATCGCGGTCGGCTCGACGAAGACCAGGACGCCGGCCGCGAGCGCGACCAGCACCAGCAGCAGGCCGACGGGGTCGGGCAGCCGCGGCGGCACCCGAGCGGCACGGGGCTCGGAGGCGCGCAGCGCCACCGCGAGCGCCGCCGCCACCAGCAGGTTGACCACGAAGATCGCCCGCCAGTCGGCCAGCGCGAGCACGACCGCGCCCGCCAGCGGCCCGAGCAGCGAGCCGGCCTCCTGGACGGCCGAGACGATCCCGAGCGGCACGCCGCGGCGCTCGACCGGGTAGAGGTCGGCGACCAGCGCCAGCGTGGCCGGCACCAGCGCCCCGCCGCCCAGGCCCTGCAGGAACCGGCCGATCACCATCGGTCCCAGGCCGTACGCCAGCGCGGTGAGCAGCGAGCCGGTGGCGAAGACCACCAGCCCGGCCACCAGCACCGGCAGCCGGCCGCGACGGTCGGCGATGCTGCCGATCAGCGGGAGCATCGCGACGTACCCGAGCAGGAACGCCGAGACGATCGGCGCGGCCTGCTGCAGTTGCTCCACCGAGAGCCCGACCCCGGCCATCATGTCGGGCAGTGCCAGCACGACGACGTAGGTGTCGGCGGCGGCGAACGCAACCGCGATCGCCGCCAGCGCCAGCAGCCGCCGGCCCGGACTCACGGCGCGGTGATCTTCGTATCGGTGCCGTACTTGTCGAGCGTCAGGGTGTACGTCGACGCCTGCTCGTCGGCGCCGTAGAAGTCGCCGTGCAGCTGCGCCTGCTCCAGTCGGTGGCTGTCGTCGATCGTGTAGGAGACGTCGAAGGTGCCGGTCGCACTGGGGATCACGGCCGCGACCGCGCCGCCGGGCAGGGTGCCGGTGTAGGTGGTCAGCACCTGCTTGTTGTCCTTGCCGCCGCGCACGCTCTTGCCGGCCTTGAGCCCGCTGGTCGCGGTCAGCAGGTGCGAGATGCCGGTCTGGGTGTCCAGCAGCGCCGACGGGTCGGGCACGCCGTACTGCGCCGGGTCCACCGTCTGCCAGCCCACCGTCAGCGGCATCTTGGCGTAGACGGTGCCGCCCACCGCGACCACCGGGATGGTCGGGCGGGTGCCCAGCAGCGAGACCACCAGCTTCCCGCTGAACGCCGGGGCCCGGGTGAGCGTGCCGTCGGCGCTGATCAGCGTGGTGCCGCTGTCGGGCAGGTCCTTGCCGGTCAGGGTGAGATGGAGGCCGGGAGTCTTGTCGAGGTTCGCCTTGGCGAGCGCGACCGCCTTCTGCGGCGACAGCGACGCGGGCTTGCCGCCCCCGCCGCAGCCGGTGAGGGCCAGGGCGGCGAGCACGACGAGAGCGGAGGTACGGCGCACGTCCTCAGCCTTCCACGCCGCCCACGGTCGCTGCCACCGGTCCCGCGCAGGCGTCGATCGGCTGCCCGACCGGGACGCCGGAGCCGTCGCGGCGACCGTCGGCCTCGGGCAGCTCGACCGGGGCGCCGCTGGCCGCGGCCGCGCGGGCCGGGGCCGGGCCGGCCCAGGCGAAGATCAGGGTGTCCTCGCCCTTGAGGTAGCGGTGGCAGCGCACGCCGCCGGTGGCACGGCCCTTGCCCGGGTACTCCGCGAACGGCGTCACCTTGACCGACCCGGTCTCGGTGCCCGGCAGCGCGCTGGAGGACCCCGCCGCCGTCACCACCACGGCGCCGCCGGGGGCCTCGGGGGCCAGGGCGCCGAAGAAGACCACCCGCGAGCCGTGCGCGACCCGGATGCCGGCGATGCCGCCGCCGGCGCGGCCCTGCGGCCGGACCTGGTCGGCGCCGAAGTGCAGCAGCTGGGCGTCGGAGGTGACGAAGCAGAGCGTCTCGGCGCCGGTGGTCAGCTGCACCGCGCCGACCACCTCGTCGCCGTCGGCGAGCCGGATGACCTCCCACTCGTCCTTGCCGAGCACCTCGGGGTTGACCCGTTTGACGGTGCCGAGCCGGGTGCCGAGCGCCAGACCGGGGCCCTCGCCGGTCAGCGTGCACAGCGCCAACGCCCGCTCGCCGCCGGCCAGCGACAGCAGCGCGGAGAGCGGTAGCCCGCCCTGCAGGTTCGGGTCGCCGGCGGTCGGAGGGATCGCCGGGAGGTCGAGTACGCCGAGCCGCAGCAGCCGGCCCCGGCTGGTCAGCACCCCGATCTCGCCGCGGGCGGTGGTGGCCACCGCCGAGACGATCACGTCGTGGTTGGTCCGGGCGCCACCGGTGGGCACCGGCTCCGTGCTCTGGGTGCGGGCGAGCAGCCCGGTGGAGGACAGCAGCGCGAAGCAGGGGTCGTCGGGCACCTCGAGGGGCGCGGTCGCCGCGGCCGTCGCCGCCGTACCGGCCGACGACAGCAGAACCGTGCGGCGGGGGGTGCCGTAGGTCTTGGCGACCTCCGCCAGCTCGTCGGAGACCACCTTCCGCAGCAGGGCGTCGTCGGCCAGGATCGCGTCGAGCTGCTCGATGGTGGCCTCCAGCTCGGCCTGCTCCTTCTCCAGCTCGATCTTGGAGAACTTGGTCAGCCGGCGCAGCGCCATGTCGAGGATGTACTCCGCCTGCAGCTCGGAGAGGTCGAAGACCGTCATCAGCCGCTCCTTGGCGGCCGCGGCGTTGTCCGAGGAGCGGATCAGCTGGATGACCTCGTCGATGTCGAGGATCGCCAGCAGCAGGCCCTCGACTAGGTGCAGCCGGGCGGCGGCCTTGTCGCGGCGGAACTGGCTGCGCCGGCGGACCACGTCGTAGCGGTGGCCGAGGAAGACCTCGAGCAGCTCCTTGAGCCCCAGCGTGCGCGGCTGGCCGTCGACCAGGGCGACGTTGTTG
>NZ_DASZUF010000194.1:0-4733 GCF_035547795.1 Nocardioides sp.
GCCGACCGCACCGGCACCGTCACCCTCGTCTCCGCCCCGGCGGCGCGCATGCTGGGCATCGAGGGCGGGGTCGGGCGGCCGCTGGGCGACGTCCTCCTGCTCCAGGACACCGAGGGCCGGGACTGGTGTGCGTTCAACCGGCCCTACGACGGACTGGCCAGCCGCACCGGCGTGCCCGAGCAGTCCTGGCTGACCGCGGACGGCACCGAGGTGCTCACCGTCGCGCGGATCGCCGCCGACGGCGGCCTGGCGATCACGCTGCGCAGTGGCCGCGGCCGGGCCCGGCTGGACCGGGAGCGCTCGGACCTGGTCGCCACTGTCGCGCACGAGCTGCGCAGCCCGCTGACCGGCGTCAAGGGCTTCGTCCAGGCCCTGCTGAACCGCTGGGACAAGCTCAACGACGAGCAGAAGAAGCTGATGCTCACCACCGTGCACGCCGACTCCGACCGGCTCTCCCGGCTGATCGCCGAGCTGCTCGACGTGGCCCGGATCGACACCGGTCGGCTGCAGCTCTATCCGAGACCCAGCGACGCGGTCACGCTGGTCGGCCGGGTGGTCGACTCGGTGAGGCAGGCGACCGCCCGCGAGATCGAGTGCGTCGCCGACGACGGGCTGCCCGAGATCATGGTCGACCCGGACAAGTTCACCCAGGTGGTCACCAACCTGGTCGAGAACGGCGTCCGGCACGGCGACGGCACCATCACGGTGACGCTCCGGGCCGTTGACGGCGGCGTCCGGCTCGTGGTCGACGACGAGGGCGACGGCATCCCCACCGAGCTGCGCCGCCGGGTGTTCACCAAGTTCTGGAAGAACGGCGAGCGCGGGGGCTCCGGCCTGGGCCTCTACCTGGTCGGCGGGCTGGCGAAGGCGCACGGCGGCACCGTCGCGATCGAGGAGGCGCCGGGTGGCGGTGCCAGGATCGTGACGACCTGGCCGGCCGTTGCCGACGAGCTGGTGTGAGCCGCGGGCCTCAGGCGTCGGTGGGCCCCGCCGATGGAACCCATTCGTCGCCCGAGCCCGGTCGTTCCTAGACTTGGCGCGCACATCACCTGCTGGGAAGGCTCCGATGTCCGGTCCGAACACCGACTACGACCCCGTGGAGGTCACCACCTTGAAGCCCGAGGAGGTGGAGTCCGCCCGCGACGCCGCGATCGCGGCGATCGAGCGGGCGAAGGATCTCGAGGAGCTCAAGCAGGTCCGCCTCGACCACGTCGGCGACCGGTCGCCACTGGCGCTGGCCAACCGCGAGATCGGCGCACTGCCACCGGCGGCGCGCAAGGAGGCCGGCCAGCGCATCGGCCAGGCCCGCGGCGCGGTCAACCAGGCGCTCGCCGCTCGCCAGCAGGTGCTCGAGGCCGAGCATGAGGCCCGGATCCTGGTCGAGGAGGCCGTCGACGTCACTGTCCCGACCGACCGGCTCCCGCTCGGCGGCCGGCACCCGCTGACCACCGGCGCCGAACTGATCGCCGACATCTTCACCGCGCTCGGCTGGCAGGTCGCCGAGGGCCCGGTGATCGAGGCCGAATGGCTCAACTTCGACGCGCTCAACCTGGGCCCGGACCACCCGGCGCGCACCATGCAGGACACGTTCTGGACCGCGCCGGCCGAGAACCACGTGGTGCTCCGCACGCACACCAGCCCGGTGCAGGCACGGACCATGCTGACCCGCACGCCGCCGATCTACGTCGTCTGCCCGGGCCGGGTCTTCCGCACCGACGAGTACGACGCGACCCACAGCCCGATGTTCCACCAGGTCGAGGGCCTGGCCATCGACGAGGGCATCTCGATGGCGCACCTGAAGGGCACCCTCGACCACTTCGCCACCCAGATGTTCGGCGAGGGCATCACCACCCGGTTCCGGCCGTCGTACTTCCCCTTCACCGAGCCCTCCGCGGAGGTCGACCTGGTCTGCTTCGTCTGCCGCGGGGTGGACCCCGAGCACTGCCGGACCTGTCGCGGCGAGGGCTGGATCGAGTGGGGCGGCTGCGGCATCGTCAACCCGCGGGTGCTGCGCGCCTGCGGCGTGGACAGCGAGCGCTACAGCGGCTTCGCCTTCGGCATGGGCATCGACCGGACGCTGATGTTCCGGCACGGCCTGGAGGACCTGCGGACCCTCTTCGAGGGCGACGTCCGCTTCACCACCGCGTTTGGAAGTGAGCTGTAGATGAAGGCCCCCGTCTCCTGGATCAGGGAGTACGTCGATCTGCCCGACTCGGTCACCACCGAGCAGCTGACCGACCGGCTGACCGCACTCGGGCTCAAGCTCGAGGCGATCCACGCCGCCGGCGCCGGCATCAGCGGCCCGCTCGTGGTCGGCCAGGTGCTGACCCAGGAGAAGGAGCCGCAGAAGAACGGCAAGACCATCAACTGGTGCACCGTCGATGTCGGGAACGCCAACGGCACCGGTGAGCCGCAGGGCATCGTCTGCGGCGCGCACAACTTCGGGCCCGGCGACAAGGTCGTCGTGGTGCTGCCGGGCGGCGTACTGCCCGGCGGCTTCGAGATCAGCGCGCGCAAGACCTACGGCCACGTCTCGGCCGGGATGATCTGCAGCGCCCGCGAGCTCGGCCTCGGCGACGATCACAGTGGGATCATCGTGCTCCCCGCCGACGCGCCGGCGCCGGGCACCGACGCCCGCGAGGTGCTCGGCCTCGGCGAGGAGGTCATCGAGTTCGAGATCAACCCCGACCGGGCCTATGCGCTCTCGCTGCGCGGGATCGCCCGCGAGGCCGCGCTGGGATTCGACGTGCCGTTCTCGGACCCGGCTCGGCGCGACGTGCCGGTGGCCGCGGGCGAGGGCTACCCGGTCGTCCTCGACGACCCGGTGGGCTGCCCCTACTTCGTCACCCGCACGGTGACCGGGTTCGACCCGACCGCGGCGACGCCGGAGTGGATGCGCAAGCGCCTGGAACAGTGCGGCATGCGCTCGATCTCGCTGGCCGTCGACGTGTCCAACTATGTGATGCTCGAGCTCGGCCAGCCCAACCACTGCTACGACCGGGCGAGGTTGAGCGGCCCGATCGTGGTCCGGCGGGCCCGTGCCGGGGAGAAGATCGTCACCCTCGACGACGTAGCCCGCGAGCTGTCGCCGGAGGACCTGCTCATCACCGACGACAACGGCCCGATCGGCATCGCCGGTGTGATGGGCGGCGCGAACACCGAGATCTCCGCCTCCACCACCGACATCGTGGTCGAGGCGGCGCACTTCGAGCCGACCACGATCTTCCGCTCGCAGCGCCGGCACAAGCTGCCCTCCGAGGCGTCCAAGCGCTTCGAGCGCGGCGTGGACCCGCTGCTGCCTCCGATCGCCGCCGACCGGGTGGTGGAGCTGCTGGTCGAGTACGGCGGTGGCACCGCCGAGGCCGGTGTCACCGCGGCCGGTGCCCCGCCGCAGCCACGCTCGATCGAGATGGCGCTCGACCTGCCGGCCCGGATCTCCGGCATCGCGGTCGACGCCGAGACCGTGGTGAAGGACCTGACGGCCGTGGGCTGTCGGGTCAGCGTGTCGGGGGAGATGCTGACTGCGGTCGTGCCGACGTACCGGCCCGATCTGGCCGACCCCTACGACCTGGTCGAGGAGGTGGTCCGCATCGTCGGCTACGAGCGAGTGCCCAGCGTGCTGCCGCGGCGGGCTGCCGGCGGCGGCCTGACCCGTCCGCAGCGGCTCCGCCGCCGGATCGGCCGGACCCTGGCCGGCGCGGGTCTGGTCGAGGTGGTGAGCTTCCCGTTCGTCGGTGAGGCCTCCTTCGACGCGCTCGGACTGCCGGCCGACGACGAGCGCCGGCACACGGTCGGGCTGGCGAACCCGCTCTCCAGCGAGGAGCCGGCGTACACCACCACGCTGCTGCCGGGCCTGCTCAGGGCCGCCGGTCGCAACCTGGGCCGCGGCGCCACCGGAGTGGCGCTGTTCGAGACCGCGACGGTGGCGTTCCCGACCGACCAGGCCGCGCCGATCTACGGCGTGGACCGGCGGCCGACCGACGCCGAGCTGGACGCGCTGCTGGCCGCGATCCCGCGCCAGCCGCTGCATCTGGCCGTCGTCCTCGCCGGTGAGCGAGAGCGCTCCGGTTGGTGGGGCAAGGGCCGCGACGCCGCCTGGAGCGACGCGATCGAGGCCGTACGGCGACTCGGCGCCGAGCTGGGCGTGGCCCTCGAGACGAGCGCGGCCGGCCTGATGCCCTGGCACCCGGGTCGCTGCGCCGCGATCACCGTCGGCGAGGTCACCCTGGGCCATGCCGGCGAGCTGCACCCGCGCGTGTGCCAGGCGTTCGGGCTGCCGGCCCGCAGCGCGGTCGCGGAGATCGACCTCGACCTGCTGATGTCGCTGGCGCCGGCGGTCGCGCCGGGGCCGGTGTTCTCGACCATGCCGCTGGCCAAGGAGGACGTCGCCCTGCTCGTGGACGAGACCGTCACGGTGGCGGCCGTCGAGGCCGCCCTGCGGCAGGGCGCCGGCGAGCTGCTGGAATCGGTGCGGCTCTTCGATGTCTACACCGGTGCGCAGCTCGGTGAGGGCAAGAAGTCGCTGGCGTTCGCGCTGCGCTTCCGCGCCCCCGACCGCACCCTCACCGAGGCCGAGACCGGCGCCGCCCGGGCCGCGGCGGTGGCACGTGCGGCCGAGCTGACCGGAGCCGTGCAACGCTGACGCGCATGCGACTGACCCTCCTCGAGGAGGTGACCTGGGACGGCGTGGCCGTCCCAGGTGCCCGCACGCATGCCCTGCTGCGGGCGCTGGC
>NZ_DASZUF010000195.1:0-12132 GCF_035547795.1 Nocardioides sp.
CCTGACGCGGTGCTTCCCCGGCGCCCAGGTCACCTCGGTCGAGGGCGACTCCTTCGAGGGCACCGTCAAGGTCAAGCTCGGCCCGATCGCGCTGGTCTACGCCGGCTCGGGGTCCTTCACGTCGAAGGACCCCGACGCACACACGTTCGTGGTGGAGGCGAAGGGCAGGGACAAGCGCGGCAACGGCACCGCCGGCGCCACCGTCACCGTGGCGATGAGCGCCGGTGACGGTGGCACCGATGTGCAGGTGGACACCGACCTGTCGATCACCGGCAAGCCCGCCCAGTTCGGCAGGGGTGTGCTCCAGGACGTGTCCGACAAGCTGCTCGCCCAGTTCGTGGCCTGCCTGGAGCAGCGCTCCGCGGGCGACCAGGACGCCGGGCCGGCCTCGGCGCCCACCGGCGCCGCCGCGACCCAGGCTCCGGCGGGGGACCCGGATGCCGGCGCAGCGAGCGCCCCGGTGGAGGAGCCGGAGGCCGCCCGGCCGGCGTCGTCCCCGCCGCCGGGCGGCGGGGACGACGCGATCGACCTCGGGACGACGGTGCTGCCGGTGCTGGCCCGCAGTTACTGGCGGCAGGCGGTCGCGGTGGTGGCGGCTGCCGTCGGTGCGCTCCTCGTCGTACGCCGGCTGCGCCGGTCGCGCTAGAAGACGTTGATCGGCCGGAACTGCACCGAGATCCGCGGCCCGGCGCCGGCCACCTTCGGCACCGCGTGCTCCCAGGTGCGCTGACAGCTGCCGCCCATCACCAGCAGGTCACCGTGGCCGAGCTCGAAGGAGAGCGACTCCCCGCCGCCGCGCGGCCGCAGCGCCAGCCGGCGCGGGTCGCCGAGCGAGACGATGGCCACCATGGTGTCCTGGCTGCGGCCGCGCCCGATGCGGTCGCCGTGCCAGGCCACCGAGTCGTGACCGTCGCGGTAGTAGCAGCATCCAGCGGTCCGGAACGGCTCGCCCAGCTCGGGCAGGTAGTGGGCGCTCAGCGCCTCCCGGGCCCGGGTGAGCACCGGATGGGGGAGCGGGTCGTCGACCAGGTAGGTGTGCACCAGCCGCGGCACGTCGACCATCCGGTCGTACATCTGCCGTCGCTCGGCCCGCCACGGCACCGCGTGCAGCAGGGTGGCGAAGACGTCGTCGGCGGCCGGCAGCCACGCTCGTCGTACGTCGACCCAGGCGCCGCGGGCCAGGACGGTCCGGCTGATGCCGTTGCACTCCGGCCCGGCCTCCGCCGTCGCCTCGAAGAGCATCGTCTGGAAGTCCATGGAGGTCAGCCTAGCCGGAGTGATCGAACAGATGTTCGAAGTAGTGGATTCGTGGGACGCGGCGTGTCGTCTGGCTTTAACGTGTGAGCCATGGGGGAAGTTCTGGCCACCGAACGGCGTGGCCTCAAGCACGTGCAGGTGCGTGAGTATGTGCGTGCCCTGGTCGATGGTGGCGTGCCCGGCTCGCCGGCACCCTCCGAGCGCGAGCTGGTGCATCTGTTCGGCGTCGCTCGGATGACCGTCCGACAGGCGATGGACGCGCTCGTCGTGGAGGGGCTGCTGGAGCGGATTCCGGGCCGGGGCACGTTCGTGGCCCGCCCGCGCCGTACCTCCAGCGCGGTCAGCAGCTTCACCGAGGAGATGACCCGGCGCGGTTTGCTCGCCGAGTCGGTCACGCTGCTGGCCCGACGCGAGCAGGCCGGCCCCGGCGTGGCCCGGGCGCTGTGCATCAGCGAGGGTGACGCGGTCGTCCACTGGAAGCGGCTGCGGCGCGCGGACGGCATGCCGATGTGCATCGAGGACGCCTACCTCAACGAGGTGCTGCTGCCCGGCTTCCTGCAGGGCGGCATGCCGACCTCGCTGTACGCCGAGCTGACCAGTCGCGGGCTGCGCCCCACCTGGGCCGAGGACGCCGTCACCGCCGACATCGTCACCGCCGAGGAGGCCGGCCACCTGGAGGTCGAGCCGGGCAGCCCGGTGCTGCGTCAGCAGCGTCGGGCGTTCTCCGACGAGAAGGTGCTGGAGGTCTCCCGGTCCGCCTATCGCGCCGATCGGTTCACGCTGCGGCTGCAGCTCGGCGTCGGCGACTGAGCTACAGCCCGCCCAGCGGCGCGACCACGTCGCCGGTCTCCTCGCACACCCACACCGGGTCGGGACCACCCAGGTCCGGTTGGATGAACAGCGAGTGTTGCGGCGCCCCGTCGCCGCAGCTGAGGCACAGCGGCCAGCGGCCGACCGTCTCGAACAGCGCGTCCTGGACGTCCTGGGCCACCAGGCCGGCGACGTACTCGATGCCGGCGGGCCACTGCTCGGCCCACCAGCCGCGCTCGGACATCGCGTCCTCCAGGGCCGAGACGGCGGCCGGGGTGGCCAGGTGGCGCGCCTCCAGGTCGGCCAGGACACGGGCGCGGGCGGAGAGCAGTGTCGCGTGGTCCATCACGCACCATGCTGCCTCACCGGTCAAACTGGTCCGGTGATCCTGATCGACCCGCCCCTGGTGCCCCGCTACGGCCGGCTGTGGTCGCACCTGGCCAGCGACGCATCGTACGACGAGCTGCACGCGTTCGCTCGCGACCTCGGCATCCCGGCGCGCGGGTTCGACCGGGACCACTACGACGTGCCCTCCGAGCGCTACGCCGCGGTCCTGGCGGCCGGCGCGACGGCGGTGACCAGTCGCGAGCTGGTCGCCCGGCTCACTGCGGCTGGGCTGCGCCGGCGGAAGCGGGCCGGAGGCTGACGGCCATCGCGGCCAGCGCCATGGCCAGCCCGGCGAGACCACCGTAGGCGAAGCCGTGCGCCCAGCCGCCGCCGTCGATGGCGCGCCCGATCAGCGGGGCGCCGAGGGCGCTGCCCAGGGTCAGCGCCGAGCCGTGCCACCCCATCGCCTCCCCGCGCACCCGCGCCGGCACCGCGCGGGAGAGGTCGTCGACCGTGGCGGTGATCGTGGGCGCGCAGAACAGCCCGCTGACGAAGAGCAGCACGGTGAACCACAGCCGGTCGGGCGCGACCGCCACCAGGGCCGTGGAGGCGCCGAGCAGCACCAGCAGCAGCGGCGCCGGCGGATGCCGGTGCAGCCCGCCGTAGACCAGCCCGCCGACCGCCGAGCCGGCGCCCCACACCGCCAGCACCCAACCGAGCGAGGAGGTGTGGTGCATCGAGCGCATCGCCGCCACCGAGCCCAGGTCCTCGCTGGTGAGGATGACGGTGGCGGTCGCGCAGACCAGCAGGATCATCAGCACCCGCGCCGAGACCCAGGTACGCCGCGCCGGCCGCGGCCCGGTCTCGCCCGCGTCGTCGTGCGTCCGCAGCGGCGGGTTCGCCAGCCACAGCGCCAGGCCGCCCAGGAAGCCGCACACCTGGCACAGCACCAGCGCGATCGGCGTCGGCAGGTAGGTCGCGGCCAGCACGCCCAGGACCGGGCCCACCATGAACGACACCTCGGTGGCGACCGAGTCGATCGACAGCGCCGCGGTGCGCTCGGTGTCGCCGACGGCGCTGATCAGGACCTGGCGGACCACCGAGAAGCTCGGTACCGCGAACAGGTCGGCGATCCCGACGAAGGCCAGCATCGGCCAGTAGCCCACCCAGGGCGCGATGCCCCATGCCACCAGGTTGACCACCAGCGAGGGCGCGATCGCGCGGCGCAGCCCGACCCGGTCGAGCAGCCGGCCGCGCCACGGCCCACTGACCGCGAGCGCGATCGCGCCGACCATGGAGACCACACCCGCCTCGGCGTAGGAGCGGTGCAGGTGGGTGACCACGTGCAGGGTGATCGCGACGTTGGCCGCCCACAGCGGGACCCGCAGCAGGAAGCCCAGCACCAGGATCCGGCGCACCTGGGGGTGCCGGAGCAGCGCGGCGTACGTCGACAGGGTCACGAGGACTCAGGATCCCATCGCCGATCCCGAGTGATCCAATCGTTATCCGAGCCTCAGCCGAGTCCGGCGAGCTCCCGCTCCATGTTCGCGCGGGCGGGCCGCTCCCAGTGCTCGCGGGCGTAGTCGGTGTGGAACAGCGTCGGCTTGGCCAGGAGCCCGCGCAGCACCTCCGCGCGGCCGAGCCGGAACTCGTCGTCGGCGATGTGGGAGTACTCCACCCGGACCGCCGCGGCGTACTCGTCGTAGCGTGCGGCTGGCGCCGCCAGGATGGCGAGGTCGGCGTCGGAGAGCGCGCAGCCGTTGCGGTCGTCCTCCGCAGGGGTGTGCGTCTCGGTGAGCCGGACCAGCCGGGCGACCTCGGCGGCCAGCTCGGTCGGGCACAGCTCGGCGAGGGCGTCCTCGGCCCAGGCCGCCGAGCGCTCCTCGGCGTCCCGCTCGCCGTCGTACACCGCGTCGTGGAACCACGCCGCGAGCTGCACCGGCGTGGTGTCGAACGGGGTGCCGGCGGCGGCGAGCTCATCGAGCCGGACCAGCACCTCGGTCAGGTGCCGGGTGTCGTGGTAGCGGCGGCTCGGGTCGGCGTACGCCGCCGCCAGCTCGTCACGCAGAGGGGCTGCCTGAGGCAGCGGCCAATGTTGAGGCAACTCCATGCCGCGAGAGACTACGGGATGCGTCTGTGCGCGCTCAGGCGGTGTAGGAGCGCAGCCAGATCGTGTGCGGCGACGCCTGCAGCTTGGCCAGCGCCGCCTCGGAGATCGGCTCGGCGACGTCGGTGACGACGTACCCCTTCTCGCCCTGGGTGGCCAGGTACTGCCCGGTGACGTTGGCGCCCTCCGCGGCGAGCACGTTGTTGACCTCGGCCAGCACGCCGGGGACGTTGACGTGCAGGTAGGCGACCCGCGAGCCGGAGGTCAGCGGCGGCGGCTGCACGGCCGGCAGGTCGACCGAGAGCGCGGTCGAGCCCTCCTGCTGGAAGGCGCGCAGCTTGCCGGCGACGAAGTAGCCGATCTCCTCCTGCGCCTCCTGGGTGGAGCCGCCGACGTGCGGGGTGAGGATGACGTTGTCCAGGCCGCGCAGCGGCGACTCGAACGGGTCGCCCTGGGCCTTCGGCTCGATCGGGAAGACGTCGAGCGCGGCGCCGGCGATGTGGCCCGAGAGGATGTGCTCGCGCAGCGCCTCGGTGTCGACGACCATGCCGCGGGCGGCGTTGATGAACAGCGAGCGCGGCTTCATCTTCTTGAACTGCTCGTCGCCGAAGATGCCGGCGTTGCCCGGCCGGCCGTCGACGTGCAGCGAGACGACGTCGGCCTCGGCCAGCAGGGCGTCCAGGGAGGGCATCCGGCGGGCGTTGCCGTGCCGGAGCTTGTCGGCGACGTCGTAGAAGATGACGTTGAGGCCCAGCGCCTCGGCGAGGTTCGAGAGCTGGGTGCCGATGTTGCCGTAGCCGACGATGCCCAGCGTGCGGCCGCGCACCTCGTGGCTGCCCTTGGCCGACTTGTCCCAGACGCCGGCGTGCATCTTCTCGGTCTTCTCCGGCAGCCGGCGGGCCAGGCTGATGATCTCGGCGATGACCAGTTCGACGACGCTGCGGGTGTTGGAGTAGGGCGCGTTGAACACCGCCACGCCCTTCTGCTGTGCGTAGACCAGGTCGACCTGGTTGGTGCCGATGCAGAAGCAGCCGATCGCCTCCAGGTCGGTGGCGGCGTCGAGCACCCGGGGCGTGATGTGGGTGTTGGAGCGGATGCCCAGCATGCCCACGCCCGGGAGGGCCGCGACCAGGTCGTCCTCGGACATGCTGGACGAGCGCAGCTCGACCTCGTAGCCTGCCTTCTCGAGGGTCTCGACGGCGACCGGATGGATGTTCTCCAGGAGCAGCACCTTCACGACACCAGGGTACGGCGAGGGGTCACGTTCGGCCCCGAGCGCGTCACAGGGTGGACGGAAAACGGCTCGCGTCGGCGGCCAAGCCGGGGCATGGTGGGGTCGTGGTCCCGACCGACGACTCCTTCCGTGCCCTGGCGCGCAGCAGCCCGTGGCGCTGGTCGACGCTGCACCTGCGCCGGCGTCATGCCGACGGGTCCGACGTGGAGGCGTGGATCCGTCGGCCGGACTGGATGCTGGTCCGGACTGATCGTGGTGAGTACGTCCAGCGCGCCGGTGCTCGTACCGTCGCCATCCTTACCGCCTCTACCGACGGCGGCGGGTCCGCCCGGACCGAGGTGCTGCCCTGGGGTGGCAGCCTGACGCCGACGTACCGATCCGACGGTCTGGTCGCGGCACGCCCGGAGGGCCGGGTCGACTACGACGACCCGATGCACCAGAACTACGAGTGGGTGGCGATGCTCGACCCGGTGGAGCTGACGGCCGGGGTCGAACTCGCCGACCTGCGGGCCGAGGTGCGAGCGGGTCGGGAGACATGGTGGGCGCGGGCTCGGGCGGTCGACGGCTACGACCCGCGGTGCAGCTGCTGCCCGCTGCTGTGGTCGCCGGTCTCCGACGAGCTGGAGTACGGCGAGGACGGCTCGCCGTACTCCACGGACTATCCGAGCGGCTACGACGTGGCGCTGGACGTCGGGACCGGGGTCGTCGTCGCGCTCCGGGCCGACGGCGGCCGGGCCGGACTCGGCTTCGAGGTCGACGTCCTCGACGTCGACGCGGACCTCGCCGAGCTGGTGGCCGCGCACCCGCGCTGAGTCCGGCGTTGTCACCGGGCCCGGCTATGGTGCTCCGGTGCCCACCGAGACCTCCGAGCAGACGCCTGTCGCCAGCGTGCTGGCGCGGGCCGTCGCCGCGCTCGGGGGAAGCCACCGCGAGGGCCAGGTGCAGATGGCCGAGGCGGTCGCTGAGGCGCTGGCCAAGCCCGAGCACCTGCTCGTCCAGGCCGGCACCGGCACCGGCAAGTCGCTGGCCTACCTGGTGCCGGCGCTGCTGCACGACAAGCGGGTGGTGGTCGCGACCGCGACGCTGGCGCTGCAGCACCAGTTGGTCGAGCGAGACATCCCGCGACTGGTCGAGGCGCTCGAGGACAAGCGGATCGACACCAGCTACGCCGTTCTCAAGGGCCGGTCCAACTACGCCTGCCTGCACCGCATCCGCGAGGGCGTCCCCGACGACCAGGGGGCGCTGCAGATCGACGTGCCGATGGGGGAGATGGCCACCAAGGTGCTCGAGCTGCGCAGGTGGGCCGAGCAGCAGGCCCAGGACGGCGCCACCGGCGAGCGCGACGGCGCACCACGGCACACCGACCGGGAGTGGCGCCAGGTCTCGGTGACCCATCGCGACTGCCTCGGCGCCGCCAAGTGCCCGTTCGGGGAGGAGTGCTTCGCCGAGCGGGCCAAGGAGAAGGCGCAGCGCAGTCACCTGGTTGTCACCAACCACAGCCTGCTCGCGATCGACGCGATCGAGGGCGTGCCGATGATCCCGGAGTACGACGCGGTGGTGATCGACGAGGCGCACGAGCTGGTCGCGCGGGTCACCCAGGCGGCCACCGACGAGCTCACCGCCGCCGACGTCGAGCGGGCGGCGCGCCGTTCCCAGCGGATCGTCGAGGGCACCGAGGCCGACGACCTGGCCGATGCCGCGGACGCGCTGCGGGTCGCGATGATCGACGCCCAGGCGGGCCGCTTCGAGACCACGCCCGTCGACGTCGCCGACGCGCTGGTGCTGGTCCGGGACGCGGCGCGGGCGTGCCTGTCGGCCTACCCCAAGCAGAGCGGGGACGACACACCGGACCCCGGCCTCCAGCAGGCGCGCGGCAGCGTGCAGGAAGTCTTCCAGATCGCCGAGCGGATGGCCGACAACAAGGAGTCGGACGTCCTGTGGCTCGCCGAGGGCACCGAACGGCAGGGCTCGATTTCTCGGCAGCCCCGACTGTGCATCGCGCCGCTCCAGGTGTGGGCGCAGATGCGCGAGCGGCTGCTGAGCGAGAAGACGGTGGTCTTCGCCAGCGCCACGCTCAAGCTCGGCGGCGACTTCGGCGTCGTGGCCGGTTCGCTCGGGCTGCGCAAGGACGACGACGAGCTGCCCTGGCGCGGCCTGGACGTGGGCAGTCCGTTCGACTACGGCCGGCAGGGCATCCTCTACGTCGCCCGACATCTGCCGACTCCAGGCCGCGACGGGATGGCGCCCCAGGTGGTCGACGAGATCGTCGACCTGGTCGACGCCGCGGAGGGTCGCGCGCTGGGGTTGTTCTCCAGCAGGCGGGCCGCCGAGGCGGCGGCCGAGGCGGTCCGGCAGCGACTGCCGCACCTGACCACCCTGGCCCAGGGCGAGGCGCAGCTGCCGGAGCTGGCCGCGCAGTTCGTGGGCGATCCGCACACGGTGCTGTTCGGCACGCTCAGCCTGTGGCAGGGCCTCGACGTGCCCGGCGACACCTGCCAGCTGGTGCTCATCGACCGGATCCCGTTCCCGAGGCCCGACGACCCGCTCATGAGCGCGCGGCAGCAGGCGGCCGACAAGGCGGGCGGCAACGGCTTCATGCAGGTCGCCGCCACCCATGCCGCGCTGCTGCTGGCGCAGGGCGCCGGCCGGCTGATCCGGACCACCGCCGACCGCGGCGTGGTCGCGATCCTGGACCCGCGGCTGGCCACGGCCCGCTACAGCGGCTTCCTCAGGGCCAGCCTGCCGCCGATGTGGCCGACCACCGACCCGGCCATCGCCCGCCAGGCGCTGCGGCGCCTGGCGGAGGCGACGGCGGCGGCGAAGGCGGCCGGCTAGCTGGCCGTCAGCGCTTGACGGTGGCGCTCAGCTGCTCGGCCACGCCGTTGTCCTTCGGCGTACCGTCGCAGGAGTAGCCGTGGCCGGTCCAGCACTTCATCCGGGTGCTGCCGTTGGCCAGCGTGACCTCGACCCGCTTGACCTTGCCCGAGCCGAACGGCACCGTCACCGAGCCGTTGCCGCGCTTGCCGAGCTTGATCTTCTTCACCGTGGTGCCGCCCTTGCCGAAGACGGTGACCATCGCGCCGGACCCCAGCTTCTTGTCGGCCATGTTGACGCTGATGCGCAGCTTGGCCTTGCGGGGCAGGCCGCGGGGCTTGAACCGCTCGGTCGCCGCGGCCAGGTGGTTGACCCGGAACGCCGCCGCGGTGTGCTTGCGCGATTTCGACAGCGTCGCCTTCCGGGTCGGCTTGGCCTTCGGGTAGCGGTTGGCCTTGCCCTCGCGGTAGTCGTGCCGCGGGTCGCGGTTGGCGGCGGCGAACTTGGCGAACGCCGAGGTCATCGGCAGCCCGTCCTTCTTCAGCGCCCACTTCACCGCCTGCAGCGAGTAGTGGTCCGAGGCGGTGCCGCCCGAGGAGTCGGCGCGCTGCCACATGCTCAGGATCAGGTTGGGGATCTGGCCGGTCGTCTGCGGTCGATGCTCGGTGAGCCAGCGGAAGAAGATCCAGGCGCCGTACACGCCGAACTCGGTGGGCTTGTCCAGCGACTGGGCCGGCTTGCCGAGCGGGCCGTAGGGCAGGTACTGGGTGTTGTCGTTGATGGCGTTGAAGACCACGTCCTCCATCCACACCGCCGTCGCCTCCATGAACCAGGAGTCCTCCCAGGAGTCGTAGGAGAACTGGACGGCGTGGAAGAACTCGTGCGCCGCGGTGACCTCCATGTTCGTCAGCGGCGTGCCCCGGCTGAACTGGCTGGCGCTGTAGTCGTTGTCCAGCACGCAGAAGGCCGAGGTGTCGTGCGCGCCGGCCGGGCGTGTCTTCGGTGCCGAGTCGGTCGGCACGCAGTAGCCGTAGTAGCCGGCGTCGCCGATGTCGGCCAGGTAGATGTCGATGTCGTTGACCGGCACCGGCTGACCGTTCGCCTGCGTGGCGGGGCTGCCCGGTCCGGCCGTGTCGTCGGCCTCCGGCATCCGGAACCCGCCGGCCTGGTACATCGAGTAGATGTGGGTCAGGGTGTCCAGCACCAGCTGTTGCGTGCTCTCCTGCGGCGTTATCGGGCCGGGCGCGTCCGCGCCGTCGGTGGTGTAGTGCACGCAGATCGGCACCGTCGCCGAGCAGATCACCTGCTGGGTCTCGCCGGCGTAGTTGGGCCGGTCCTTGATGTCGTCGACGGCCGCACGGGCACGGACCGCGGCGTTCGGGTGCCGGACCAGCTCGCGGGCGAGCATGGTGCCGTCGCCCGGCGTGTCGCCGTACGCGTCGGTGGCGAGCGGACGCGGTGAGGGCGGGCGTGGTGCGTCGGCGGCGGTCGCCGTCGGCGCGGCGCAGGTCGCCCCGAGGATCAGGCCGAGGGCGGCGACGAGCAGGGCGGGGCGGGCGGGGAAGCGCATGGAACTCCGAACGGTCGGGATCGCTGCACCTCTCGGGCTCTCAGCTGACGGGCTCTCTCCCGAGTGGCGCCTCCACAGGGGAGGCCACAGGCAGTGTAGGGGTGAATGCTGAGACGGCCACCACTCCGCCGATCACGACCATCCATCCGACGAGTACGTCGAGCATCCAGTGGTTGCCGGTCCCGACCACCACCACGGCGGTGGTGAACGCTCCCAGCCAGCCCAGCACCTTGACGATCCGGGAGCGGGCGTTGTTGTGCAGCATCAGGGCGCACCACAGCGACCAGCCGCAGTGCAGCGACGGGAAAGCCGCCAGCTCGTTGGTCAGGTCGCCCATCCCGCGCGGCGCCGAGGCGTCGGCGCCCCACCAGCCCTGGTCGGAGTGCAGGCTGAGCACGTCGGTGTACCCGTCGATGAACCGTGGCGGTGCGGTGGGCAGCATCAGGTAGAGCACGAGCGCCAGGATGGTCGCGGTGGCCAGCGCGCGCCGGGCCGGCAGGTAGGTCTTGCGGCCCTTGAAGTAGAGCCAGACCAGCACCACGGTGGTGAGGATGTAGTGGGCCGTGGAGTACCAGTAGCACGAGAGCAGCGCCAGCGTGTTGTGGTGCACGAAGAACACGTTGATCGAGTGCTCCCAGTCCAGCTCGACCGCGCGCTCGATCTTCAGCAACACCTTGGCGCGATGCACCGCCGGCGCCTGGGCGTTGCTGGCCAGCAGGCGCGAGGAGGTGTAGGCGACATAGAGGACTGCGACCAGGATCAGCTCTCGGACACCGGCTCCGAGTCCGGACAGTCGCCGCAGGAGGGTACGGCGATCGGTTGGCACCATCTGATCCTACGCCCATCGGAGCCGGTCTCCGCTCACCTCACAGGCTGCGCAGGACCGCGGTGACCTTCCCGAGGATGGTGGCATGGGTGCCGTCGATCGGCTCGAGGGCGGAGTTGTGCGGGATCAGCCACAGCTTGCCGTCCTTGCGGCGGAACTCCTTGACGGTGGCCTCGCCGTCGAGCAGCGCTGCCACGAAGTCGCCGTTCTCGGCGGTCTGGGCCTGCTGGATGACGATGTAGTCGCCGTCGCAGATGGCCGCCTCGATCATCGAGTCGCCCCTGACCTTGAGCAGGAAGAGCTGACCGTCGCCGACCAGCTCCTTGGGCAGCGGGAAGACCGCCTCGGTCTGCTCCTCGGCCAGGATCGGCGTGCCGGCCGCGATGGTCCCGACCACCGGCACGTAGCGGGCCTCGGGCACGGAGTCGCCGATGCCGGTCTCGTCGTACGCCGTCTCCTCGGCGCTGCTGATCGCCCGACGCGCCGCGATCACCTCGGGCAGGAAGACCTCGAGCGCCCGGGGGCGGTGCGGATCGCGCTTGATGAAGCCCTTCTGCTCTAGCACCTTCAGCTGATGGGCCACGCTGCTGGTGGAGGTCAGGCCGACAGCGGAGCCGATCTCGCGCATGCTCGGCGGGTAGCCGCGCTTCTCGATGCAGTCGCGCAGGTGACCCAGGATGCGCTGCTGGCGCGGGGTCAGCCCGGTCGCGTCCGGTGGGCCGTCGGGCAGCTCGGCAAGGTTGGACGTGGTCGTGCCGGGCTGCTCCTGCTTCGAGGTCATGGCCTCACGGTAACGCCGTAGGAGGGCCCGTCCAAACACCTGTTCGAACGGCGTGTCGTCGAATGTCTGTTCGACACGCCGAGGTGACGGTCCTTGAGTCGTTCGAACACCTGATCTAATCTCGCTCATGTGTTCGATCGAACGTGTGACCGAAACAGCCTCGGATCGGCTCGGTCCAGAACTGTCACAGGTCGCCGGTAGACATCGGTCGAACACGAACGAAGGTCCCGACTTCCCCAGGAGACTGACATGAGCACCATGACGATGGACCGTCCGCTCGCGACGCAGGCCCCGCGCCGGCAGCGCTCGACCGTGCGGCTGACCCGGCGCGGCCGGGTGGTGGTGTTCGTGCTCGGCCTGCTGGTGCTCCTGGGGCTGGGCCTGGCGGTCTCGGCCGGCGCCGGGG
>NZ_DASZUF010000196.1:0-22199 GCF_035547795.1 Nocardioides sp.
GGGCCGAGGCCGCCGTCCGAGCCCTGGTCGCCAGCCGAGACCTGCGGGTGCGGGACCGCGGTGAGCGTGCCTCGGTCGAGATCGACGCCGCGCTGCTGCCGCTCCCGGTGGAGGTCGAACAGGCCGTCGTGGCCGCGGTTCGCGCGGTCGGCTTCCCCGACGCTGCGGTGGACCCGCGGGGCTTCCGCTCGGGCTCCCTCAACGACGCGCTGCGCTGAGGGCCGGGCGTGCTCTTCGCGACCCAGCCGGTGCCGTCCGCCCGCTGGGTGATCGGCTGCGGCGTGGTCGCCCTGGTGCTGGTCGCCCACCGGCGCACCTGGCCGTGGATCAGGCTCGCCACCACGGTGGTGCACGAGGCCGGCCATGCCCTGGTGGCGGTGCTGGTCGGGCGGCGGCTGGCCGGTATCCGGGTCCACTCCGACACCTCGGGGGTCACCGTCTCGCGCGGCCGCCCGCGCGGCCCCGGCATGGTGGCGATGCTGCTGGCCGGCTACCTGGCGCCCGGCGTACTCGGCCTGGTGGCGGCGCTGCTGTTCACCCACGGTCATGCGCTCGTGCTGCTGTGGCTGCTGGTCGCGGTGCTGCTCGGCGTGCTGGTGTGGGTGCGCAACGGCTACGGTCTGCTGACCGTGCTCGTGCTGGGCGCGGGGCTC
The DNA here is from genome assembly GCF_035547795.1 of Nocardioides sp. GTDB lineage: Bacteria > Actinomycetota > Actinomycetes > Propionibacteriales > Nocardioidaceae > Nocardioides. The sequence goes on from NZ_DASZUF010000196.1 coordinate 654, forward strand.
GGCCTGGTCACCCGGTACGGCGACGCCCGCGTGCAGGCGGTGCTGGCCTGCGGGGTCGCCTGGCTCCTGCTGTTGGCCGCGCCCCGGCCGCTGGTCGACCTGCTGCGCCGCGGCCGGGCGGGCCGGCGCGGCTCGGACCCGGATCAACTCGCTCGGCTGACGCGGGTTCCCGCCGTACTGTGGATCCTGGCGCTGCTGCTCGCGGATCTCGCCGGCCTCGCGGTCGGTGCGGCCACGCTCGTGCCGCGCCTGTCGTAGGCTTTCCCGGCCCCGATGACACTGTTGATCAGAAGAGGTTGACCCGTGCCCACTGGCAAGGTGAAGTGGTTCGACGCCGAGAAGGGATTCGGCTTCCTGTCGCAGGAGGACGGCCCGGACGTCTACGTCCGCGCCGACGCGCTTCCGGCCGGAGCGGCGAAGACCCTCAAGGCCGGCACCCGGGTCGAGTTCGGCATCGCGCAGGGCCGCCGCGGCGACCAGGCGCTCCAGGTCCGCATCCTCGACGCGCCGGCCTCCGTGTCGCGCAACCAGCGCGCGGCGCAGCGCCGCAAGCCCGAGGAGATGGTGCTGATCGTGGAGAACGTCATCAAGCTCCTCGACGACATCCGGGAGGGCTACGAGCACGGCCGTCCGCCGACGCGCGAGCTGGCCCGCAAGGTCTCGCCGGCGCTGCGCTCGATCGCCGACGAGTTCGAGCTCTAAGGCGCCTCAGGCACGCCCCGAAGTCGACGCGGGCGGGTGGTGAGCACGTACGCGCACCACGACGTCAGCACGGCGAAGGCCACCCACATGCCCAGATGGGCGTGCAGCGGCAGCCCGATCCCGACGAACCCGCCGACCACCCACGCCAGCTGCAGGGTGGTGTCCGAGCGCGCGAACGCCGAGGTCTGCACCTGCTCGGGCACGTCGCGCTGGATGGTGGAGTCCAGGGAGAACTTCGCCAGCGCCTGGCCCAGCCCGGCCACCAGCCCGATCAGGGCGAGCACCGGGATGGAGTAGAAGAGCGCGCCCACCAGCGCCACCGCGGCATCGGCCACCAGCACCACCGTGACGGTGTACGCCGGTCGGATGCGCCGCATCAGCGACGCGGCCGTGACCCCGAGGAAGTTCCCGACGCCGGCGCCTCCGGCCACGATCCCGAGCAGCAGGGTGGAGTTCCAGCCGTCCAGCGGGTGCTCCTGCAGCAGGAACGCCATGAACATGAGCAGGAAGCCGTAGAGCCACTTGGGGGCGCAGTTGGCCCGCAGCGCGAACGCCACTCCCGAGGGGATCCGCACCTTCATCCGCCCGTCGCTGCCGCGCTCGGACGGGCCGAAGGTCAGCGACCCCTCGCCCTTGTTCGAGTCGACCGCGCCGGGTAGCCGGATCGCGCAGATGGTCGCGGCCACGAACAGCACCGTCGCCCAGCGCAGCACCCACTCGGGGCCGGCCAGCGAGCACAGCCCGGCGACCGGCGCCGAGATCGCCACCCCCACCATGCCCGACATCGAGACCCGGCCGTTGCCCTTGACCAGGGTGAAGCCGCGGGGGAGGAGGCGGGGCACGGCGGCGGCCCGGGTGACGCCGTACGCCTTGGACGCGACGAGCACGCCCAGGGCAGAGGGGAACATGGCCGGCGACTGGTGCGGGAGCGCGTCGGCGAGGATCCAGCACAGGAACGCGCGGGCCGCCATGGTCGCGCCGATCGCCCAGCGGCGGCCGTGCGCGATCCGGTCCAGGAACGGCCCCAGCAGCGGCGCCACGATCGCGAACGGCAGCATCGTCAGTCCGAGGAACAGCGCGACGTGGGAGCGGGACGACTCGCCGCCCGAGCCCGGCATCGAGAAGAACAGCGAGCCGGCCAGCGAGATCGCCACCGCGGCATCGCCCGCGGTGTTGAACGCGTGCATCTCGATCAGCCGGTTCAGCCCCGACTCCGAGGCGCCCTGGGCGTCGGCAGCGCGTCGCGCGGTGCGCACCGCGAACCGGCTGAATCGGCCCACCCCGCGACCCGTCGCCGCCAGGCCGCGCGCGGTCGCGCGAGCCGCCTGCGCCGCCCGCTGCGCGCCGCTGGGGATCATCTCGTCCTCGTCGGGCCCCGGGTGCGGATCCCGCCAGCGCTGCTCCTCCGAGGTCATGGCATCCATCCTGCCCTGTCTAGGATGTGCCCGTGACCACGACCGCCACGCCGTACGCCGATCCGGCCGCCCTCAGTGCCGTCGAGGACGCCCGTGCCGCACTCGTCGCCGACCTGGGCAGCGACGCCGGTGACGTCGGCGACCACCTCGGCCACCTGGTCGAGGGCGACGGCGTCGTGACGCATCTGTTCGCCTGCACCCGCAAGGGATACGTCGGCTGGCGCTGGTCGGTGACGGTCGCCCACGTCGCCGGCGGCCCGGTCACCGTCGACGAGCTCGTCCTGATCCCCGGTGACGAGGCGATCGTGGCGCCGGCGTGGGTGCCCTACCGTGAGCGGATCAAGCCCGGCGACCTCTCCCCGGGCGACCTGCTGCCGGTCGGCGACGACGATCCGCGGCTGGTGCCGACCTACTCCTTCGGCGACGACCCGCTCGACGCCGACGCCAAGGCGCAGGTCCGCCAGGTCGCCCAGGAGCTCGGCCTCGGCCGGGTGCGCACGCTCAGCCCGGAGGGCCTCGACCTCGCCGCCGAGCGCTGGTACGACGGCGACGGCGGCCCCACCGCCCCGATCGCGCAGGCGGCGCCGCACCACTGTCACAGCTGTGGGTTCCTGGTGCGGATCAACGGCCACCTCGCGCCGTACTTCGGGGTGTGCGCGAACGGCGACGCCAACGACGACGGCCGGGTGGTGAGCATGGACCACGGCTGCGGTGCGCACTCGGAGGTGCGGCTGTCGAAGAAGCAGGAGCCGCAGCCGCTTCCGCCGCCGGTGGTCGACACCCTGACCCCCGACGAGTTCGAGACCCTCTAGGCCACCCTCGAGGTCAGCGGAGCGCGGCTGAGCAGCCAGACGCTGTAGACGTCGTCGACCGGCCGCAGCTCGTAGCTGCCCACCCGCAGGTCGATCCGCAGCCCGCTCGCGGCCACGTCCTCCTCGAACTCCGCCACGGTGTAGGGGCGCGCGTGCACCGGCGGGTCCTGCAGGTGGAAGCCGACCAGGATGCGGCCGTCGTCGGCGAGCACGTCGCGCAGCGCGGCCAGCGCCGTACGCTCCGTGCCCTCGGCCAGGTAGACCATCACGTTGCCGACGCAGACCACCAGGTCGAACGGCCCGTCGGCCGGGGTCAGCGAGAGGATGTCGCGCTCCTCGATGGTCAGGTCGGGATAGGTGGCGCGCGCCTGCCGCACCAGCTCGGCCTCCGGCTCGATGGCGAGCACCTCGTGGCCGCGCCGGTGCAGAGCGGCGCCCACCCGGCCCATCCCGGCGCCGGCGTCGAGTACCCGGCCGCCCCGAGGGAGGAGGGCATCGGCCAGCCGGGCCTCGCCCTCCAGATCGGCGCCTGCGGCGATCAGGTCGGCGAAGCGCCGACCGTAGACCGTGTTGCGGTCGGCGGCCCGCCACCGCGTGCGGGGCGTGCTCATCGCCGTCGGGCCCGCCGACGCCGGCAGTAGTCGATCCCGATCGCGCCTAGGCCGAAGCCGGCCAGGCAGGTCCACAGCCACCAGCCGTGGCCGTCGGAGCGCAGCCGTCCATAGAACGGCAGCAGCCCCAGGAACGCCACCAGCCACAGCGCCGTCAGGACCTCGACGGTGCGCACGCCATCGACGTCCAGCGGCGGTACGTCGGCCACCAGCCGCCGCCTCTGCTCCTGCTCCACGCCGGCCACGGTAGCGGAGGCCGGGCGGCCCGGCCCGCCCCGCCCGGGCGGCGTGGGGAGGGCTGTGATGCCCCTCACCGCCGGTCGTCGGCGGAATAGTTAGCCGTGTTAATGACTTACACTAACGACATGACCACCCAGCAGCACACCCGGACGGACGCGGGGCTCGCCAGCGAGCTTCGGATCTCGGTGATGCGTCTGCGTCGTCGCCTCGCCAACGAGAGGCACCCCGACAACGACCTCTCCCTGGGCGCCATGGCCGTGCTCGCCGTCCTCAACCGTCGCGGTGAGATGACGCTGGGCGCGCTCGCCGAGGCCGAGAGTGTCCAGCCGCCGAGCATGACCCGGACGGTCAACTGCCTCGAGGAGGGCGGCTACGTCGTACGCCGCCCCGGCGAGACCGACCGCCGCCAGGTGCTGATCGCGATCACCGACCTGGGCCGCGCCACCGTCGCGGCCGACCGCGAGCGTCGGGACGCGTGGCTGGCGAAGCGGCTGGGTGCCCTGTCCGCCGATGAGCGCGCCGTGCTGCGCGCCGCCGCCCCGATTCTCGAAAGGATCGCCAACGAGTGAGTCCCACGTTCCGAGCCCTGCGCAACCCCAACTACCGCCTGTACCTGGCGGGGAGCATCGTCTCCAACACCGGTACCTGGCTTCAGCGCACCGCTCAGGACTGGCTCGTTCTCAAGCCGCTGCACGGTGGCGGCACCGATCTCGGCATCGTCACCGCACTCCAGTTCCTCCCGGTCCTGCTGCTGACGCCGTACGCCGGCGTCGTCGCCGACCGCTTCCCCAAGCGCCGGATGCTGCAGTGCACCCAGCTGGGCATGGCCGCGGCGTCGTTCGTCCTGGGCGTGCTGGCGCTGAGCGGTGCCGCGCAGATCTGGATGGTCTACGTCCTCAGCTTCCTCTTCGGGGTGGCGTCCTCCTTCGACGTGCCCGCCCGGCAGTCGTTCGTCTCCGAGATGGTCGGTCCCGACGACCTGACCAACGCGGTCGGCCTCAACTCGGCCAGCTTCAACACCGCCCGCATCGTCGGCCCGGCGCTGGCCGGCCTGCTGATCGCGGCCTTCGGCGGCGGAGCGACCGCCACCGGCATCGTCATCCTGCTCAACGCCGTCTCCTACCTGGCGGTGATCTACCAGCTCGAGCGGATGAACGCCGCCCTGCTGTTCAGCCCGCGTGTGCGCGCCCGCGGCCGCGGGGCACTGATGGACGGCGTGCGCTACGTGCGGACCCAGCCCAAGATGCTCTTCGTCCTGGTGCTGGTCTTCTTCGCCGGCACGTTCGGGATGAACTTCCAGATCACCTCCTCGATGATGGCCACCCAGGTCTTCGGCAAGGGTGCCGGCGAGTTCGGCATCCTCGGCTCGACGCTGGCGGTCGGCTCGCTGTGCGGCTCACTGATGGCGGCCCGGCGGGCGACCATCCCGCTGCGCCTGCTCGCGTTCGCCGGGACCGGGTTCGGGCTGGCGGAGATCGTCGCCGGCTCGCTGCCGACGTACACCGCCTTCGCGATCTTCTCCCCGGTCATCGGCTTCTGCACGATCACGCTGCTCAACAGCTCCAACGCCACCATGCAGATCGAGTCCGACCCGGCGATGCGCGGGCGGACCATGGCGCTCTACATGACGGTCGTCCAAGGCGGTACGCCGCTGGGCGCGCCGCTGATCGGCTGGCTGGGCCAGACCTGCGGGGCGCGCTGGATGCTGTGGCTCGGCGGTCTGCTGGTCCTGCTCGGCGTGGCGCTCGCGGTGGGCCTGCTGGTCCGCCTCCGGGGCGGCCGGGCCAGCGTTTTGACCCCTCTGAACGCGGCCGGTAGCCTTGTGGATCGTGTCTGGGACAACCAGGCCGTTGCGCGTGCTCGGAAATAGGTCGTCGAGTCAGGATCGTCGACCCCGGGTGCGCACGCTTCCCCGGTAGAAGGCGACACGCCCGACCTCGGGGGCGAGACGCCAGTGGTTGGTAGCGCACCAGCTGGACACGCCGGCAACACATCCCTTGTGGCAGAGCGCCGCTTGGTGAGAGCAGAAAAGAAGGGGAACCACCAGGTGCCCACCATTCAGCAGTTGGTCCGCAAGGGCCGCCAGGACAAGGCGTCCAAGACCAAGACGCCTGCCCTGAAGGGGTCTCCGCAGCGCCGTGGCGTCTGCACCCGCGTCTACACCACCACCCCGAAGAAGCCGAACTCCGCCCTGCGCAAGGTCGCCCGTGTGCGTCTGAGCAGCGGCGTCGAGGTCACCGCTTACATCCCGGGCGTGGGCCACAACCTCCAGGAGCACTCGATCGTGCTCGTCCGCGGCGGCCGGGTGAAGGACCTTCCCGGCGTCCGCTACAAGATCATCCGCGGCACCCTCGACACCCAGGGTGTGAAGAACCGCCAGCAGGCTCGCAGCCGCTACGGCGCCAAGAAGGAGAAGAAGTAATGCCGCGCAAGGGCCCGGCCCCGAAGCGGCCGATCGACGTCGACCCCGTCTACGGGTCCCAGCTGGTCACCCAGCTCGTCTCCAAGGTGCTGCAGGACGGCAAGAAGCAGGTCGCGCAGCGCATCGTCTACACCGCCCTCGAGGGCTGCCGCGAGAAGACCGGCACCGACCCGGTCGTCACGCTGAAGCGTGCGATGGACAACGTGAAGCCGGCGATCGAGGTCAAGTCCCGCCGCGTCGGCGGTGCGACGTACCAGGTGCCGATCGAGGTCAAGGGCACGCGCGGCACCACGCTCGCGCTGCGCTGGCTGGTCGGCTACGCGCAGGACCGTCGCGAGAAGACGATGGCCGAGCGCCTGATGAACGAGATCCTCGACGCCAGCAACGGCCTCGGTGCCGCGGTGAAGAAGCGCGAGGACACCCACAAGATGGCCGAGTCCAACAAGGCCTTCGCGCACTACCGCTGGTGACCTATGGGCGGGGGCCTGGCACCCGGGTCCCCGCTCCACCTGCTCTACCCGAGACTTTCTAAGGAACGCTGACACACAGTGGCTGTCGACATCACCACGGACCTCAAGGCCGTCCGCAACATCGGCATCATGGCGCACATCGACGCCGGCAAGACCACCACCACCGAGCGCATCCTGTTCTACACCGGCATCACCTACAAGATCGGTGAGGTCCACGAGGGCGCTGCCACGATGGACTGGATGGAGCAGGAGCAGGAGCGCGGCATCACGATCACGTCCGCCGCGACGACCTGCTGGTGGAAGAACCACCAGATCAACATCATCGACACCCCCGGCCACGTGGACTTCACCGTCGAGGTGGAGCGCGCACTGCGCGTTCTCGACGGCGCCGTCGCCGTCTTCGACGGCGTCGCCGGCGTGGAGCCCCAGTCGCAGACCGTGTGGCGCCAGGCCAACAAGTACGCCGTTCCGCGGATGTGCTTCGTCAACAAGCTCGACCGCACCGGCGCCGACTTCTACCGCGTCGTCGACTCCATCGTCGAGCGGCTCAACTCCACCCCGCTGGTGCTGCAGATCCCGATCGGCGCCGAGTCCGACTTCATCGGCGTCGTCGACCTGGTCGAGCAGCACGCCAAGGTGTGGCGTGGCGAGACCCAGATGGGTGAGGACTACACGGTCGAGGAGATCCCGGCCGATCTCGTCGACAAGGCCGCCGAGTACCGCGAGAAGCTCGTCGAGACCCTCGCCGAGGCCGACGACGACATCATGGAGACCTATCTGGAGGAGGGCGACGTCTTCGACGTGCCCACCCTCAAGGCCGCCATCCGCCGCGCGACCCTCGCCGACAAGCTGAACCCGATCCTGGGCGGCACCGCGTTCAAGAACAAGGGTGTCCAGCCCCTGCTCGACGCGGTCGTGGACTACCTGCCCTCGCCGGTCGACGTGGACGCGATCATCGGTCACAAGCCGGGTGACGAGTCGGAGGAGGCCGTGATCGAGCGCAAGCCGTCCGACTCCGAGCCGTTCTCCGGCCTGGCCTTCAAGATCGCCTCCGACCCGCACCTGGGCAAGCTCATCTACGTCCGCGTCTACTCGGGCAAGCTCGAGGCGGGCGCGACGGTGCTGAACTCGTCGAACGGCCGCAAGGAGCGGATCGGCAAGGTCTACCAGATGCACGCGAACAAGCGTGAGGAGATCGCGTCGGTCGGCGCCGGCCAGATCGTGGCCGTGATGGGTCTGAAGGACACCAAGACCGGTCACACCCTCTCCGACCCGGCCCACCCGGTCGTGCTCGAGTCGATGACCTTCCCGGCCCCGGTGATCGAGGTCGCGATCGAGCCGAAGACCAAGTCCGACCAGGAGAAGCTCGGCGTTGCGATCCAGCGTCTCGCCGAGGAGGACCCGACCTTCGTCGTCAAGACCGACGAGGAGACCGGCCAGACCATCATCGCCGGCATGGGCGAGCTCCACCTGGAGATCCTGGTCGACCGGATGAAGCGCGAGTTCCGCGTCGAGGCCACCGTCGGCAAGCCGCAGGTCGCCTACCGCGAGACCATCCGCGGCAGCGTCTCCGGTCACAGCTACACGCACAAGAAGCAGACCGGTGGCTCGGGTCAGTTCGCGAAGGTCGTCATGTCGATCGAGCCGAACATCGACCCCGAGACCGGCACCGGTGCGGGTTACGAGTTCGTCAATGCGGTCACCGGTGGTCGTGTGCCGAAGGAGTACATCCCCTCGGTCGACCAGGGCGCCCAGGAGGCCATGGAGTTCGGCGTGCTCGCCGGCTACCCGATGGTCGACGTGAAGGTGACCCTCGAGGACGGCGCCTACCACGACGTCGACTCCTCGGAGCTCGCGTTCAAGATCGCCGGCAACCAGGCCTTCAAGGAGGCCGCCCGCCAGGCGAAGCCGGTCCTGCTCGAGCCGATGTTCGCCGTCGAGGTGACCACCCCGGAGTCCTTCCTGGGTACTGTCATCGGTGACATCAACTCGCGGCGCGGCCAGATCCGTTCGCAGGAGGAGCGGCACGGCGACCTCGTCGTCAGCGCGCTCGTCCCGCTGTCCGAGATGTTCGGGTACGTCGGTGACCTCCGGTCGAAGACCAGCGGTCAGGCGTCGTACTCGATGGAGTTCGACTCGTACGCCGAGGTTCCCACGAACATCGCCGACGAGATCATCAAGAAGGCTCGCGGCGAGTAATCGTCCGGGACTTCGGCAGCACCACCCATCTGTACGAGTCAGGTAAGAAAACACACCAGGAGGAGCCCCAGTGGCTAAGGCGAAGTTCGAGCGGACCAAGCCGCACGTCAACATCGGTACCATCGGTCACATCGACCACGGCAAGACCACGCTGACCGCGGCGATCACCAAGGTCCTGCACGACAAGTACCCGGACCTGAACCCGTTCACCCCGTTCGACGAGATCGACAAGGCTCCCGAGGAGCGCCAGCGCGGTATCACGATCTCGATCGCGCACGTCGAGTACCAGACCGAGGCGCGCCACTACGCGCACGTCGACTGCCCGGGTCACGCGGACTACATCAAGAACATGATCACCGGTGCGGCCCAGATGGACGGCGCGATCCTCGTGGTCGCCGCCACCGACGGCCCGATGCCGCAGACCCGCGAGCACGTGCTGCTCGCCCGCCAGGTCGGCGTGCCGGCCCTGGTCGTGGCGCTCAACAAGTGCGACATGGTCGACGACGAGGAGCTCATCGAGCTCGTCGAGATGGAGGTGCGCGAGCTCCTCAACGAGTACGAGTTCCCGGGCGACGACATCCCGGTCGTGCGCGTGGCCGCCTTCCCGGCCCTGCAGGGCGACGCCAAGTGGGGCGAGTCGGTCTTCGAGCTCATGAACGCGGTCGACGAGTACATCCCGACCCCCGAGCGCGACACCGACAAGCCGTTCCTGATGCCCGTCGAGGACGTCTTCACGATCACCGGTCGTGGCACCGTCATCACCGGCCGTATCGAGCGCGGCATCGTCAAGGTCGGCGAGGAGGTCGAGATCGTCGGCATCCGCCCGACGTCGCAGAAGACCACCGTCACCGGTGTCGAGATGTTCCGCAAGCTCCTCGACGAGGGCCAGGCCGGTGAGAACGTCGGTCTGCTGCTCCGCGGTACCAAGCGCGAGGACGTCGAGCGCGGCATGGTCGTGATCAAGCCGGGCACCACCACCCCGCACACCAACTTCGAGGCGAGCGTCTACATCCTCTCGAAGGAGGAGGGCGGCCGTCACACGCCGTTCTTCAACAACTACCGCCCGCAGTTCTACTTCCGTACCACGGACGTGACGGGCGTCGTGACCCTGCCCGAGGGCACCGAGATGGTCATGCCGGGTGACAACACCGAGATGTCGGTCGAGCTCATCCAGCCCATCGCGATGGACGAGGGCCTGCGCTTCGCGATCCGTGAGGGTGGCCGCACCGTCGGTGCTGGCCGCGTCACCAAGATCGTCAAGTGATCTGAACGAGAGGCGCCGTAGCTACGGCTTCGGCGCCTCTCGCCATTTCGTGAGGGTGGCTTCGTGAGGGTGACCGGCCGAGCGCAATCCCGACCCCGCGCCGATCTCCCAAAATGTCACCGTGACACTTTGGGCGCGGAGTGACACTTCCGAAGTGACGCTCCTATGGATGTCAAGCCGTGATGGGGCCTCGCTCGAGTAGGCGGTATAGGTCTCGGGCGATGTAGCGCTTGAGGCAGCGTTTGATCTCTCGGCTGGTCTTGCCTTGGCTGGTGCGGCGCGCGACGTAGTCGCGCGTCGCATCGTCGTATCGGATCCGGGACAGCACGACTGTGTACAGCGCACTATTGAGCTGGCGATCGCCGTAGCGGTTGAGCCGGTGTCGGGTGGTGACCTGGCCGCTGTTGGCGGGGATCGGGGCGGCCCCGGCGAGCATCGCGAACGCGGCTTCGGAATGGATCCGGCCGGGGTGGGACCAGGCGCACAGCACGGTCGCGGCCACGATCGGGCCTACACCAGGCTCCTCAAGCAGGTCCGGGCGCCATGAGCGCACGATCGCAAGAATCGACTTCTCGTGCTCGGTCGCTTCGGCGGCCAGCGTGAGTGCCCGCCTGGCCAGGGATCGCAGCACCGTGACCGTGGTGGTGGTCTCGGTGTCCCACGAGGGATGGACACGCAGGTTGGCCGCGGTCTTGAGCATCGCGGGCAGCTTCTGATCGCGGAAACGTGCCCGGAGCGGCTCGGGTGCCGCGATGACCAGGCTGAAGACCTGGCGCTGAGCATCGCCGGCGGCCCGGACCGCGGAACGGCGCGCGGCCAGCAGCACTGCGAGCGCCTGTCGGTCCCCAGCACGGCGTGGGGTGCCCAGCCGGGGCCGGGCCAGTGCCTCACGGGCGGCGCGGACCGCATCCAGAGGATCGGACTTGGCACCGTTGCGCCGGTGGGCGCGTTCAGGTCGGTCGAGCTCGATCACGAGTTCCGCGCGGTCGAGCAGTACCCGTGTCAGCCCGGCACCGTGGCTGCCGGTGCCCTCGATGGCCCAGGCCCGCAGCCTGGAGTGCTGCTCAGCAAAGGCCACCAGGTCGGCGTAGCCAGCCGCGGTAGCGGGCGCCGTGATCTCGTCGAGGACGGCACCGGTGCGGGCGTCGACCACGGCAGCTGAATGAGTGTGGACGTGGGTGTCGACGCCGATGACGACATCGACGACCTCGCTCAGGCGCGTGAGATCGGTCAGACTGGTCACTGCATTCTCCTTTTGCCGGAGGGATGTGGTTTCCGGTCCGGGAGGAGGTTCGGCAGGACTGTGATGAGACACGGCGGGCGCTGTTATCGCTCGTCGGTCAAGCTCCTGATCAGGCCAGCTACTCCGACCGGGCCGGGCCGGCAACTGTCAGCGGACAAGTCACTTCCAGGGCACGAGGCCAGTCACCAAAGTGGGTCACGCTGTCAGCCACCGACCACAGCCCAGCACCATCAGGGCTGCAAAGCGATCCTCACAGTCACCCGCACCGCGAAGTGTCACGGTGACACTTTGGCGGGTGGGTGGACGGCCTGCGGCCGGCGCTCAGTGCGGCTGCCAGGCGTCCTCGTGGGCGGTCCGCTCGGTGACGACGGTGGGCAGCTGGCCGCTGGCGAGCTGCGCGATCGAGACCTGTTCGAAGACCTCGCGCAGGGAGTCGCGGGCGGCGATCCAGACGTGCTGGAGGACGTCGGCCCGGTCGTTGTAGGTGACCGCCTCGGGGCGCAGCCCGTAGACACTGACCAGCGGGCCGTCCACCGCCCGGATCACGTCGGCCACCGAGACCTTGTCGGCCGGCTTGGCCAGCCGCCAGCCGCCGGACTGGCCGCGCTGGGAGATCACGATGCCGGTCTTGCGCAGGTCCGCGAGGATCGCCTGCAGGAAGCCGTGAGGGATGTCCTGCTGCCGGCCCAGCTCCTCGGCGCTGACCGCGCGGCTGTTCTCGGCGGACTCGGCGCGCGCCGCCATCTCGATGAGCGCGCGCAGGGCGTAATCGGACTTCGCGGAGACTCGCACGGAGCCAGTGTCTCAGATGAGTCGATCAGATCGCTCGACTCGAGCATGTCTAGTCTCTTGGGTCATGCCGCAGGAGTACGACGTCATCGTGGTCGGGGCCGGCCCGGCCGGATCCTCGGCCGCCCGGGCGGCGGCCGAGGCGGGGCGGCGAGTGCTGCTCCTCGACCGGTCGGCCTTCCCTCGCTACAAGACCTGCGGTGGCGGCCTGATCGGGCCGTCGCTGCGGGCGATGGCGGGCGTGCCCGACCTGCCGATCCGAGACGATGTCACTCGGATCGCCTTCAGCTTCCGCGGCGGCCGCACCTCCGAGCGCGTCTCGGCCACCCCGGTGATCAGGACGGTGCTGCGCAGCGAGCTCGACGACCGGCTGGTGCGGGCGGCCGTCGCGGCCGGGGCGGAGTTCGTGGCGCCCTGTCAGGTGCGCGACATCGCCCAGTCGCCCGAGCTGGTCACGCTGACGACGTCGGTCGGCGAGCTGCGCGCCCGGACGGTCGTCGCCGCCGATGGCGCCTCCGGCCGCGCGTCGCGGGCGGTCGGCGTCGAGGTCGGCCGGGTCGACCTCGGTCTGGAGGTCGAGCTGGCTGCCGGCCCGCTCGCGTCCGCGTGGGCCGGCCGGATCCACCTCGACTGGGGCCCGCTGCCGGGCTCCTACGGCTGGGTCTTCCCCAAGGGCGACATCCTCACCGTCGGTGTGATCGCCCGTCGCGGCGCCGGCGAGGCCACCCGCGCCTACCTGCGCGACCTGCTGCGCCGCCAGGGCCTGGACGGCCTGCCGGTGATCCGCGACTCCGGACACCTGACCCGCTGTCGCACTGCGGGCTCGCCGGTGGCGAAGGGACGGATCCTCGCGGTCGGGGACGCCGCCGGACTGCTCGAGCCGTGGACCCGAGAGGGGATCTCCTTCGCGCTGCGCTCGGGCGCCCTCGCCGGTGCCGCCAGCGCGACCGAGGATCCTGCGGCCGCCTACCGCCGCGGGCTGGAGCGCGAGCTCCTGCCCGAGATGGCGGCGGGGGAGCGATGCCTGGCGGCGTACGAGCGGCGGCCGCGGGCCTTCCACGAGCTCATCACGCGTACGCCGCTGGGCTGGCGCGGTTTCGTCCGGCTCGCCTCGGGCGACACCACGCTGGCCCGGGCGATGCGGCACCGCTCGGTTCGGGTCGGGCTCGCGCTGCTGGGCGTGCGCTAAGCGGTCGCCTCCCGGATCAGCACGAACTTCTGGATCTTGCCGGTGGTCGTCTTCGGCAGCGCGTCGGCGTCGGCGAAGACGACCCGGCGCGGCACCTTGAACCCGGCGAGCTGGTCGCGGCAGTGCCGGACCAGCTCGGCCTCGGTGAGGGTGCTGCCCGGCGTACGCACCACCCAGGCCCAGCCGACCTCGCCGAGTCGGTTGTCGGGTACGCCGGCGACGTACGCCTGCTCGACGTCGGGATGGCCGGTGAGCACCTGCTCGACCTGCTTGGGCGCGACCAGCTCGCCGCCCACCTTGAACAGCTCCCCGCTGCGGCCGGTCAGCTCGAGGTAGCCGTCCGGGCGCACCCGGCCGAGGTCGCCGGTGCGCAGCCAGCCGTCGGCGTCGATCAGGGCGGCGCTGCGCTCGGGATCGCGGAAGTAGCCGCGCGTCACGATCGGCCCGCGCACGCTCAGCTCCCCCTCGGCGCCGGCGGTCAGCGCGGCGCCGCTGAACGGGTCGACGGTGCGATAGGCGGCCAGCGCGCCGTCCAGGTCGGCCGGGGCCGCGCAGCCGCCGAGCTTCATCCGGCCGACCGTCTCGGCGACCGCCTCGAGCGGATCGCCGGGCAGGGTGAGCGTGGTCGCCGCGGAGACCTCGGTCTGGCCGTAGCCGGTGAAGACCTGGCGCGGGCCCAGCACCTGGTCGATCTGCTCCCACAGCCGCACCGGTGCGGCCGCGGCGGCGGAGAAGACCGACTCGAGGCTGGAGGTGTCGTAGCGGCGCCGGGTCGCCTCCTCGACCACCGCCACGCTCATGGTCGGCACGAAGAGCACCTCCTGCACCCGGTGGGCCTGCACCGAGGTGAGGATGCTGCGCGGGTTGAAGACGGCATGGGGTACGACGGCGCCGCCGACGTAGAGCGCCGCGAGGAGGCCCTCGACGTACCCGAAGACGTGGTACATCGGCAGCGAGAAGCAGATCCGCCAGCCGTCGGTCATCGCCCGGTGGTACGCCGAGCCATAGGCGCTGCGCAGCACCATGTCGTGGGTCAGGACGGCGCCCAGCGGATGGCCGGAGGTGCCGGAGGTGAACACCACGTCGCAGGCGTCGTCGGGTCCGGCGGCGCTCTCCAGGGTGAGGACGGCGGCCTCGTCGATGCGGCGCCCGAGCTCGACCAGGCCGGTCAGATCCAGGGCGGCGGGGCGGCGTGCGTTGTCGACCAGGACGACCCCTCGCAGCCGCGGCACCTGGGCGCTGGACACGCCGGTCTCCCAGCCGGGCGCGAGCTCGTCGAGGACGGCGAGGTGGTCCACGCCGATGGCCGCGTCGATGCCGATCAGCACCTCGGCCTCGCAGGCGGCGAGCACGGTGGCCAGGTCGGCGGCCTGGTAGGAGAAGTTGATCGGCACCGCGGTCGCGCCCAGCCGGGCGATGGCGAGCTTGACCGCGACGAAGGCCGGGCGGTTGTCGATCACCATCGCCACCCGGTCGCCGGGCGCGACGCCCAGCGCGAACAGGCCGCGAGCGATGGCGCGCGACCTCTCCTGGACCTCGGCGTAGGTCAGGGCGGCGGTGTCGGTGAGGACGTAGGGACGCTGGCCGAAGCGCTCGACGGCACGGTCGAAGCGCTCCACCAGCGTCATCGGCTGCCAGCTTCCGAGGGAGGCGTCCAGCCGCGCGCGTCGCTGTTCGACGTCGGGTTGCGTCACGCCCCCGTTCTACACCCGTTCGGCGTGGGCGCGGAGGGCTTCGGCGTGCCGGCGGAAGCCGTCGGCCACCCGACCCGGTCCGGCGAGGCGGACCAGTGGCCCGGAGAACTCCTCCACGGTCGTGTACGTCGTGGGGCCGTCGGGGCGCTGTGTCAGCCGCTGGTGCCGCGTCCCGCGGATCAGGCCGAGCCGGGACGGCCAGCCCCGGTAGACGTAGGAGAGCCGGGCCGTGGTGGCGCCGTCGGCCGCGGTCGCGGGTGGATCGAGCGCACTGATCCGCTCCGGGGAGCGGCTGCGCCGGCCGTCCGACCACACCACGTGCAGCACGATCGGGTTGCCCACCCGTGGCGGCTGCGGGGTCTCGACACGGACCACGAAGGGGTTCCAGGCGCCGTACTCCTCGGTGGCGAGGATGATCCGCCACACCGTCGCCAGCGGGGCGTCGATCTCGACCGAGGCGGACGGGTTCATCGGTAGTTGGTGAACTGCACCGCGAAGTCGTAGTCCTGGCCCTTGACCAGCGCGATCACGGCCTGGAGGTCGTCGCGCGACTTGGAGGAGACCCGCAGCTCGTCGCCCTGGATCTGCGTCTTGACGCCCTTGGGGCCCTCGTCGCGGATCAGCTTGGCGACCTTCTTGGCATCCTCCGAGGTGATGCCCTCTTTGAGCGTGATAGCGATCTTGGACTGCTGACCGGACTGGCGCGGCTCGCCGGCGTCGAGGACCTTGAGCGAGACCCCGCGCTTGACCAGCTTGCCCTTGAAGACGTCGAGTACGGCGTTGGCCCGGTCGTCGGCTGAGGCGCTGATCTCGATCGCGTGCTCACCCTTCCACTCGATGGTCGCGCCGGTGCCCTTGAAGTCGAACCGGGTCGCCACCTCCCGCGCGGTCTGGCCCAGCGCGTTGTCGACCTCCTGCCGGTCGATCTTGCTGACGATGTCGAAGGACGAGTCGGCCATGGCGGGCTCCGTTTTCTCTCGGGGGTGGTGCCTGGGCTATTCTTCCCAACCGTTGCCAACCCGGCCAGCCGGGGGAGCGACACGGCAGGTTGCCCGAGCGGCCAATGGGAGCGGACTGTAAATCCGTCGCGAAAGCTACAGTGGTTCGAATCCACTACCTGCCACCAGCAAGGCCCCGAGTCGGTGACTCGGGGCCTTCGTCGTTCCCCGTCGCCGCACCTGGACGCCGGATCGGGTTGGGTGGCGTCAGTCAGACTGGCGGGATGCTCCATCGTCATCCGTTCCTGAGCCTCCTCACCGGCGGCTACCTGTTCTTCGTCGCCTGGCTGACGCTGACTCCGCAGAACGAGCACACCGGCCAGGCGCAGATCGCCGAGCGGATCCTGACGGCGCTGCATCAGCGTGGGTACGCCGAGGCGATCGACTACTCGCGCTTCGAGTTCCTCGCCAACATCGCACTCTTCGTGCCCGTCGGCATGTTCCTGTTGCTGCTGTTCGGCGCGGGCGGATGGTGGCTGGCGCTACTCGCGTCGTTCGCAATGACCGTCGGGATCGAGTCGTTGCAACACGAGATCCCGGGCCGCGTTCCCGACGAGCGCGATCTGGTCGCCAATGGCACCGGTGCCGCCATCGGCATCGTCGTCGCACTCGTCCTCACCCTCCCCGCCACCCTGCGCCGGCGACGACGACGCCGGGACCGCGCGGCCGCCCACTTCGCTTGAGCTGACGCGTTGCTTTGAGGTGACGCGCCGAACGGGCGGGAGGCCCTCTCCGTGCCCGAGCGTGGTTCAAAGGTGTCGCCGCCGAGCTTGTCGCGCATGGAAATCGCCCCACGGGGAATCTGCGGGCATGGCCAGGGCTTCCTTCACGTGTGCGTTCGACGAGCAGACGCGCACACTCACGCTCAGCGGCGACGTGGACGAGGCGGGCGCACATGAGCTCCGCCGCCGGCTCGCGGCGCTCATGCACGATCGCGCCAGCTCGGTGATCATGGACCTCGGCTCGGTCCACTCGCTGCCCGGCTCCGCGGTCGGTGAGATCGCCGCGGCCCGGGCCGGGATGAGGGCTCGGTTCGCCACCCTCACGCTGGTCGCGCCGGAGGGGTCGGTCGCGCGCAGCGTGCTGGCGCGCTTCGGGATGTCGGCGCGCGACGCCTGAAGTCGCTCACGCGGGGTACCCGTCGCGCCAGGGAGGGGGCGGTATGGAGATCTGGCCGGGCCAGCCGTATCCGTTGGGAGCGACGTTCGACGGCAACGGCACCAACGTCGCGCTGTTCAGCGAGGTCGCCGACGGCGTCGAGCTGTGCCTGTTCGACGCCGAGGGCGGCGAGGAACGGGTCGCCCTCACCGAGGTCGACGCCTACGTCTGGCACGGCTACCTGCCGGGTGTGCAGCCGGGCCAGCGCTATGGCTACCGGGTGCACGGACCGTGGGACCCCACCCGCGGCCTGCGCTGCAACCCGAGCAAGCTGCTGCTCGACCCCTACGCCAAGGCGACCGTGGGCGACATCGACGGGGACCAGAGCCTGTTCGGCTACGCGTTCGGCGATCCCGACTCCCGCAACGACGACGACTCCGCCGGCCACATGATGCTCGGGGTGGTGGTCAACCCGTTCTTCGAGTGGGAGGGCGACCGCCGGCTGGCCTATCCCTACACCGAGTCGGTCATCTACGAGGCGCACGTCAAGGGGCTGACCCGGCTGCACCCCGACGTGCCCGAGGACCAGCGCGGCACGTACGCCGGGCTGGCGCATCCGGCCGTCATCGACCACCTACTCAGGCTGGGGGTGACCGCGATCGAGCTGATGCCGGTGCACCAGTTCGTGCAGGACAGCACCCTGCTCGACAAGGGCCTGCGCAACTACTGGGGCTACAACACCCTCGGCTTCTTCGCCCCGCACGCGGCGTACGCCAGCCGGCGTCCGGCGGCAGTGGGAGAGGCGGTCGCCGGGCAGCAGGTGCAGGAGTTCAAGCAGATGGTCAAGACCCTGCACGCGGCCGGCATCGAGGTGATCCTCGACGTGGTCTACAACCACACCGCGGAGGGCAACCATCTCGGTCCGACCTTGAGCTTCAAGGGGATCGACAACCCGGCGTACTACCGCCTGGTCGAGGAGGACCCGCGCTACTACATGGACTACACCGGCACGGGGAACAGCCTCAACGTCCGCCAACCGCACAGCCTGCAGCTGATCATGGACTCGCTGCGCTACTGGGTCACCGAGATGCACGTCGACGGGTTCCGCTTCGACCTGGCCGCGACCCTGGCGCGCGAGTTCTACGACGTCGACCGGCTGGCGTCCTTCTTCGAACTGGTGCAGCAGGACCCGGTGGTCTCGCAGGTCAAGCTGATCGCCGAGCCGTGGGACGTCGGGCCGGGCGGCTACCAGGTGGGCGGCTTCCCGCCGCTGTGGACCGAGTGGAACGGCAAGTTCCGCGACACCGTGCGCGACTTCTGGCGCGGCGAGCCGTCGCTGGGCGACTTCGCCTCCCGGCTGTCCGGCTCCAGCGACCTCTACGAGCACTCCGGGCGCCGCCCGTTCGCGAGCATCAACTTCGTCACCGCGCACGACGGCTTCACGCTGCGCGACCTGGTCTCCTACGACGAGAAGCACAACGAGGCCAACGGCGAGGAGAACAACGACGGCGAGAGCCACAACCGCTCGTGGAACCACGGCGTCGAGGGCCCGACCGACGATCCCGCGGTCCTCGCCGAGCGCGCCCGCAGCCAGCGCAACCTGCTGGTCACGCTGCTGCTCTCCCAGGGTGTGCCGATGCTGTTGCACGGCGACGAGATCGGGCGCACGCAGCAGGGCAACAACAACACCTACGCGCAGGACAACGAGCTCAGCTGGGTGCACTGGGATCAGGCCGACGAGCCGCTGCTGGAGTTCGCCTCGGCGCTGATCCGGCTCCGGCGTACCCACCCCACGTTCCGCCGGCGGCGCTTCTTCACCGGCGAGGCGGGTGCCGGCGACCGCCTCGACGACATCGTCTGGCTCCACCTCGAGGGACGGCCGATGGCCGACGACGACTGGCAGGTGCCGCAGACCCAGGCCGTGGGCATGTACCTCAACGGGCAGGGCATCGCCGGCACCGACGAGCGCGGCCGGCCCATCGTGGACGACCACTTCCTGCTGTACTTCAACGCCGACGGCGAAGCCACGGCGACGCTGCCGCCCGAGGTGTACGCCGAGGCCTGGGACGTGGTGATCGACACCGGCGGCCCCGCCCACCCGCCCACCGGGCTGGCCGCCGGCTCGACGATCACCGTCGCCCCGCGCAGCGTGGTGGTGCTCCAGCAGCATCGGGAGCCGCCGGCTCCGCCCGACCACTCGGTCGCCGCCTCGGTGGCGGCGCAGGCGAAGGGGCAATGACGGGTGCGTGTCCCGGCGAACACCTACCGGCTGCAGCTGACGGCCGACTTCGACCTGGCCGCCGCCGCGTCCCTGCTGCCCTACCTCCGGGCGCTGGGGGTGGACTGGGTCTACCTCTCGCCGTTGCTCGCGGCCGAGCCCGGCAGCGAGCACGGCTACGACGTGGTCGCCCACGACCACGTCGACGAGGCCCGCGGTGGCGCGGCCGGTCTGGCGGCGCTGTCGGCACAGGCGCGGTGGCTGGGCATGGGCGTGCTGGTCGACATCGTGCCCAACCACGTCGGCGTCGCGACCCCGCACGAGGATCCGTGGTGGTGGGACGTGCTGCGGCTGGGCCGCGCCTCGCCGTACGCCGAGGCCTTCGACATCGACTGGCATGCCGGCCACGAGCGGCTGCGCATCCCGGTCGTGGGGGACGAGGACCTGCTTCCGAACGGACACATCGCTCACCTGGCGGTGGTCGAGGGCGCCGACGGTCCCGAGCTCGCCTACCACGACAACCTCTATCCGATCGCGCCCGGAACGGCCGGCGATCCCGCGGGTGCGGACCTGGATGCCTGGGCCAACGCGGTGCACGAGCGGCAGCACTACGAGCTCGTCTCGTGGCGGGAGGCCGACCACGCGCTCAATTACCGCCGGTTCTTCGCCGTCAACACGCTGGCGGCGGTCCGGGTGGAGGAGCCGGAGGTCTTCGCCGAGAGCCATCGTGAGATCAAGCGCTGGTTCGACGAGGGGCTCGTCGCCGGGCTGCGAGTCGATCACCCCGACGGGCTGCGCGACCCGCGGGGCTATCTCGAGGACCTCGCCGACCTCACCGGTGGCGCCTATGTGCTGGTGGAGAAGATCCTCGAGCCGGGCGAGCACCTGCCCAGGTCGTGGGCGACGGCCGGGACGACCGGATACGACGTACTCGGGCTCATCGACCGGGTCCTCACCGACCCGGCCGGCGAGGAGCCGCTGGACGCGCTGGAGACGCGGCTGCGTGGCGGGCCGGTCGACTGGGCGGCGATGGTGCACGATCGCAAGCGCGAGGTGGCCGACGGGATGCTCCGTTCGGAGGTCAAGCGGATCGTGCGCGACCTACGCCGGCACCTTCCCGTCGTACCCGCCTTTCGGGCCGAGGACGCCGTGGCCGAGCTGATGGCGTGCTTCCCCGTCTACCGGTCCTACCTCCCCGAGGGTCGCGAGCACCTGGACCGGGCGTTCGCCGCGGCCCGGGCCTCGCGACCCGACCTCGCGGCCACGTTCGATGCGCTGGAGCCCTGGTTGACCAGCCCCGACCTCGCCGCCAGCAAGCGGTTCCAGCAGACCAGCGGCATGGTGATGGCCAAGGGCGTGGAGGACTGCGCGTTCTACCGCTGGTCGCGGCTCACCTCCCTGAACGAGGTCGGTGGCGACCCGGCGCACTTCGCGGTGGGCGTGGCGGAGTTCCACGACGCGATGGCGGTGCGCCAGCGGGACTGGCCGTACGCAATGACGACGACGTCGACACACGACACCAAGCGGGGCGAGGACGTGCGCGCCCGGATCGCCGTCCTGTCCGAGCTTCCGGAGGCGTGGGCGCGGACGCTGGGGGAACTGCTGACCCTCACGCCGGTCCCGGACCCGGGCTTCGGTGCGCTGCTGTGGCAGGCGGCGCTCGGCGCCTGGCCGATCTCGCGGGAGCGGCTGCAGGCCTACGCCGAGAAGGCGATGCGGGAGGCCGGCGACCACACCACCTGGACCGAGCCGGACGCCGACTACGAGGCGGCCGTCCACCGCGCCGCCGGTTCGCTGTACGACGACCCCCAGGTGCAGCGCTGCTTTCACGCGTTCCTGGAGTGGATCGTCGATCCGGGCTGGAGCAACGCCCTGGCCGCCAAGCTGATCGCGCTCACCATGCCCGGCGTACCCGACGTCTACCAGGGCAGCGAGCTGTGGGAGCAGAGCCTGGTCGACCCCGACAACCGGCGGCCGGTGGACTTCGCGCGGCGTGCCGACCTGCTGGCGGCGATCACCTCCGGGGCGGAGGCGGCGATCACCTCCGGGGCGGAGGTGGTGGCGCCGCACGGCGTGGAGGACGCCGGCGCTGCGAAGCTGTTGGTCGTGCACCGGGCGCTGACGTTGCGCCGTGACCGGCCCGAGCTGTTCTCGTCCTACGCGCCGGTCGACGCCGTCGGCG
>NZ_DASZUF010000197.1:0-9404 GCF_035547795.1 Nocardioides sp.
AGCCGGTGCGCACCCTCGACCGAGCCGGTCGTCACCAGGATCAGCTCGGCAGGCAGGTGGTCCAGGGCCGTGGCCACCGCCTCGATCTCGATGCCGGCGGTCTTGAGGTCGACGTGGGCGCCGGCTCGGCCGGCCAGACGCTCGAGCAGGCTCTCGTAGCCGATCAGTTCCACGCCGTCCCCCGGCGCGTCGTGGGTCACGACGAGGCGACCATCGGCCTGTGGGCGCACGTCGAACTCCACGTAGTCGACGCCGAGCGCGACCGAGTGCTCCAGCGCATGCAGCCCGTTCTCGCCCCGAGGGTCGTCGCCGGCGCCGCAGCGATGGGCACTGATCAGAACGGGGCGGGACACCAGGGAAGCGTGACAAAGCGGCGTGGCCGGGCACAAGCCGGCTCGCGACACGCCGGAATACGGTGGAGGGGACGGTGGTTGTGGCGGATAGTTAATTATTCAACTATCGTGAGCACACGAGAGAACGGAGATCACGATGGGCATGCAGTTCGGCATCTTCACCGTCGGTGACGTGACCACCGACCCGACCACGGGCACGACCCCGACCGAGCACGAGCGGATCAAGGCCACCGTCGCGATCGCCAAGAAGGCCGAGGAGATCGGCCTGGACGTCTTCGCCACCGGCGAGCACCACAACCCGCCGTTCATCGCGTCCAACCCGACGGCCACGCTGGCCTACATCGGGGCGCAGACCGAGAACATCATCCTGTCCACGTCCACCACCCTGATCACTACCACCGACCCGGTGCTGATCGCCGAGGACTACGCCAAGCTGCAGCACCTGGTCGACGGCCGCGTCGACCTGATGATGGGCCGCGGCAACACCGGCCCGGTCTACCCGTGGTTCGGCAAGGACATCCGGCAGGGCATCAACCTGGCCATCGAGAACTACGCGCTGTTGCGCCGGCTGTGGAGCGAGGATGTCGTCGACTGGGAGGGTCGCTTCCGCACGCCGTTGCAGGGCTACACCTCCACGCCGCGGCCGCTGGACGGCGTCGCACCGTTCGTGTGGCACGGCTCGATCCGGAGCCCCGAGATCGCCGAGCAGGCGGCGTACTACGGCGACGGGTTCTTCCACAACCACATCTTCTGGCCGGCCAGCCACACCCAGCAGATGGTGCGGCTCTACCGGCAGCGCTGGGAGCACTACGGTCACGGCGCCCCCGAGACCGCGATCGTGGGCCTCGGTGGCCAGTTCTTCATGCGCAAGAACAGCCAGGACGCGATCAACGAGTTCCGGCCCTATTTCGACAACGCCCCGGTCTACGGCCACGGCCCGTCGCTGGAGGACTTCATGGCCGCGACGCCGTTGACCGTCGGCTCGCCGCAGCAGGTGATCGAGCGGACGCTGTCCTTCCGCGAGTACGTCGGGGACTACCAGCGCCAGCTGTTCCTCCTCGACCACGCCGGGCTGCCGCTCAAGACGGTGCTGGAGCAGCTCGACCTGTACGGCGAGATCCTGCCGACGCTGCGCGAGGAGTTCGCGAAGGTCCGCAAGCCGGGAACCCCGGACGCGCCCACCCACGCCGCCCTGGTCGCCGCCGCCGGCGGTGCTCGTGACACCACGGTCTACGCCGAGGGCGACGCCGCCACCGGCACCTCCGACCGCGACCTGGACGACCCCGAGGTCGCCAAGGTGCTCGAGGGGGAGCTGTGAGCGCTCCGAACGGATCCTCGCTCCGCTCCGGTCCGAACGGGGACCCCGCGGGGAGCACCCCGATCCGGATCGCCGTCGTCTCCGCGGGGCTGAGCAACCCGTCCTCGACCCGGCTGCTGGCCGACATGCTCGGCGAGGCGGTCGAGCACGCCGTCGAGTCCCGCGGCCGGGAGGTCGAGGTGGAGGTGATCGAGCTGCGCGGCCTGGCGCACGCGCTGACCGACCACCTGCTGACCGGGTTCCCCAGTGCCGAGCTGAAGGCGGCCATCGACACGGTGCACCGCGCCGACGGCGTCGTGGCGGTCACGCCGGTATTCTCCGCGTCGTACTCGGGGCTGTTCAAGACGTTCTTCGACGTCTTGGAGACCGGCCTGCTGGATGCCAAGCCGGTGATCATCGCGGCGACGGCCGGGACTGCCCGGCACAGCCTCGTGCTGGAGCACGCGTTGCGTCCGCTGTTCGCCTACCTGCATGCCGTGGTCGTGCCGACCGGCGTGTTCGCCGCGACCGACGACTTCGCCGGCGGTCCCGAGCTGCAGAAGCGGGTCGACCGCGCCGCCGGGGAGCTGGCGATGCTGGTCACCGCCGGTGCTCCGGCGCCGGCGCCGGCCGGGACCGTGCGGCGCACGGTCGAGGACGAGTTCGCCGCACCGACCGACTTCGAGGAGCTGCTGCGCCGCGCCAGCCAGGGCTGAGGCCCGAGGCACGGCGCCGCTACGGCATCGGTGGATAGCCCCGTAGCTCGTGGGTGGACTCGTAGTCGGCGGTCAGGCCGTGCGGCGTCTTCTCCCAGGTGAACGGGTCCACCACCAGCTGGTAGGCGGCCCGCCACGCGGCCACCGAGTGCAGCAGCCAGTAGACCGGGTTGAGGAAGGCGAACATGGCGACGCGCCAGTTGTAGCGCAGCCAGGCGGCGACCGCCGAGGAGAGGATCATGGCGGTGTTCCCCGCCACCATCATGATCACCCCGGCCTGCAGGGCGCCCGGCGGGAAGTGCAGCCCGCCGGTCTTGACGCCGACGTAGGTCAGCACCGTGAACAGCAGCGAGAACGGGTAGGACAGGAACGCCAGCGGGGTGCCGAGCACCAGGCAGGCCATCGTGATGAGGCCGCCGATGCCGTTGGAGCGGTACCAGCGGCCGAGGTGCCGGGTGTTGACCGACGCGGTGATCATGTAGCCCTTGATCCAGCGGGTGCGCTGCCGGATCCAGGCCGAGACCGCGGAGCAGGCCTCCTCCTCGGTGGCGGTCTCGATGGTGCCGACCGCGAAGCCCTGGCTGGCGATCCGCAGGCCGAGGTCGGCGTCCTCGGTGACGTTGTAGGGGTCCCAGGCGCCGAGCGCGCGCAGCGTCCGGGTCTCGAAGTGGTTGCTGGTCCCGCCCAGCGGGAGCGGCAGTCCGGAGTCGTCGAGCCCGGGCAGCATCGCGTCGAACCAGTGCGCGTACTCGATCGCGAACATGCGGGTGAGCAGGTTGTACTCGGCGTTGAAGTACATCAGCGACGCCTGCACGCAGACCAGCCGCGGCGTGTCGGGATCGACGTACTTGCGCATCAGACGGTTCATCTCGAACGCGTCGATGGCTCGGCGCAGCTGATCGGGGTGGGGGCGGTCCTCGGCGTCGAAGATCACCACATAGTCGCCGCGCGCGAACTCGAGCCCGTAGTTGCAGGCCCGCGGCTTGGTCTGCGGATGCCCCTCCGGTACGACGACGATCCGGACGTACTCCGGCGGCCGGGTGGCCTTGGCCGCCTCGATGGTCCGGGTGTCGTTCTCCTCCAGCAGGATCATGACGTCGAGCTTCGACTTGGGATAGTCGAGCTGGTCCAGGTTCGCGATGACCTTCGGCACCACCTCGGCCTCGTCGTAGACGGGCACCAGGATCGTGTACACCGGCAGCTCGTCGTCGGGTATCCGACGCGGCCAGGCCGCCGGTGCTCCGCGTCGCGCGCGCTCGGCGACGACGGCCTTGCGCCAGCGTCGCTTCTGTCGCAACCGGTACGGTGCGCGCAGGCCGGCCAGCACCTTGAAGACGATGTTGACCACGAACAGCACGTTGACGATGCAGAACGTGACCACCACCGCCACCGGCGGGTCGACGACGTAGGCCGCCAGGATCAGCAGCAGGAAGGCGACCGGGACCATCCGCTGCCACCGGATCACGCCGCTGCGCGCGGAGGCCTCCGGAGTGGTGTCCGCCATCTGATCGGTGATCCGGTAGAGCAGCCGCTCCCGTCCGGCGTTCTGGACGGTGCGCAGCACGTCCCAGTCCGTGGTGGCCCGGACGTCGACGGCCTCGACGCCGGGAAGCGAGAGCGCCTGGTCGAGCACCTCCTGCGTCGGCGCCACCGAGGTCGCGATCGTGAGGGTGCCGTCGTGGATGCGCCACGGCACCCAGCCCGCGTCGGCGAAGCGGCGCGGGTCGACCGAGAGCAGGTAGTCGTTGGCGTTCGACGGCTGGCTGAGCAGGTCGACGAGTGGCACGTCCCACTGCTCGGCGAGGGCGCGGTACATGTCGCGACGGCTGACGGCGCCGGAGAGGATCAGATGCTTGCCGAGCAGGCCGCCCTCCCGCCGCTGCCGCTGTACGGCGGCGTCGATCTGCTCCTGCGTCACCAGCCCGGCGTCGAGGAGGATGTCGCCGATACGGCGGTGCACCGCGTTCTCGTTCATGGCGTCCACCGGTCCAGGTGGTACAGCACCTCGGAGCCGTCCTTGGCCACGATGTCGTAGTTGGCGAAGAGCTCGCGGTGCTGGCGCATGTAGAGGTAGACCGGGTCGGGATAGTCGGTGTGCAGCGAGGTGTTGACCACGATCCAGGTCGCATGGGTGGTCGGCGACTTGAGCGCGGCGTCGTACCCGGCGCCGGTCGAGACGTCCCAGTAGTCCCTGTTGGGCAGCCCCACCAACGGGATGATCGCGTTGCGCGGGGCGCTCTCGTTCATCAGGATGTGGCCGCCGTCGTAGTGCCGCCGCAGGTAGTCGATGACCTTGGTCGGACGCAGCACGAGGCTGAGGTGCCCTTCGGCCACCACCGGGGAGCGGGTGCCCGGGTCACGCGCCCACCAGCCGAACTGCGCCAGCAGGGCGAGCGCGACGACCACCGCAGGGCCGGCGGCCAGCAGCCGGCGGCCGGGGGCGCCGGCCGAGCGAGGAGTACGCCGCAGCCAGCCGCCCAGCCGGTCGACGAAGGCGGCGGTGCCGAGGGCGAAGAAGACGATCGGGGAGACCGCGAACCGCACGTTCCACAGTGAGGGCGGCATCGAGTGGTCGTTCCAGATCACGGTCTGGCCCAGGTAGAGGCTGGCGACCATGAAGACGTAGGTCGAGAAGGCGAGTCCCAGGGTCAGGACGCGGATCGAGAGGCCCTCGGTGAAGAAGAGCAGCAGGAACCCGAGGGCGCCCGCCACCACCACGACCCCGCCGAGGATCTCCCACAGCGACCAGTCGTAGACGGTCAGGCTGATGCCGAGGTTGCCCTTGGTCGTGACGATGCCGCGGGCGATGTCGTCGGCCTGCTGGCGCAACGCGGAGTACGGACCCGTCATGAACTCCAGCGGGTCGTGGTAGATCGCGTAGTTGTAGGCCAGCCACCAGCCCACCCCGACGAACGGGCACAGCACGCCGAAGGCCGGCGCCGCCAGCGCCGGCAGGATCCGGTGCAGGGCGATGAACCGCCACGGATGCTGCGTCCGACCGCCCATCCGGCGGTACTCGACCGCCGCGATGTAGACGACCATCGAGACCACCAGCACCCAGCCCTCGTAGCGCGACAGCATCGCCACCATCGCGGGCAGTCCGGCGAACACCGCGAGCTCGCCGCCACTCATCGGCCGGGCGGCGGTGGCCCAGTGCACCAGCCCGGCGATGGTGCAGGCGAAGGCGGCGATGAGCACCGGCTCGGTCAGCGCGGTGGTGCAGATGTAGAGGTAGCTGACGTTGGTCCACAGCACCAGCACGGCGACCAGCCGGCCGGCGCGGCCGAAGCCGAGCCGGGCGGCGATCCGGTAGACGGCGGTGGCGGTCGCGGCGGCGCACCCGGCGCCGAGGAGGCTGGCGCCGACGCCGGAGGACCACATCCACAGGTTGGCGACGAACGGGATGAGCAGCAGATGGGGGAGCGGGAGCCACACCGTGCCGAGCTGCTGGAACCCGGGCGCCTGGGAGTCGAAGATCCGGCGGGCGATGGTGAGGTGCGAGAGGGAGTCGGCGTACCAGGTGTTCGAGCCGGTGCGGTAGGCCAGCAGCGCCGCCACGAGGGAGAGCATCAGCCCGGTGAGGCCGACGACGGCGGACCCGGGTACCCGCCGGCCGACGACCGGCTGGTCCAGGGAACGCCAGAAGGCGCCGAGCCGCGCCAGGAGCCGCCGGATGTCGCGACGGCCGCGCTCAAGCGCCATCGGCGCGCGGGACCGGGCTCGCGGCCGGCCCGTCGCCGTGCTCATGGCGACGACGGCCCCCGGTCGTCGTCGGGCCCCTCGGCTCGTCGATCGCCCAGCCGCTGTGAGCCGTCGGCCGGTTCGTCGCTCCAGCGACCCTCGTCCTCGAGGAACTCGGCCTCGACGAGCCGCGCCGCCCGCCGCCGGAGGCGCCGACGGGCGAGCATCTGGGCCGCCATCGCGAGGATGAGTACGGCGGCCACGACGAGCGCCCACTTGGCCTTGGCGGAGAAGTGATGGACGGTCTGCGGCTGGGGCGAGATCGCGTTGCTCTGCAGCAGGACGGGCTTGGCGGTGGTCGACTGCGCGATCGCGAGATCGTCGTAGAGGCCGTACCAGCCGTTGGAGTCGCCGGTGATCGAGTCGACCAGGTGCCCCTCCAGACTGCTGCCGAGTGTGTCGTCGGCCGTGGGGCTCCAGGACGACAGCAGCAGCACGTCACGGTCGTGCTGGCTGAACGCCTGCAGTGCGGCGTACGGCGAGTCGACGCCGGCGCCGAAGTGCACGTCCTGGGCGTCGATGGTGCGGAACTGCGCCATCTTCAGTGGAGCGTCGAGCGCGGCGACCTGGTCGGGTGTGGGGTCGACGACCAGGCCCGGGGCCGACGAGCTCATGAAGTGGGCGACCGAGACCAGCTTGACGGTCAGCTCGGCGTCGTTGAGGCGCTGCAGCGAGGCCACCACCGAGGCGGCGTTGGTCAGAGCGCTGTCGCCGACGGCCCCCGTCTGAGCGCCGAGGGCGACGGTCATGACGTTGCCGAGCGACTGCGGGAAGCGGGTGAAGCCCGGAGCGAACGGTTGGCCCGGGGTCGCGGCGACCGTGGACGCCTTGCCGTCGAAGTCGACCTCCACGGGCAGGACCGACAGGGTGCCGTGGCAGTCGAACGGCGAGGTCGCGCTGCCGGAGTCGCTCTGCCCGGTCGGCACGGCGACCATCTTCACCGTCAGCGAGTTGAAGGCGGTCAGCTCCGTCGCCGGGATACTCAGCGTGGTGTCGATCGCGGTCTTGTCGCCGACCAGGTTCTGCGACCCGACCAGGTGACCGTTCCAGTAGTAGGACAGCACCGCCGAGATCGAGGTCGGGATCGCGGCGTGCTGGCCGACCAGATGCACCTTGAGCGACGACACCGACCGGCCGAAGTCGGAGAGCTTGACGCCCACGATGAACTGCGACACGCCGAGGCCCTGCACCGTCGGCGCGGACTGGCCCAGGCTGTCGAACGTCCTGGTCAGCGTCGACCCCACGATGCCGCTCTGCTCCAGGCGGGTGGTGTCGGCAGACCCGGCCAGGGCGAGCAACGGATTGCCGAGCGCCGCGGCCGCCTTGGCGAGGCCGGCCGGGTCGCCGGTGAGGGTGAGCGTGGGCACGCCGTCCACGGTCGAGATCGCGGTGCGCGCCGCGCCCGTCCCGGGTGTGATGACGATCCGGCGACCGCCGATCTCGTCGGCCGCCGCGGCGCGGGAGGCGTCGGCGCTGCTGGTTAGGGTCACCGCGGTGGTGGAGTCGTAGAGATGCGACACGGCCGCGACCGCGGCGAGGCCGGCCTGCCGCACCTGCGCCGGCGCCGCCGGCGGCACCACGATCGAGACCGCCCGCACCGCAGGCCCGAAGAACTGGTCGAGGGTGGTGGGCGCGACCGCCTGGCCCGCCAGCGCCACCTGGACGTGGTCCAGCTGCGCCTGGCCGAGCTGGGGGTTGACGCAGACCTGGCTCGGGTCGGTGACGCCGTCGGTCAGGTACTGGTAGGAGAAGGTGAGGTAGCCGTCGCTGACGTCCGCGGCGCTCACCGGGAACGCGAAGGTGGCCTGCTGGGTCAGCGGATCCTTGGCGACCGTCTTGACGATGCTCCCGTCGAGGAGGAAGTCGACCTGGCCGGCCGTGTTCGCCGCCCCGGAGCGCTGGAAGAGGATCCGGCCGGTGACGCGGGTGGGGTTCAGGCCCGGAGGGATGGCGATCTTGACGTCCTGGGGTTGGGCGTCGGCACCGATCGAGTATGTCGACTGCGACTCGAGGCTCGGGTCGGCAGGCTGGGCCGCGTGCGCCGGAGCGGCGCCGACCACCCCGACAAGGCCGATCGCGGCGAGCACCAGCGAGATCAGCACGGTCGCCGTCGCCCGTGGCGATGTACGCGCGCGGGCGTGGGTGCGCATGAGTCGTCCTTCCGTTCCTCGACCGAACCGTGCGGTCAGGTCCTCGGGTCGGACGAGGCCGCGCGCGACCGCGTCGACGCCCCCGTCGGAACGCATTGTGCGGATAACGGGCGCACGGGTCCAGTCGTCGAGGCGCCCGTCACGGCGCTGACCGATCGGCCACGCTCCCGCGGGCGGCCAGCGACACCGAGTACAGCGGCCGGTCCAGGACCTCGATGTAGGTGCGGCCGACGTAGCTGCCGATCACGCCGAGCACGATGAGCTGCACCCCGCCGAGGAAGAACATGCTGACGGCGAGGAACGCCCAGCCGGGCACGGAGTCGTCCGGGTCGAAGATCCGCACCCCGAGCACGTAGAGGACGCCCACCAGCGACAGGAATGAGATCGCCAGGCCGATCCGGGTGATCATCTTCAGCGGCTCGGTGGAGAAGCCGAAGACGCCGTCCCCGGCCAGCCGCAGCATGGTGCGCAGCGGATACTTCGAGCTGCCGGCGAAGCGCTCGTCGCGGTCGAAGAGCAGCGCCTCCTGGCGGAAGCCCACCTGAGCCACGATGCCGCGCAGGAAGCGGTTGTGCTCGCGGTACTTGACCACCTCCGCGACGACCCGCCGGTCCATCAGCCGGAAGTCGCCGACGTTGCGTGGGATCGGCGTCTCGGCCATCTTGTCCAGCAGCCAGTAGAACCCGCTGGCGGTGGTGCGCTTGAAGAACGTGTCGCGTCGGGTACGGCGCTGGGCGTAGACCACGTCGGCACCCGCCTCCCAGCGGGCGATGAGGTCCAGGCTCACCGCGGGCGGGTCCTGCAGGTCGGAGTCCATCACGATCACCGCATCGGCGGTGCCGTGGGCGGCGTCGATGCCGGCGGTCACGGCCATCTGGTGGCCGACGTTGCGGGCCAGGCTCAGCACGGTCACCCGGTCGTCGTGCTCGCGCAGCTTCAGGAGTCGCTCCAGCGAGTCGTCGCGGGAGCCGTCGTCGACGTACACGAACTCGAAGGCGAGGTCGGGGCGCGCGTCCGTGGCGGTGACCAGCGCGGCGTGGAACGCGGTGATCCCGGCCCCCTCGTCGAAGACGGGGAGCACGTAGCAAACGCGTCGGGGCTGATCGGTCATGGTGAGGCCGAGCCTAGGCGGGCGGGGGGGGGGGGG
>NZ_DASZUF010000198.1:0-16528 GCF_035547795.1 Nocardioides sp.
TCACCGAATCTGTTGTCCGCACCACCATGACGGTGCGCAAGCGCAACGGCGACAGCGAGCCTGTCGAGATCCCTACTGGCCGTCGCTTCCCAAGACCGGATGTCTCAGTGCTGTGTGACGGCGGTCGTTCCCACTCACCGCTGCGGGGCAGTCCCGGACTCGCACCGGGTTCCCTCTTGCCCCACGACGTCCGGCTGACGCCGTGGACCAGCTGCGGGACCACCATATGTGGGGGCCGGCATCGAAAGTGGGACCAGATCTTGTGTCGGCGTGTCGTGGTGTCCGCTCACGTGGCGAGCTGCCTGCGCCGCCGCAGGATGACGACCTGGAGGCCGAGGATGACCACCACGGCGAGCCCGATCGCGCCGTAGGTCAGGTAGCTGCCCAGGTGGCTGCCGGGCTGATAGGTCAGGGTGCCGACGATGTCGCCCCGCGTCGCGCCCGAGATCACCGGGATCTTCCAGGTGGTGATGAGATGGGCGTGCTTGGGGTCCTGCTGCACCACCGGCGGGTTGGCGACGCCCATCCAGTGGATCCGGTGGTCGTGCCACTGGGCGTGGTGGCCGTCGCTGATCTTCACCCACTCCGGCGGCTTGGTGGCGTTCGCGTCGTCGGGCACGTTGCCGATGGTCTGCTCCTTGTTGAGGTAGACCGCCGGCGAGAGCTTGTTCTGCCACACCCCGTGCGCGGTGATCTTGAGGTACTGGTCGTGCTGGTAGCCCTCCACGATCAGCGGGGTCGCCCCGGTGTTGGACACGTTGATGTCCTCGCCATTGCTCGGCGCGGTGATCCTCACGCCCGGGACCGAGGGCTGGATGCCGGTCACCTTCGTGACGTACGTCGAGAAGCCCCCGGCGTAGGCCGGCAGCGGCCCCGAGGCCATCAGCGAGACGGCGAGCAGGGTGAGCAGGGCGGCGGCGCTGCGACGCACGTGCGGATCCTTTCGGCGCGGCGGGCCTCGGCGCGCCGGGCGACCCGCTGGACGGTCGGGCACACCTTACCTCTACGGTTTGTAGAGTGATCGCCGTGCATCGTCCCTCCGCCTGGCAGCTGAGCCTGGCCGGCCTCCTGGTGTCGACCGTCGTGGGAGGACTGGTGCTGATCGCGGCCCCGGTCTTCGCCCACGCCGTCCTGGAGCAGAGCACCCCTCGGCCCGACAGCGTGCTGACCACGGCGCCCACCGAGGTGACGCTGCGCTACGACGAGCCGGTCACCCTGCTGGCGGACTCGCTGCGGGTCTACGGCCCCGACGGCCGGCGGGCGGACCGCGGCGACGTCGGCCACCCGGCCGGGCACGGCGACGAGGTGCGGGTGTCACTGGGCTCCTCCACCCAGGGCACCTACCTGGTCTCGTGGCGGGTCATCTCCGCCGACTCACACCCGGTCTCTGGGGCGTTCACCTACTCGGTCGGCAAGCGCACCGCCGCCCCCGCCGCCCCGGCCGAGAACGCCGACCAGGGCATGGGCGGCCTGCTCGGGATCGCACGCTGGATCGGGTACGCCGGCAGCGCGCTCCTGGTCGGCGTCCTGCTCGTGATCGCCTGGTGCTGGCGCGAGGGCTGGGGCAACCGCGACGTGCGCCGGCTGCTCGGTACCGGAGCCGCACTGCTCGGGGTCGGCGCCGTCCTCGACTTCTTCCTCAAGGGCCCCTACGACGCGGCGCTCGGGCTCGGCGCCGTCGCCCACGGTGACCTGATCCGCGAGGTGCTGGGCACCACCTACGGGCACGCCACCGTGGCGCGGCTGGTGCTGGCCGGGCTGGGCGCCGGGCTGATGGCGCTGGGTCGGCCCTCGCGGCTGCTGGCCAGTGGATACGCCGTCCTGGTCGGAGTCAGCTTCGCCCTCGCCGGCCATGCCGCGGCCGGGTCGGGCCGGATGCTGGCGACCGTCAACGACACCGTGCACGTGCTGGCCGCGAGCACCTGGCTGGGCGGACTGGTGCTGCTGCTCGCGGTGGTGCTGCGGCCGGAGCCGGCGGTGGTCGGCGTCGCCGAGCCGGACGAGCTCGCGCCGGTGGTGCGTCGGTTCTCCCGGCTGGCGGCGATCCTGGTGCTGCTGCTGGTCGCGACCGGGATCTACCAGGCCGCGCGTCAGGTCGGCTCGTTCGGCGCGTTCGGTGCGACCACCTACGGCCGCGAGCTGCTCGCCAAGATCGGGGTGATCTGTGTGGTGGTGCTGCTGGCCGCCGGGTCCCGGGCCTTCGTGTGGCGCGGCGGTCACCCGAGCCGGCTGCGCCGTACCGTGCTGGGTGAGGCGCTCGGGCTCGCGGTCGTGCTCGGGATCACCTCGGCGCTGGTCGCCACCGAGCCGGCCAAGACCGCCTACCACCCGACCGCGTCGGCCAACCTGAGCATCGCCGGCGACACCGTCCAGGTCTCGGTGGTGCCCGACGGCGACCGACAGATGCAGCTGCATCTCTACCTGTTCGGGCCGAACCAGCAGCCCACCGACCCCAAGGAGGTCGACGCGAGCGTGAGCCTGCCGGCCAAGTCGATCGGGCCGCTGCCGGTCGCGCTGGCGGTCGCGGGCCCCGGGCATCGCACCGGCACCATCGCGGTGCCGATGACGGGGTCGTGGCAGCTCGCCGTCACGGTGCGGACCTCGGCCGTCGACGAGGCGACCGGCTACCTCACCATGTCGATCCGCTGAGCCTGCCGCGCGGGCGGCGCAACCAGCCGACCAGCAGGATCGTCATCACCAGCACCGTCGCGGTCTCCGAGACCGCCCAGGCGATGCTGCCCGCCAGCGACTGGTCGGCCAGCGTGTCCACGCTCCAGCGTGGGTCGGGGTCGTCGAAGAACCCCAGCACCGGGGCGCCGGAGAGCATGATGACCAGCCCGAAAAGCGCATGCAGCGGGGTGCTGGCGAAGGTCTCGGCCAGGCGGCGCGCCGGGGGTCGGGCATGTCGGGTGTCCCGGACCAGCGGGCCGAAGAACAGGCAGCCGGTGGCCAGGAAGTGCAGCAGCATCACGTTGTGGCCCCACACGGTGTGCATCAGGTCGCCGAACAGCGGCGTGAAGTAGATGCCGTAGAGCGAGGCCAGGAAGAGCGTCCAGCGGACCGGAACGCTCAGCGCCACGGCCGCCAGTCGGCTGGCGCCCAGCCGGAGCAGGCCGCGACGCAGCATCCCGCCGCCGCCGTACGTCGGCAGTGCGCGCAGGGCCAGGTGCACCGGGGAGCCGAGCGCGAGCAGGACCGGCACCACCATGGCCAGGACCATGTGCTGGGCCATGTGGACGCTGAACAGCATCATCCCGTAGCCCTCGATGCCGGTGGTGGTGACCAGCTCGAGCGCCAGTACGCCGAGGACCCAGCTCGCGGTGCGCCGCCACGGCCAGCGGACACCGCGACCGGCCAGCACGGCGACGCCGGCCAGGTAGCTGACCAGGCCGACCAGACCGAGGAACGGCAGCAGCGGGATCGGCTGGAGGTGCGGGCCGAGGATCCGGGCCAGCGACGGCGGGTCCTGCGGCATCCACATCGGCCCGGTCATCGACCACATCCCACCGCCGTGGGGCATGCCGGACATCTCAGCCATGGGCCACGCCCGGCCGGCGACGGGCCGACTCGGCCGACTCCAGTCGGCGGGCACGCAGGTGCATGCCGTCGTCGCCGGTCGCGGCGCCGAGGGCGCGCAGGGCGCGGGCGGTGGCCCCGCGGCCACAGCGGCGGGCGGCGTGGTCATCGGCGGCCAGTTCCACCAGCAGGTGGATCGACCGCTCGAGGGAGCGGGCGCACGGCAGGATCGGAGCGCAGCGGAACTGCAGGTCGGCCAGTTGGAGCAGAAGATGATGGCGCTGCATCAGGTGCCCGCGCTCGTGCTCGACGACGGCGGCCAGCTCGGCCTCGGAGAGCAGGTCGCGCAGCCGCGAGGAGACCACGATGACCGGGTGGCGGCCGGGGATGCTCACGGCGCCGCCGTGCACGCTGTCGACCACGACGGTCGGGGCGGCGCGACCGGGCGCGCGCCGAGGGACGATGGCCGTCACCGCGGTGCCGCGCAGTCGTCGCCGGGTCGCCGCGGCGACCACGGTCCGGTAGACCACCACACAGGCCACGCCGCCGCCGATCGCGGTCATGAGGCAGGCGACGACCGTGAGCCCGATCCCGTCCAGGGCGGTGTGCAGCGAGAGGCGGGCGTGCGGCCGGTGCGGGCGGGCGGCCAGCGTGCTGGCCGCGCCGATGGCGCAGCCGAGACTGGCGAGCATCGCCACGCCGCCACTGCCGAGGGCGCCGATCCAGACCAGGATGGCGGTGCGTGGCAGCCGGCTCGTCCAGCGACGGCGCGTCACCACCAGCGGGGTGGCGACCATCACCGCCACCGCGTAGAGCAGCAGTAGGCAGCCGCCGCTGACGAGGGTGGCGATCACCGGGGCGACTCGCCGCCCCGGGGCTCGCCGTCGACCAGCCCGCGCAGCACGGAGAGGTCCTCGGGGCTGAGGCTCCCGGCGAAGCTGAGCAGGGCGCCGGTGCGGTCCTTGCTCCGTAGCAGCGCCTCCAGCATGTCGTCGGCCACGGCCGCGGCGTCGTGCCGCGCGACACAGAAGCGCAGCTCGCCGTGGGCCTTCGACTTCTCCACCTCGCCGGAGCGGTGCAGGCGGTCGAGCACGGTGAGCACCGTGGTCAGCGCGGGCGGGTGACCGTCGCGCTCGCCGAGCAGATCGACGACGCGGCGCGCGGTCAGCGGCTCGTCCGCATGGACGAGTACGCCGAGAACCTCGTCGCGCAGGGCGCCGTGGCGGCGGCGGGAGCGGTCGCCGGGGTTGGTCATCAGGCCTCCAGGAGTCGTTGGCCAACGTACTCGTCATCGCGGCGTGCTGGCACGGCGAAGACGGCACTGCCGACGTGGGTGGTGAATGCGTTCAGGGCGTCATGGTGCTGGGTGAGTGCGCGCTGGATCGGCAGGAACCCGCGGCGGATGTCCGCCTGCCAGGCGAGGAACAGCAGGCCGGCGTGGCGCTGCCCGTCGACGTACCCGTCGTCGAAGTTCCAACTGCGCCGGTAGATCCGGGCGCCGAGCGTGTTCTGCGGGCTGGCCAGCCGGATGTGGGCGTGTGCGGGAATCTTCAGCGCACCGGCCGCGTCCCGAGCGCCCAGGTCCACCAACTGGCTCTCGGTGTGGTCGCCCAGGGCGGCGCCGTCGGCGGTCCGCCGGCCGATGACCCGGTCGCGGGCGGCCTCGTCGTGGCCGAACCAGGTGTCGAGGTCGATCAGGATCTGCCGGGCGACCAGGTAGCTGCCGCCCTCCATCCAGCCCTGCTGGCGGCTCTGTACCGCCGTGCGCCACAGCGGGCTGCCGAGGGTCGGGTTGTCGGTGCCGTCGCGGTGTCCCATCAGGTTGCGGCCGGTGGTGGCGGGGTTGTCGGCGGCCACGGCCGTGCCGCGGAAGCCGGAGCGCGACCAGCGCAGCCGGAGTCGGTCGGCCAGCCGGCTGCGGGCGTAGGAGACCACGGCCTGCACCGCCCCGGCGAGCTTCAGCGGGTCCTCGGCCCCGATCTGGACCATCAGGTCCCCGCCGCACCGGGCGGGGTCGAGTCGGTCGGTGGCGAAGGCCGGCAGGTCGATGAGCTCCGCGGGCCGTTGGTCCCCGAGATCGCAGGCGGTGAGCAGGGAGGCCCCGATGCCGGGGGTGACCTGCAGACTCGCCGGCCGTAGGTCCAGGCCGGCCGAGCCGGTGGCCTGCGGATCGATCGCGTCAACGACGCGGGGGTACGACGCCGGAGCGGCGGCCTGGTCGGCGAGCCGGGCCAGGAACCTGAGGAACGCGACGGCGGTCTCGCGCGCCTCTCGTCCCGAGGCGTGACCGTGCAGGCTGAAGGCGACCAGGTGCCCGAACGCCGGGATGCGCGCGCCCAGGCCCATCGGTAACGAGCGGTCGGCGACCACGCCTCCGGCCGGGGCGAGTCGGTCGGTGGTGAGCCGGTCCGTGGTCGGTGCGGTGGTCGCGCCGTCGCGGTGGGTCAGGGTGCCGGCGGCGCCGCCGGCTGCCAGGCCGGCCACCCCGGCCGCGCCGGACCAGCCGAGCAGTGCTCGGCGGCCGATCCGGGCAGTGGTGTGGGCCGGTGCAGGGATGGGATCGGACGTCGACACGCGGCTACCGGCTTGCCTCGGGGCGATCTGCGGGATCGATCACCGGGAACGTCGTGGTCACCGTGGCACCGCTGCGGAAGGTCCAGGTCATGGTGATGGTCGACCCGGCGTTCAGGTCGCCCTTCAGATTCGTCAGCATGACGTGGTACCCGCCGGGTTGCAGCGTGACGTGACCGCCCGCCGGCACCGGGATGCTGCTGGCGGCCACCATCGTGCCCGCCGAGCCGTTTGCGCTGGCGACGGTGTTGTGCAGCGTCGCCTGGCCCGCGGCCGGGGTGGAGACCGAGACCAGCGCATCGTCGGTGGCGCCGGTGTCGGTCAGGGTGGCGTAGGCGGTGCTCTCGCTGCTCGTGCCCATCCCCGACATCCCGGACGTCCCGGACGTCCCGGACGTCCCGGACATCCCGGACATCCCCGACATGTCGCGGGCGGCGGAGACCCAACCGGCGCTGAGCGCGATGTCGCGGTCGTGAGCGTTGGCGAAGCGGGGGCCGGCCGCCTTCGTCGATCCGCCGCAGCCGGCGAGCAGCAGGCTCAGGGTCAGCGCCAGCACGGGCAGGGCCAGGAGTCGAGAGGAGATCATGCGTAGTCCTTGATCAGCGTGGGAAGTGCCTCGGCGTACGCCTTGGCTCCGGCCAGCTCGCTGAAGAAGCCGACCTCGCCGCCGTGCTGGTCGAGCACGAGCACCTGGGCGCCGTGGGTGACCTCGTAGTCGTGCTTGGTCACCTTCGGTGGCGTGATCGCGATGGCGTAGGAGCGCGCCGCCGCGACGACCTGCTCGATGGGTGCGCGGCCGGCGTGGAAGGTGGCGGAGTAGTAGTCGATCCAGCGGCTCAGCCGGGCCGCGGTGTCCCGGTGCGGATCGGTGCTGACGAACTGCACCCAGACCTTGCTGGCCAGCGACCCGGGCAGCCGGGTCATCGCGGCGGCCAGGTCCGCCATGGTGGTGGGGCACACGTCGGGGCAGCTGGTGTAGCCGAAGTAGACCAGGGTGAGCTTGCCGGCGGCGGGCTTGGCGTAGCTCCAGGTACCGCCGGCGGCCTGGTCGATGGTCTGGGTGGCCGGGCCGAGCGGCTGGTCTGGGATCGGGTGGTACGACGAGACCTCCGCGAGCGGCGTCGCGGTCGGGCCGGTGGAGTCGCCGCAGCCGGCGAGCGCCAGCAGGACGGTCAGACCGACGAGGATCCGAAGCTTCACGCGTCCACTCTACAAGATGTAGAGGATCGGGCGTCAGCGACCCTGCTCGTGCAGCCGGGCGAGCATCCGGTTGTAGGCCTCCAGCGCCTCATCGCTGTCGGCGTCCTCGATCGCCGTCGCCGAGCCGGTGTGCTCGGTCAGCGCGGCCCGCCGCGCGCCCTCCAGCCAGGAGCCGATCATCCGGTCGCGCTTGGTGGGGGAGCTGATCAGGCCGAGCATGATGCCGATGCCGATGGCCATCATCAGGCCGTCGCCCGCCGCCCACATCAGGCCGCCGGCGGCGTGGATGTCGGAGATCGGATCGGGCGCCCAGGACGGATGCATGCTCATCATCACCGGGAACGGCACCGTGTCGGTCTGCAGCAGCACGATCCCCACGATGGTGTCGGGGATCATCGCCGCGACCACGATCATCAGCCGCAGCAGGTACGGCGGGTTGGCCCGGATCGGCTCCTCGCCCAGCAGCGGCTGCAGGAACAGATAGCCCGCCACGATGTAGAGCACCTGCTCGCCGGTCATCAGCCAGCCGTGCCGCGCCATCTGATCCATGAAGCCGGTCAGGTGGGTGCCGATGATGACGATCGAGTAGAGCAGCGCGCCGGTGGCCTGGTGGGTCAGCGCGGAGACCGGCCAGGAGCGCAGCACGCGTCGTACCCGCTCCTGGGCCGGGCCTTGGAACGCCTCGACCAGCACCGTCAGCGGATGGCCGAGCACCAGCAGCGCCGGCACCACCATGATGAGCGCCAGGTGCAGCACCATGTGCATCCAGAAGACCGCCATCGCGTAGGCGCCGATCGCCGAGGCGACACAGACCCACATCAGCACGATGCCGGTGGTGAAGCAGGCCACCCGCCAGGGCCGCACCGTGGAGGAGCGGGCCGAGCGTCGGGCGATCAGGTAGGCGCCCAGGATGAGCACCCCCGCCTCCAGCCAGCCGGCCTCCAGACGCCAGGTGCCGAAGAAGCTCGCCCAGGTCAGCGGCGAGAGGTTGGACATCGTGTCCATCCCGGGCATTCCGGGCATCGGGGTCACACCTCCTGGGGGAGTCGGCCGGTGAAGAGAAGGCCGACACGGGCACTCTACGGCGCCCGGTCGGCGCCGACGCAGTCGGTCAGGCCTTGCGGCGTACGACGGACCAGCCGGCGCCGGCCACGGCGACCACCAGGGCGATGATCGAGAGCGCCAGCGGCGTGTGGGAGCTGCCGTCGTCCGTCGTCGCGGCGGCGGCCGGCGTACTGCTGTTGTCCACGGGAGCGCTGCTCGGCGCGGCGCCGGCGCCGGCCGGGGTGATGGTCAGCACCGGCGCCGGGTGAGCGGGCTCCGGCTGGCCGGCCACGGTGGGGTCGATCCAGCGCACCACGGAGCCGTCGCTGTAGGTCTGCAGTGCCTTGAAGACCACGGTCCCGGACGCCGGCAGCGGCCCTAGCGAGATGTCGAACTCGTCGAACTGTCCCGGCTTGATCGCGTCGGCGGCGGAGTCGGGGGTCCACACGATCTTGGCCACGCGCTGCCCGCTGTCGCTGACCTTGTAGCTCCAGCCCGGATGCGGCTTGACGCTCACCGACGCGAACGCCGGCGTGCTGGGGAAGTAGACCGCGAGCTTGGTGGTCGAGGCGGTGTCCGACTCGGTGGGAACGCGGAACGTCAGCTTCGAGTAGCCCCCACCGGTGGCGGTGTTGGGGTTCACGGTGACGTGGGCGGATGCCGGCGCGGCGAGGGCGAGGAGGGCCAGGGCGGGTGCGGCGGCGGCCAGCATACGGAAGCGGCGACGGGACATGGATCCTCAGTTCGGTCTGGCTCCCGGGGCTCGGGAGTCGCGTCGCCTGGACTCTACAACATGTAGAGCAGTTGTCACTCGCCGGTGGCGACCGGCCGGTCCTGGTTGCTCCACTGCGACCATGAGCCGGGGTAGAGGGCGGCGTCGAAGCCGGCGATCGCCAGCGCGGCCACCTCGTGCGCGGCCGTCACGCCGGAGCCGCAGTAGGCGGCCACGGCGGTGTCCTCGCCGACGCCGAGCGCCTCGAACCGAGCCCGCAGCTGCGCGGCCGGCAGGAACCTCCCGTCGGGCGCCAGGTTGTCGGCGGTGGGTGCGTTGCGCGCCCCGGGAATGTGACCGGCCTTGGGGTCGACCGGCTCGCTCTCGCCGCGGAAGCGCTCGGGTGCCCGAGCGTCCAGCAGTACGCCGGACCACGCGGCCGCGTCGTCGGCGTCGATGGTGGGCATGCCGCCGGGTCGCACCACCACGTCGCCGGCCCGAGGCAGGATGTCGCCGGTCTCCAGCGGCTGGTCGGCGGCGACCCAGGCGGGCAGGGCGCCGTCGAGCAGGCGGACGTCGGCCACGCCGGCCCAGCGCAGCAGCCACCACGCCCGGGCCGCGGCCAGGTTGCCCTCGCCGTCGTAGACCACCACCGCATCGCCCTCGTGTACGCCCCAGCGACGCATCTCCTTCTGCAGCGCCTCCGCCGAGGGCAGCGGGTGTCGCCCGTCGGTGGGCTCGCCGGCGGCGGCCAACTCCTCGTCGAGGTCGACGAAGACCGCGCCGGGGATGTGCCCGTCCAGGTAGTCGGTGACACCGTCGTACCGCTGACCGCCGGCGACGGTGAGGCGCCAACGCACGTCGAGGACGACCGGCGGGTGGTCCGACGCGAGAGCGGTGGCGAGCTCGGCTGGTGTGATGAGGACTGTCACATCCCTCACCCTAGGGAAGAGGAGCCCGTCGCGTCTGGTTGGCTGGTGTCGTGAGCGTGGAGCAGGACTTCCGATTGGCGATGCGGCACGTGGCGGCTCCGGTCTCCGTGGTCACCACCTACGTCGGCGGCGTGCCGGTGGGAACGACCGTCTCGGCGTTCGACTCGCTCTCGATGGACCCGCCGATGATGACCGTGGCGCTGCAGGTGGGCAGCTACCTGCTCTCGCACCTGACCATCGGGCTCCCGCTGGGCATCAACGTGCTCACCCACGAGCAGGAGGCGGTGGCGCTGCGGTTCGCCGCGCGCGACGACCGCCGCTTCGAGGGCGTGACCTGGTCGTTGACCGACGGTGCGCCCGAACTGGAGGACGTCCACGCCTGGATCGGGCTGCGGGTGCGCGAGATGGTCCGCGGCGGGGACCACGTGGTCGTCGTCGGCGACGTGATCAGCGC
The DNA here is from genome assembly GCF_035547795.1 of Nocardioides sp. Taxonomy (GTDB): domain Bacteria; phylum Actinomycetota; class Actinomycetes; order Propionibacteriales; family Nocardioidaceae; genus Nocardioides. The sequence goes on from NZ_DASZUF010000198.1 coordinate 10,430, forward strand.
GCGCCAGGGCATCGGCCGGCCGCTGACCTATCACGATCGCACGTTCGGGACCCACCGCCGCGACGTGAGGTAGCCGGGATCGGGGTACCGGCACGGGACAGCCCGAGGAGGTGAGCCGGTGACCCTCTATAGCGTGATCCTGACGGTGGTGGTGCTCCTCGCCGTCGCGGTGCTGATCCTGCTCTTCGAGCGCAGGCGCGCCCGCGAGATCGAGCGCGATACCCGCGAGATGGCCAGCCACCGCGATCGGGAGACCCGGCGCGGACGCCGGATGAACCGAGGATGACGCCTCGCCGAACACGCTGACCCGCTCATAACCCCGGCGCTTCGCCGTCGTTCACGAAGCGACGACGAAGGGGTGCGGAGATGGGTTTCTTCGACGGGCTCGACCGGCGCGGCTTCCTCAAGCTGGCCCTGGCGAGTGGTGGCTTGGCGGCGCTCAACGACCTGGCCGGTCCGGTGCTGGAGCGGGCCTACGCCGCCGATCCGGCCGGGACCGGTGGCCTGGGCGACATCGAGCACTTCGTCTTCCTGATGATGGAGAACCGCTCCTTCGACCACTACTTCGGCACGCGGTCGGGAGTGCGCGGGTTCGCCGACGCGGCCGCGGCCGGGACGATCCGGCAGTACGGGTACGACCCGGTCAGGCACGTGGCCGATCCGGCGTCGTACTTGATGCCGTTCCGGCTCGACACCACTCGCGGCACCAGCCTTGACGGCGAGTGCATCAACGATCCGACGCACAGCTGGGCGCCCCAACACCAGGTCTGGAACGGCGGCCGGATGGACAGCTGGGTGCCGGTCCATCTGGCCAGCGAGGGCGTCGTCAACGGGCCCGCCACGATGGGCTACTACACCCGCGCCGACATCCCGGTGCACTGGGCACTGGCGGACGCGTTCACGCTGTGCGACCACTACTTCAGCTCGGTGATGGGGCCGACCGACCCGAACCGGCTCTACTGGATCAGCGGCACACTCGACCCGGACGGCGAGCACGGCGGCCCGATGCTGGACACGCCCGAGCTGGTGCCGAACCTCAGGTTCAGCTGGCGCACCTATCCGGAGAACCTGCACGAGGCCGGCGTCTCGTGGAAGGTCTACACCTCCGAGCAGGTGCCGGTCGCCTCCACTGCGGTGCTCTCCGGGATGATGCAGTCGTTCAAGCAGACCGCCAGCAAGCCCTATCTGCTCACCAACGGCGTGCTGCCCGTGTACCCGGAGAACTTCGCCCTCGACGTCGCGCTGGGCACGCTGCCGAAGGTGTCTTGGATCATCCCGCCGCTGCTCAACTGCGAGCACCCGGCGCTGCCGCCGTCCTTCGGCGCGGTGACGCTGCTGCAGGTGCTCGACACCCTGACGGCGCACCCGGCGATCTGGGAGAAGACGGCGCTGATCGTCAGCTACGACGAGAACGGCGGCTTCTTCGACCACGTCGCCCCGCCGGTGCCGCCTGCCGGAGAGCCGGGCGAGTGGCTCACCGTCGATCCGCTGCCCGCGACCGCCGGCGGTGTCAACGGGCCGGTCGGGCTCGGCTTCCGGGTGCCTGCGATGGTGCTCTCGCCGTACTCGCGCGGCGGGCTGGTCGCCAGCGACGTGTTCGACCACACCTCGCAGCTGCGTCTGGTCGAGAAGAGGTACGGCGTCGAGGTGCCCAACCTGTCCGGCTGGCGGCGGCGGACGTGCGGCGACCTGACCTCGACGTTCAACTTCGCCGCCGCACCCGACGCGCGGGCACCGAAGCTGGCGGCGACGCACGAGACCGGGGTTGCCGCCACGGTGCTGCAGTGCCGGGCGACGTACGACGCGATCACCGGCACGTTCGTCGAGCAGGCATATCCGGGCTATCCGGTGCCGCCGAACACGATGCCGGTGACCGAGCAGCAGGCGCCAAGTCGGATCGCCACCGTCGCCCGGCAGCTCTCGGGCGCGCCGCTGGCCGGTCCGGACCGCGTCGTCACGGGCTGAGCGCTCGTTGGAGGTCCCCGGCCGGGGTGAGACGGTGAACGAGACGGCGACCCCGATCCGCGTCTCACAGACCGGTGGTCGCGGCCTGGACGGCGAGGCTCACCACCGTCACCGTGACCCAGAGGATCGCGCCGAGCAGCAGCGGCCGGTGACCGGTGCGCCGCAGCGCGGCCACGTCGGTGGACAGGCCGATCCCGGCTAGGGCGACGGTGATCAGGAACGTCGAGACCGCGGCGATCGGAGCGCCGGCTGCGGTGGGCACGGCGCCGGTCGAGTTGACCGCCGCCATCAGCAGGAAGCCGACCAGGAACCACGGCACCAGGCGCAGGGTGCGCCCACGCGTCGGCGCCCGCCGCGGTGTGGTGTGCGGCGTCGTCCGCCGGCCGGTGAGCGCGGCGAGGGCGAGGGTGATCGGGATGATCATCAGGGTCCGCACCAGCTTGACCACGACCGCATGGTCGACCGCGGCCGGGCCGTACGCCGAGGCGGCCGCCACCACGGAGGAGGTGTCGTTGACCGCGGTGCCGGCGAAGAGGCCGAAGGCGTGCTGGCTCAGGCCGAGGGCGTGGCCGAGGAGCGGGAAGACGAGCACGGCGGCGATGTTGAAGACGAAGATCGTGGAGACGGCGTAGGCGACGTCCGCGCCGGCTGCCCCGATGGCCGGGGCGACGGCCGCGATCGCCGAGGCGCCGCAGATGCCGGTTCCGCAGCCGATCAGCGCCTGGAGGTCGCGATCGACCCCGAGCCGGCGGCCGACCAGCCGGGCCACGACGAGGCACACCGCGAGGGTGCCCAGCATCACCGGGAGCGAACCGAGGCCCACGGTGACGACCTGGCGTAGGGACAGTCGCAGGCCGAGGACGACGACCGACGCCTGCAGCACGCGCTCGCCGGCGAAGCGCAGGCCCGGGGTCAGGCCCGCGCTCGGGCGGCGGACCGTGGCCAGGAGCGAGCCGAGCACGACCGCGGGCACCGCGCTGCCGACGACCGGCGCCGCGTGCCCGATCGCCGTACCGACGGCGGCGAGGATCACCGCCGCGACCAGGCCGGGCAGCAGGACGGCCGTGCGACCGGGGCGCCGGAGGAGGGGGAGGGTGAGGGCCACGGCGCCATCCTCGGCGCGCCGACCCGCCCGGCGTAGAGGGCGATCGGCTGTGACGTCACAGGCTCAGCCTGTGAGCTTGTCGCCGAGTCGCACCGCATCGGAGCACCGTCGGCCGGGTACCCGGGCGGCATGATCGACCGTCTCCGCGATCCCCGGCCGCACACCGACCGGATGCGCGCGGCGGCGAGCGGGCTGCGCCGCTCCAGCCGCCGCGGTGTGGATCTCGACGGGGCCGCGGTGGTGGTCACCGGGGCCTCGAGCGGGATCGGGCGCGCGACGGCACGGCGGTTCGCCGGCAGGCATGCGCGGCTGTTCCTGGTGGCGCGCTCCGCGGATGCGCTGGCGGAGGTCGCGGCCGAATGCCGCGACGCCGGCGCCGCGGCGGTCACGGCGTACCCCTTCGACGTGGTCGAGCCCGAGGCACACGACCGGCTCGTCGCGCGGGTGCTCGCGGAGTGCGGCCGGATCGACGTCTGGGTCAACGCCGCCGCCGTGATGTCCTACGGCCGGCTCGAGGACACCCCGGTCGAGATCCAGCGGCGCATCGTGGAGGTGAACCTGCTCGGCGTCATGTGGGGGACGCGCGCGGTGGTGCCGGTGCTGCGCCGGCAGGGGCACGGCGTGCTGGTCAACGTCTCCTCGCTGTACGGCAAGATGACCACGCCGTACGTCAGCGGGTATGCCGCCAGCAAGTTCGGCATCCTCGGCTTCACCCAGACGGTGCGGCAGGAGCTGCACGACGTTCCGGGGGTCGCGGTCTGCGCCGTGTTGCCCGGCTCGATGGACACGCCGATCTTCCGGCATGCCGCCAACTACGTCGGGCGCCGGGTCAGGCCGGTGCCGCCGGTCTCCTCGCCCGAGCGGGTCGCCCGCGCGATCGTCGGCCTCGCCACCCGCCCGCGTGCGCACGTCGAGGTCGGGCGGCTGCACCACTTCGCCAGCCTCGGCCACGCCCTCCTCCCCGGCGCGTACGGCGACCTCGCCCCGGGCGTGATGCGCTTCGTCGCCATCGGCGACGAGCCCGAGGATCCGCACCCCGGCAACGTCCTCGCGCCCGACCCCAGCACCGACGCCGTCTCCGGCCACTGGCGCAACCGGCCCGTCCGCGCCGCGCTCCTCACCGCCGCCGCGGCCACCGGCGCCGGGGGAGGGTGGCTGTGGCTCAGGCGCTCGCGAGGGCGGTGAGGCCACCATCGCAGGGATGCTCCGGCTCTGGCGCTGAACACGGCCCATCCGCGGCCGCTATCGGCGAGACTCCTTCCATGGGTGACTGGAGTCGGCTCGCCGAGGTCCTGGCAGGCGTGGAGCGCTCGGTCCGCTTCACCTGGGCCGAGCTCGATGCCTTGGTCGGCGGGCTGCCGGCGTCGGCGAGGAACCATCAGGCATGGTGGGGTGGTGACAGGCCGCACGTGAAGGTCTGGCGCCGGGCGGGCTTCAGGATCGAGGGCCTGGTCCGTGGACACGAGGTCTCCTTCGTCAGGGTCGGGGCCACGACGGCGCCGGCGATGACAGTGTCCTGGCCTCAGGAGCTGGCCCCGGCACAGCGCCTGCTCCTCGTCACCTGTGTCAAGGAGAAGTTGGCTGCTCCGGCCGCGGCCCGCGACCTCTACGTCTCGCCGCTGTTCAAGAAGGAGCGTGCGTACGCCGAGACCTCGGGGCTGCCGTGGTTCATCCTCTCGGCGGAGCACGGGCTGGTCGCACCCGACGAGTGGCTGGCGCGGTACGAGCGCTACTTGCCCGATACGCCTCGCAGCTATCGCGCGGCCTGGGGCGTGTGGGTGACAGAGCGGCTGGAGCTGCTGGCCGGGAGTCTGCGCGGTCGTGTCGTCGAGGTCCATGCGAGTGAGGCGTACGTCGATGCGCTGCGCGGGCCGTTCGGCTCGAAGGGCGCCACCATCGTCGAGCCGCTCAAGGGACTCACGCTGGGCCAACGGCTGGCCTGGTACGCCGAATCGGTCCGATCCGACCGCATGCAATCCGACCGCATGCAATCCGACCGCATGCGGGACGTGGCACTCAAGGCGGCTCCAGCGGCCCCGGCCGGTCAGGTGCCCCACGCGGACACCAACGAGTTCTGCCGAGTGTTGACCGATCCCGACGGTCGCATGTCGCCGGCGGAGCTCCTCGGCCAGCCCCATGAACACCTCCAGGTTCCTGGGCTCTACAGCTGGTGGGTCGACGCCGAGGGCGCTCTGGAGCTGACGACCGCTCTCGGACTCCCGGTGGAGCCGGGGTTGGTCTACGCCGGGCTGGCGGGAGCCACCCGATGGCCGAGCGGGCGTCGGTCGACCAACACCTTGTGGTCACGTATCGCAGGGATGCATCTCGGGCAGAAGCACGAGTTCTCGACGTTCCGCCGCACGCTCGGGTCGATCCTCGTCGCCGGCGGAGACGACGCGGCGATCGACGAGGTCGCCTTGTCGGCGTGGATGCACGCCCACTTGCAGGTGAAAGCGGTGCCATTCCCCGATGCCGACACCCTCGGCCGTCTCGAAGAGGACGTCGTCGCCCGCCTCGATCCTCCTTTGAACCTCCAGGGAATGCCAGCGACGCCGCTCCGGACCGCACTGCGGGAGCTGCGCCGGCCGCATGGACGGAAGCGCCGATGAGCCGGGCTGTCGGTGCCGGCACCATCCACGGCCCTTGGAGTGCTGGTGCTGCGAAGGTCAGGACCGTCGGCATGCCCCTGATCTACGACCTCGCCGCGTAGGTGCGGCAGTCGGTCAACGCACCCAGGCGATCGCCACAAGGCCGCTGCGGAGCGAATTCCACGCTGGGTCCCGGAAGGAGAAGCCGGCTGAGATGGGGCGATTGGCAGTGTCGCCCGTCGGACCCAGAAAAGGAGGAGATTCCAGATCCACCCGCCGACCTCGCGAGGCGCTCCAAGGCCATCCACCAACGTGGAACATCCTGCTCCACGCGGTGAATCCAAGGTGGCCGGCCGTCCCGGAGTAGGCGATTCGGCGAAGCCGGCGGAAGGCCATGGGTGCGGACGGGCTGGCCTGTAAGCCGGGTTCTGTGATCGGCGA
>NZ_DASZUF010000199.1:0-5464 GCF_035547795.1 Nocardioides sp.
GTCTGCCCTCGGGGAGTCGAAGCTCGACTACTTCGGCGCGTCCTACGGCACCAAGCTCGGGACGACGTACGCCGATCTCTTCCCGGCCAAGGTGGGGCGGTTCGTGCTCGACGGTGCGGTCGACCCGACGCTCGACAACGAGCAGCTGGGCGTGCAGCAGGCCGCCGGCTTCGAGACCGCCCTGCGCTCCTACGTGCAGAACTGCGTCAGCACCTCGAAGAGCTGCTATCTGGGCACCAGCGTCGACGAGGGACTGGCCAAGATCAAGGCGTTCCTCACCCAGGTCGAGCAGCATCCGCTGCCGGCCGGGGGCAATCGGGAACTGCGTGGCGGCAACGCCTTCTACGGGGTCGCCGTGACGCTGTACGACCGCAACAGCTGGATCTATCTCACCCAGGCGCTCAAGCAGGCCTTCGGCGGTGACGGCTCGGTGCTGCTGGAGCTCTCGGACATCTACACCAGCCGCACCCAGCAGGGCTACAGCGACAACTCGATGGAGGCGCAGTACGACATCAGCTGCCTCGACGACCCGTCCGCGATCAAGCCCGGGCAGGTCGCCTCGGTGCTGCCGGAGTTCGAGAAGGCCTCGCCCACGTTCGGCGACGTGTTCGCGTGGGGACTGACCAGCTGCGCCTACTTCAAGGCGAGGGCCGACGAGCCCGCCCCGCCGGTCGGCGCGCCGGGCGCCAACCCGATCGTGGTCATCGGCACCACCCGCGACCCGGCCACGCCGCTGCAATGGGCCCAGCACCTCGCCTCACTGCTCACGTCGGGTGTCCTGGTCACCCGCAACGGCGATGGCCACACCGGCTACAACACCGGCAACTCCTGCGTGAACAGCGCGGTGGAGGACTACCTGGTCGACGGCAAGGTGCCGAAGAACGGCCTGTCCTGCTGACGCCGTTTTCGCCGCGCGCGTCCGCCATCGCTACACTCTCCGCGTTGCCTGCCGGGCAGCACGCCGTCTTAGCTCAGTCGGTAGAGCAGCTCACTCGTAATGAGCAGGTCGTCGGTTCGATTCCGACAGACGGCTCCATCGGTTCGCCGGTCCGGTCACGGGCCGGCGAACCGTCTTCCAGCCGGCGAGTCCTCAGGCGCTGAAGACGACCGTCCGGGGTCCGACGAGCAGCACTCGGTCCTCCGCGTGGCGGCGTACCGCCCGGGAGAGCACGAGCCGCTCGGTGTCGCGGCCCAGGGCCACCAGCGCCTCGGGCGTGGCGGCATGGGTGACCCGGGTGACCTCCTGCTCGATGATCGGTCCCTCGTCGAGGTCGGCGGTCACGTAGTGCGCGGTCGCCCCGATCAGCTTCACGCCCCGCGCGTAGGCCTGGTGGTAGGGCTTGGCGCCCTTGAACCCGGGCAGGAACGAGTGGTGGATGTTGATCACCCGGCCCTCCAGCGCGCGGCACAGGTCGTCGGAGAGGACCTGCATGTAGCGGGCGAGTACGACGAAGTCCACGTCGTGCTCGTCGACCAGCTCCAGCAGCCGCGCCTCGGCGTCCGGCTTCGTCTCCCTGGTCACCGGCAGGTGCAGGAACGGGATGCCGTGGTGCTCGACCAGCGCCCGAAGGTCCGGGTGGTTGCTGACCACCAGCGGGATGTCGACGGGCAGCTCGCCGGTCTCGTGGCGGTAGAGCAGGTCGACCAGGCAGTGGTCGAACTTCGAGACCATCACCAGCATCCGACGACGCAGCGACTCCGGTCGCAGCGTCAGCACCGGCTCGAACGGCGCCAGCGCGCCGAGCAGGAAGGAGCGCACCCCCTCGACGTCCTCCAGCGGCGAGTCGAACTCGGTGCGCATGCAGAACGTCCCGGTGTCGGGGTCGGAGAACTGCTGGTTGTCGACGATGTTGCCGTCGGCCTCGACCACGCCGTTCGCGAAGGCTCGGATGATCCCGGGGCCGTCGGGGCAGCGCAGTGTCATCACGTAGCGAGGCATGCGCGCAAGCCTACGAAAACCGCACTGGCCCGGCTCCATCGGCACGCGCTCGCGCGACGACCGGGCCGGCCGGCGACGTACCCAAGAAAAGTAAAGACCCTGCCTAGGTAACCGAGCCTGGATCTGGCACGATCAGCGCATGGACAACGCCCATGCGTGACGCGCCGATCCGGCTCGCCATCGTCAGCCGTCAAGAGGTGGTCGCGCGCGGCCTGACCGCGATGCTCGCGGACTATCCCGACCGCGTCATCGTCACCGCGCTGCCGAGCGTGTGGACCAAGGCCGCGGGCGTCGAGGTGATCCTCTACGACACCCTCGGCCTGCATGCGAACGACGGTGCGGAGCTTGAGCACCTGACGCGCGAGACCGAGGCCAAGATCCTCGTCTTCAGCCGCGACATGCGGCCCGACCTGCGGGCTCGGGCGCTGGCCTTCGGTCTCCCCTGGGTGTCGATGTCCATCCGCGCCCAGGAGCTGGTCGAGGCGATCGAGCTCGTCGCCGCCGGCGAGCCCCTCCCGGAGCAGAACGAACGCGTCGCCGACGGTGCCGGTCTGTCGCCGCGCGAGATCGAGGCCCTCGCCCTGATCGCCCAGGGGCTGGCCAACAAGGAGATCGCGGACAAGCTCTTCCTCACCACCAACACCCTCAAGAGCCACATCCGGCAGGCCTATCGCAAGATCGGTGTCAGCTCCCGGGCGCAGGCGGTGGCCTGGGCGATCCAGCACGGGTTCGCGCCCCCGGACTGAGTCGAGCATCACCGCAGAAGGTGAATGCGTGCACAAGGTTCGTGGTACTCGATTGCTGTCCGGCGTCTTCGGGTGACCTGGGTCGACCAGGTCAGGACACTCCGCACGGTGCCGAACGCCGCCGCTCCGGGTTCGCGCGAGCCCGGGGCGACGGGCCTCCGGGTCTGGTCATCGAGTCCTCACCCCTAGGGGTGGGGGTATCGACCGGGGGTACCACCCCCAGGGGCTAAATCGGACCGCGGCCGGTTTGCCCGCCCCGGGGAGGGGCACGGGTCGGTCATGAACACGAACGCGACGCTTCACCAGGATCTGCCGCGTGAGACTCGGCGGCGGGAGACCACTCGACTCCTCACCGAGGCTGCGGCAGCAGACGGTGCGGAGCGTGCGCGACTGCTCGATGAGGTCATTCTCGTGAACACCTCGGTCGCTCGGGCGATCGCCTCCCGCTACGCCAACCGCGGCATTCCGATCGAAGACCTGGAGCAGGTCGCCTACCTGGCGCTGGTCCGGGCCGCTCACAAGTTCGACGGTCGGCTGGCCGAGGACTTCCTCGTGTACGCCGTGCCGACCATCCGGGGTGAGGTCAAGCGCTACTTCCGCGACCATGGCTGGACGGTCCGGCCGCCCCGCCGGGTACAGGAGCTGCAGGCCGACGTGATGCGGCTCTCCGACCAGACCACCGACGCGTCGGAGCTGGCCGAGACGCTGGGCGTGGCCGAGTCCGACGTCCAGGAGGCGCAGCAGCTCAAGGGCTGCTTCAGCCCGCTCTCCCTCGACGCTCCGGTGGCCACCGACAGCGACGCCGCCTCGCTCGGCGACCTGCTGCCGGCCCGGGACGCCGACCTGCAGGCCAGCGAGGCCCGCCTGCTGCTGGCGCCGGCGTTGCGGACCCTCACCGAGCGCGAGCGTCTCATCATCCGACTCCGGTACGTCGAGGACCTCACCCAGGAGGAGATCGGCGCCCGGATCGGCGTGACGCAGATGCAGGTGTCGCGGCTGCTGAAGAAGGTCATGGTCAAGCTCCGCAGCGAGCTGGCCGGCGCGGCATCGGCCGTCGCCTGAGCGTCGCGGCTCGCCGCTCCTGGCATAAGTCTAGAAATTAGCTAGACTTAACATGTGACAGTCGCAGCGAAGATCGACCGCTCCGCCCCGACCACCGCCACCCGCCGGGTCGCGGTGGTCGGCGGGGGAGCCAGTGGGACACTCGTCGCGCTCAATCTCCTACGCACCGACGACGGTGTGCGGGTCACGATCTTCGAGCCGACCGGGCGGGTCGGGCTCGGCGTGGCCTACGGCACCGCGGACGACCGCCACCTGCTCAACGTCAGGGCCGGCAACATGAGCGCCCTGCCCGACGTACCGTCCGATCTGCTCGACTGGGCGCGGGTGAGCGGCACCACCTTCCTGCCGCGGCGGCAGTACGGCGCCTATCTGCGCGACCGGCTCGCGGCGCTGGCCGGTGAGCGGCTGAGCATCGTCACCGAGCGGGTCGTCGACATCGCGCCGGCGGGCGGTGGGTTCCTGGTGCACGAGGGGTCCGGTGCCGCCACCCGGTTCGACAGCGTCGTGCTCGCCCACGGCAACCAGGCGCCGGGCCGGCTCGCCGTCGGCGGCCGCGGCCTGCCCGAGGCCGGCTGGCACATCGCCGATCCCTGGCAGCCGTGGCTCGACGGCCTGGCCCCGGCGGCGACGGTCGTCCTGGTCGGCACCGGGTTGACCGCGATCGACGTCGCCGTCAGCGTGCTCGACGGCCGGCCCGAGCGTCGGGTGGTGATGGCCAGCCGACACGGCCTGCTGCCGCGGCCGCACATCGACTGTCAGTCCGTCGCCTGGGTCACGCCACTGCCCGAGGGACCGCTCACCGCCGACGGCCTCGCCGCGCTGTTCCGCGAGCAGGTCGAGGCGGCTGCGGCCCACGGCGTCGACTGGCAGCATGTCGTCGACGGCCTGCGCGGTCCCACCCAGTCGATCTGGGCCCGGCTGCCACTGCCGGAGCGGCGGCGCTTCCTCGAGCGGTATGCCCGCCCTTGGGAGGTACGCCGGCACCGGATGGCGCCCGAGGTCGCGGCCCGCCTCGACAGCTACCGGACCGCGGGTCGGCTGCGGGTGGTCGCCGGCGGGATCACCGGTCTGCGGGAGACCTCGTCGTACCCCCTGGTCACGGTCGGTGGCGAGGAGATCACCGCCCACGCGGTGGTGAACTGCACCGGTCCGCTCACCGACGTCACCCGCAGCGACAACCCGCTCCTGATCGCGCTGCTGCGCCGTGGCCTGATCGCGCCCGACGAGCTCCGCCTGGGCCTGGCGTGTACGCCGCGCGGCGAGGTCCTCGATGCCGCCGGCCGGGTCGTGCCCGGTCTGCTGACCGTCGGCCCGCCGCGCAAGGGCACCCTGTTCGAGACCACCGCCATCCCCGAGATCCGGGTCCAGGCGGTCGAGGTGGCCGGGATGGTCGCCGCCCGCCGCCGGAGAAGTTGACCCGGCGACCGGTGACAGGGCGCTTCACTTCCGGCACGATGCGAAGCGAGACGGCGCCGTCGGCGCCGCATCGACAAGGGGGATTCGTCATGGCAGGCAAGTTCGAGGTCTACGAGGACAAGTCGGGCAGGTTCCGCTTCCGGCTCAAGGCGGGCAACGGCGAGGTGGTCGCCAGTGGCCAGCCGTACGCGACGCTCAAGGGTGCCAAGGACGGCTGCGCGGCCGTGCAGCGTGCCGCCGAGGGCGCCAGCATCGTCGAGGTCGAGTCCGTCGACTGACCCGCACAGCGACGTGGGGCCCG
>NZ_DASZUF010000200.1:0-5436 GCF_035547795.1 Nocardioides sp.
AGCGCACTCAGGATCGAGGTCGGGTCGGTCAGGTTGACGCCGCTGCCGAACAGGACGCCGCTCAGCGAGTCCACCAGGTCGTTGACCGTCTTGGTCAGATCGGCCACGACGGTGCCACCACCGGGGTTGAGATCGGTGACGATCTGCTCGATGGCGGCCTGCAGCGCGTCGGAGAACGCCTGCGGGTCGCTCAGCGTGGCCGGGTTGAGGCCGTTGGTCAGCGTGCTGATCAGGGTCTCCAGGTCGGCCGCGATCTGGCCCGGGTCGGGGGTGGCGGTGGTGCACAGACCCGGCAGGTTGATCGCGTAGCAGAGCGGGGCCAGCGGGGTGGCGCCCAGCGGACCGTCGATCGGAGCGCCGAGCGGGAGGCTGCCGCCCTGGCCGTTCACCGCACGGCAGGCGAGCAGCGCGCCGTTGGCGGCGCCGACGCCGCCGGCCGCGTTGCGGTAGCGCGTGGTGACCTTGCGCAGGCGCTTCTTGGCCTTCTTCTTCTTGTGCTTGTCCTTCTTGATGACGTGCTTGGCAGCGTGATGCTTCTTGGCCTTCTTGAGCTTCTTCTTGGCCTTGGCGTACTTCTTCGCCGCGTGCGTCACCTGACGCGCGGACGCGTTGTAGTGGTCGACGGCGCGTGCCTGGGCGGCGCCCTCGGCGGAGCAGTCGGGCGAGGCGGCCGAAGCGCTACCGGCGCTGACGAAGAACGGCACGAGCGCGCCGAGGATCAGCGCGATGCTCAGGCCGAGGCCAGCGATCAGTGACCGCTTCTTGGCGACCGGAGTCGTGGACATTGGCGGGGCCTTTCGAGTAGGGGGAGCCGGCGGGGCCGGCGCGCTTATCTCGATCATGTAACGAAGGTGGGGCCCAAACGACACGCCTCCGTCGACAAGTGCCTCTCTGTCTAGACCACGCGCGCCGATCAGCCACCCGCGAAGGGCGGCAGGAACTCCACCGTCTCCCCCGGCTCGACCCGCACCAGGGCAGGGTCCGCCGATGCCACCGGCCGGTCGCCGACCAGCGTCGAGCACACCGCGAGTACGTCGCGCAGCCGGCCACCCTCGTGCAGCGCGACCACCCGGGCGACCACCTCGGCGAGCGTGATCGGGCCGCTCACCTCGAGGACGTCGCCCGCCGTCCCAGCCGCGGCCTTGGCGCCCGCCCAGTAACGGACCGATATCGCGCTCATCTCGATCCCCTCACCACGTTGGTCCCACGTGACCGGCTCATTTCGGTATCATGCCGGAACGGTCACCACCGAGGCTCAACGTTGCGGCTCGGTTCTCCTCGCTTCCCGCGGAGGAAATCATGAGCACCCTTCTGCTTCTCACCGGATCCCTTCAGCCGTCCGCCGACGTGCTTCCGGGCCTCGCGCTGCTGGGCCACCAGGTCAAGATCCTGCCCGCCGAGGGTAGCGCCCTGCTGGAGGCGCCCGACGCCGATCTGCTGCTGGTCGACGGCCGCCAGGACCTCGCCCACGCCCGCGATCTGTGCCGGCTCATCCGCGCCACTGGCACCGACGTACCCGTGTTGCTCGTCGTCACCGAGGGCGGTCTCGCGGTGGTCTCGCACGACTGGGGCATGGACGACGTCGTCCTGCACACCTGCGGGCCGGCCGAGCTGGAGGCCCGGATCCGGCTGGCCATCGGCCGGCTCACCGCGGCGCGCGACGCCGCCGACCCCGAGGCGCACGTGATCCGCTCGGGCGAGGTCGTGGTCGACGATGCGACCTACACCGCGAAGGTGGGCGGCCGGCCGCTCGACCTGACCTTCAAGGAGTTCGAGCTGCTGAAGTTCCTCGCACAGCACCCCGGCCGGGTCTTCTCCCGCCAGCAGCTGCTGCAGGAGGTGTGGGGCTACGACTACTTCGGCGGCACCCGCACCGTCGACGTGCACGTACGCCGCCTCCGCGCCAAGCTCGGCCCCGAGAACGAGACCCTGATCGGCACCGTCCGCAATGTCGGCTACCGATTCGTGCTCCCCGCCAAGGACAAGGAGCAGGCGGCCGACGTCGCCCAGCTGGTCTGAGCGACGTGTGAGTCGGATCCTGCGGTCGCCGTAGCGGAGGCGTGACGCACGACTCGGCGCATAGGGTGACCCCGTGCTCGATGTCCTACGGATGGCGGACCTGACCCGTGCGGCCGACGGGGTCGATCCGCTCGACGAGGCCACTCGGCTGGCGGTGCGCAACCACCCGGACGAGACGACGGTGTGGGGCGACGTCCGCGGCTTCGGGCTGCTCGTCGGCGAGGAGCTGTCCCTGGTGGTGCTGCCGCACCAGCGCGGCACCGGCCTCGGTCGCCGACTGCTACTGCAGGCGCCCGCGGAGGCGGTGTCGGCCTGGTCGCACGGCGACCACCCGGCGGCCCGCGCCCTGGCCGCCTCGCACGGCTGGGCGCGGGCGCGGGAGCTGTGGGTGATGCACCGCCCCGCGGCGCGGCCGCTGCCCGCGTGGAGCGTGCCCGAGGGCATCGAGCTACGCGGCTTCCGGCCCGGCGACGAGGAGGAGCTGCTCCGGGTCAACGCGGCGGCGTTCGCCCATCACCCCGAGCAGGGATCGCTGACCCGGGCCGGCCTGGAGGAGCGGATGGCCGAGCCGTGGTTCTCCGCCGACGGGCTGCTCACCGCGTGGTCGGGCGACCGGTTGATGGCCTTCCACTGGACCAAGCAGCACTCGCCCGCCTCCGGCGAGGTGTACGTCGTCGGCGTCTCCCCCGACGCCCAGGGCCGTGGGCTCGGCCGGCTGGTCACCCTGGCCGGGCTCGACCACCTGGCCTCGCTCGGCGTCGAGGACGTCCACCTCTACGTCGAGTCCGACAACGCCGCCGCGGTCGCGCTCTACTCCGGACTCGGCTTCACCCACACGCCGGCCGACACGCACGTGCAGTACCGGCGCGACTGACGACGTACCCTCCCGCGCGCCAAAGTGTCACCGTGACACTTTGCGCCGGGGGTGACACATCCGATCTATCACCCTCGACGCGAACTATCACGGTGACAGTTTGGGGAGCGAGCGCCGCCTCAGCGCAGCGGGCGCACGTGCAGACCGACCTCGGGGTCGACCACGACCTCCTGGGCCGCCGGCATGCCGTCGACACTCAGTGGGGCGTCGACCGGCACGGAGCGCTTGACCAGGCCGAGCGCGATCGGGCCGAGCTCGAAGTGGCGGGCCGAGGAGCCGACGAAGCCCACCTCGCGGCCGTCCGGCCCGACCAGCGGTGAGCCCGCCGCGGGCAGCCGGTTCTCCGAGCCGTCCAGGTGCAGCATCACCAACCGCCGCGGCGGCCGGCCCAGGGTGTGCACCCGCGCGACCGTCTCCTGCCCGCGATAGCAGCCCTTGTCCAGGTGGGTGCCGACCAGGCCGAGCTCGTTGGGGATGGTGCGGTGGTCGGTATCGACGCCGATCCGCGGCTCGCCGCGCTCGATCCGCAGCGCCTCGAACGCCCACATGCCGCACGCCGGGCCGGCGGCGTCGACGTACGCCCGAAGGGACTCGCGCGGGATGAAGGAGTAGCCGGCGACCGGGCGCCACACGGTGGCCAGCGACGGGTCCAGCGTCACCTCGACGTCGGACCAGAACCGCATCCGGTCCAGGTACGCCGCCAGGCCCTCACCGGCTCCCGGCTCGGTCCAGGCCGTGAACGCGGTGCCGTCGTCGACGCCGTGGAAGAAGTGCTCGATGTGGCCCTGCGGCGAGAGGATCAACGCCGCGGTCCACGCGCCGGCCTCCAGGCCCTCGAAGTACTGCGACGTCAGCGAGTGCAGCCAGGTCAGTCGGTCGGGTCCAAAGATCCGGACCACGTCGCGATGCGACAGGTCGACGAACCCCTCGCCCGAGACCAGCGTGCGCTGCTCGACGTTGAACGAGCCGTAGTGCGCGGCGACGCCGGCGTCGATGCCCCCGCCCGCGACGGCACCCGGCAACGACAGCAGCTCACTGACCATCCGACTCACACCTCACACACTCTCCGAACACCACCAGGTGCCCCAGGTCCGGCTCGAACCCATACTCCTCTCGCAGCCGCGTCGCGAAGGACCCGGCCACGTCCGGGTCAACAGACGAGACCCGCTGACACTTCCGGCAGACCAGGTGGAAGTGCTCGTGATCGGTCGCGGAGTGGTACGTCGCCACCCGGTCGGACAGATGCGCGTGCCGGACCAGGCCGAGCTCCTCGAGCACCTCCAGGTTGCGGTAGACGGTGGACAGGTTGACCGCCGAGGACGACTCGCGCACGCAGGCGAGCACCTCCTCCGGGGTGGCGTGCCCGAGTTTCTCGACGGCGCCGAGGACCAGCTCGCGCTGCGGGGTCAGCCGGTAGCCGCTCCCGCGCAGACGCTCTCGCCAGTCCTCGCCGCTCACGGCTCCACCCGGTTGAGCTGCGCCCACAGATGCGGCTGCAGCTCCTGTCCCATCGCCTTCATGTCGAAGGCGTACATCAACTGGCCCTGCACGTTGCCGTAGAGGCGGTGCCCGGCGACGTACTCCTTCGCGGTCTCGGTGCGCCCGACGCCGCGGGTGGCGATCTCGAGCCTGCCGTCGGCGGCCTCGCCGTACCAGACCTCGGCCATGCCGGTGTTGTGTGCGAGGACGACCTCGAGCCGCGCCTTGCCAGGCTCGACCAGCGCGGAGCGGATGAAGCCGGTCTCCATCGCCCCGGGCCGCAGCCGCTCCTTCGTCTCCGGGTCGATCACCCAGGACTGCGCGGAGTAGTGGAAGAACGGGCGGCCGTCCTGCTGGAAGACCAGCTCCTGCTCGAAATCGAACGCCTCGATGGTCGGGTAGTCCCCGTGACCGTTGCCGTGCCAGGTGCCGAGCAGCCAGGCGATCGGGGCGCAGTCGGGGTGGAGGTTCTCGGGCAGCGTGAACGGCACGACCACCAGTCTAGGGTGGCCCCATGCCCAGGAAGCTCGTCGTCAAGGTCACCGCGGGCGCCGAGGACGCGGAGCGCTGCAACCAGGCGTTCACGGTGGCGGCGGCCGCCACCACCGCCGGCGCGGAGGTCAGCCTGTGGCTGACCGGCGAGTCGGCCTGGTACGGCGTCCCCGGCCGCGCCCAGCAGTTCAGCCTCCCGCTCGCGACTCCGCTGGTCGACCTGCTCGGCCTGGTGCTCGCCGACGGCACCGTCACGGTCTGCAGCCAGTGCGCCGCCCGTCGTCAGATCACCGAGGCCGACGTGATGCCGGGCGTCCGGATCGCGGGAGCCGCGGTGTTCGCCGAGGAGATCCTGGCCGACGGCGTCCAGGCCCTGGTCTACTGACCTTCTCCACCGACCTTCCGAAGGCGCCGGACCGGGTGGGCCGCGACCGATAGCATCGGCCCAAATGGACACCCCGAACCCCAACGACCGCAGGTGGTTCCGCCGATCGGGCGGCGAGAGCACCGGCGCTGCCGAGACGCCTGAGCAACTCGCCGCACGCGCCGCCGAGAGCGCCGCCGCGGCCGAG
>NZ_DASZUF010000201.1:0-30607 GCF_035547795.1 Nocardioides sp.
GCCGAGATCCGCGGCGATGTCGGCCATCGGGCGCTCGGAGAAGAAGTAGTCCTGGACCACCTGGCGCAGCCGCTCGGGCAGCTCGGCGATCGCCTCCAGCAGGTAGGTGAGCCGCTCCTGGTGCTCCACGAGCTGCTCGGGGGAGGGAGCACGGGTGGGGACCAGCTCGTCGAGCGAGGCGGTGGTCGAGCCCTGCAGCGAGAGCACCTGCGCCCGGCTGACGTCCTCGTCGTTGGCGGTCACCTCCTCCACGCTCATCCCGAGTGCGGAGGCGACCTCGGCGACGCTCGGCGTGCGGCCCAGCACGCCGGCCAGCCGGCTGCGGGTCTCCTCGAGGTCGCGGGCCCGACGCCGCACCGACCGGGAGGCCCAGTCGACGGCGCGCAGCTCGTCGAGAATCGCGCCCCGGATGCGCGTGGCGGCGTACCGCTCGAAAGGAACGCCGCGCTCGGCGTCGAACGCCTGGGCAGCCTGGACGAGAGCGGTGAGGCCTGCGGAGGTCAGGTCGTCACGGCTCACATGGGATGGCACCCGGCCCATCGTCTCCCGGACGATATGTCCGACCAGCGGCATGTGGCTGGTGATGAGTTCGTCGGCGCGGGGGTCGCCTGCGTGCTCGGTCACGGACGGAAGATTGCCTGTGATCCAAGCCTCAAGCCAGGGTTCTCGCCAGGTATGAACCAGTCGAGCGTCAAATCAGGGCCGAGGTCCCAATCTCGGTAGTCCGCGATAGTCACGGCTCGAACCACGATTTGACCCGGGTCGCACGCAAAACGACTCAGGTGGGCATGCCAGCGGGCGATGAAGCCTGCGATGGGTCCGGTGGTGGCCGATCACCGAGCAACGACCCGAGAGGTGGATCGTGGAGAAGCTGTCGCTGATCCTCTGGCGCGAGCGGGAGCTCCTCGAGCTGCTGGCCTACAAGCTCGAGCTGGAGCAGCTCGTGCTCGCCAGCGGCCGCACCCGCTGGCTGGCCAACGCCACCCGCGAGGTCGAGGAGGTGCTCGAGACGCTGCGGGAGACCGAGGTGCTGCGTGCCGTGGCCGCCGACGAGGTGGCCGACGAGCTGGGCCTGCCGCCGGGGTCCACGCTGATCACCCTGGCCGAGGCCGCGCCCGAGCCGTGGCAGTCGATCCTGCAGGACCACCGCACCGCCTTCCTGACCGCCACCCGCGAGATCTCGGAGCTCTCCGAGTCCAGCCGCGGGCTGATCACGGCCGGCTACCGCTCGGCCCGGGAGACCCTGATGTCGATCGGCGGCAACGCCGACGGCTACTCGCCCGACGGCTCGGCGGTGGTGGACGCGCCGCGCCGTCGTCTTGTGGATCGGAGCCTGTGACCGATGACGGGAACCTTCGGCAGCCTCAACATCGCCAAGACCGGTCTGCAGTACCAGCAGATCGTCATCGACACCACGAACAACAACATCTCCAACGTCAACACCGACGGCTACGTACGCCGTCGGGCGGAGGGGGCCGAGGTCGGCGGAGCGACCACCGGCGCGATGTGGTCGACGTACACCGGACACGGTGAGGGCGTCACCACCACCTCGGTGAGCCGGCTGACCGACTTCCTGATGGACGCCCGGGTCCGCAACGAGCACGCCAACCTGTCCTACCTGCAGGTGCAGCAGACCTCGATGGAGCGGGTGGAGACGGCGATCAACGAGCCGAGCGACACCGGCATCGCCAGCGCGCTCTCGGCGTTCGGGTCGGCCTGGCAGGACGTGGTCAGCAGCCCGGACGGCTCCGCTGCACGGCAGTCGGTGATCGCCAGCGGCCAGACGTTGGCGGCGGCCATCAACGCCCAGGCCCGCGCGGTCGACGACGAGCGCGCCCAGCAGCGTGCCGCCGCGGTGGACGACGTCTCGCAGATCAACAACGACGCCCAGCAGCTGGCCCAGCTCAACCACAACATCTTCATCGCCCAGGCCAACGGCACCGACGTCAGCGACCTGCAGGACCAGCGCGACCAGCTGGCCCTGGACCTGGCCAACAAGGCCGGTGCCGTCGTCGCGCAGGACAGCACCGGGCGCTACAACATCAGCATCAACGGCGTCGCGCTGGTCACCGGGGACAACGCCGGCACCATGACGGTGAACGGAATCAACGCCGACGGCACGCCGAGCAACGGCGACACCGCCAACCCCGGCACGGTGTCGTTCTCGATCAGCGACCCGGTGCCGGTGGGGGCGACGCCGAGCACGAACCAGACCGCCGTACCGAACGGGATGGGCGGCGAGCTGGGCGGCATCGCCACCTTGCTCAACGTCACGCTGGCCAACTATCGCGCCGGGCTGAACGACGTCGCCCAGCAGCTCGCCGACATGGTCAACACCCAGCACGAGGCGGGCTACGACCAGTCCGGTGCGGCCGGCGGCAAGTTCTTCGACTACACCGCCGGAGACCCGGCCGGGACGATCTCGGTCCTGGTGACCGACCCAAGCAAGGTGGCCGCCTCCTCCGACGGCTCGGGGCAGAGCAACAACGCCGACAATGCCGACACGATCACCCAGGTGCTCAACGGCGCCGTCGGTGCCGGCAACCCGCCCGGCACGCCGGTCAACATCAACGACGCCTACCAGCGGCTGGTGACCGGGCTCGGCTCGACCGTGGCCGGCCTCAACACCCAGACCACCAACCAGCAGCTTCTGGCCAACCAGGTGGACGACGAACGCGAGCAGCAGGCCGGCGTCAGCCTCGACGAGGAGACGATCAACCTGATGCAGGCCCAGCGTGCCTACGAGGCGTCCAGCCGGGTGCTGACGGTGATGAACTCCCTGCTCGACACCCTGATCAACCGGATGGGAGCGTGATGAGCCGATGATCACCCGGGTCACCCAGCGAATGCTGACCAACCAGTCGCTGAACTCGGTCGAGAACGGCCTGACGGGAATGGCGAAGGCCCAGGAGCAGCTGACGACGGGCAAGCGCCTCAACCGCCCCTCGGACTCGCCGACCGACACCACCGTCGCACTGCGCGCCCGAGCCGGGGTGGCACAGCAGACCCAGTTCCAGCGCAACGCGCAGGACGGGATCTCCTGGCTGAGCACCATCGACAGCACCATCCAGGGCGCCACCGACCAGGTCCGGCGGGCGTACACGCTGGCTGTCCAGGGCGCCAACACGGCGAGCAACGGCGCCAGCGCCTCCTCCGCCCTCGCCGACGAGGTCGACCAGATCAAGAAGAGCCTGGTCGACTTCGCCAACACCCAGTACCTGGGCCGACCCATCTTCGGCGGTACGACGACCAGCGGCGCGGCGTTCACCATGGACAGCACCGGCAAGGTCACCTACACCGGCAACGGCAACACCCCGGCGGGTCAGGTCAACCGACGCGTCGGCGTCGACTCGGTGGTGCGCGTCGACTCCGACGGGACCAAGGTCTTCGGCTCCGACGGCAGCAACGTCTTCGACCACCTGACCGCTCTGTCCACCGCGCTGCGGCAGGTGCCGGCGGACTCGGCCGGTATCGAGCAGAGCATCTCCGACCTGCAGGCCGACATGGACCGGCTCAGCGCGGCCGCGGCCGACGAGGGCGCCCGGATGAACCAGATCAACCAGGCCAGCAACGTCGCCTCCGCGACCCAGCTCGCGCTGCAGAAGACCCAGTCGGACGTCGAGGACGTCGACATCGCCCAGGCGACGATCGAGATGCAGACGCAGACCAACGCCTACCAGGCAGCGCTGATGGCGGTCTCGAAGACCAGCCAGCGCAGCCTCTTGGACTTCCTGTCATGATGCGAGCCGTGGTGATGGACGAGGCGCCGACCCTGCAGGAGCTGCCGGTCATCGAGATGGCGCGGCCGATGCCGGGCTTCCCCGAGGACCAGCGGTTCGCGCTGGTCCACCTCGACGACGCCGGCGTGCTGGGCGCGCTGCGCTCCCTGGACCACGAGGGACTGCAGTTCCTGGTGGTGCCGGCGGTGCAGTTCTTCCCGTCGTACGCCCCCGAGATCGAGGACGACCTCGTCGCCGAGCTGGGCATCGTCTCGGCCGACGACGTCCTGGTGCTGTTGATCGTGCACGCGGGCGAGTCGCTGGCGAGTACGACGGTCAACCTGCGGGCGCCGCTGGTGGTCAACACGATCACCCGCCGCGCCGCCCAGGTGATCCTCGAGGACGGCTCGCTGGCCGTCGCCGCGCCGCTGGTGGCCTGAGTCGGACTCGGGCCGCTGCGCTAGCGTTGCCACATGCTGGTCCTGAGCCGCCGAGTCGGCGAGAGCGTCGTGGTGGGGGACGAGGTCACCATCACCGTGCTCGAGGTGCGTGGCGACGTCGTCCGCGTGGGCATCGCGGCCCCGCGCTCGGTGAGCGTCCATCGCGCCGAGCTGCTGGCCGAGCTGGCCACCGAGAACCAGTCCTCCGCATCGCCCAGCGAGGACGCCGTGGCGTCGCTGACCCAGGCACTGCGCGAACGTCGCTGACCCGTCGCCCGGACCGATCGTTCGGGTCCTAACCATTGTCCGACTCGGGGCCATTTCTGGTCAGACCGAACCGGGTGCGGCCGATTGCTCCCCCGGAGGGAGCAGCCGATGGATGACGATGCCGAGATCATTGCCGAGTTCCTCGTGGAGAGCCACGAGAACCTCGACCAGCTGGACCGGGACCTGGTCGAGCTGGAGCAGCACCCGGGCAGCCGGGAGCTGTTGTCGAGCATCTTCCGCACCATCCACACCATCAAGGGCACCAGCGGGTTCCTGGCCTTCGGCCGGCTGGAGCGGCTGACCCACGTCGGCGAGACGCTGCTCTCCAAGCTGCGCGACGGCGAGTACGCGATGACTCCCGACATCGCCGAGGCGCTGCTGCGCATGGTCGACACGGTGCGCGCGCTGCTGGAGGGCATCGAGCGCAGCGGCAACGACAAGGACCCCGGTGTCGACGTGGCGCCGGTGCAGGCCGCCATCGAGCTGCTGCTCAAGAACGGTGGCCAGCCGCCCGCGGTCGAGGCTCCGGCGACGGAGGTGGTCGACACGTCGACGCCAAGTCCCGACGCCACCGAGCCCGTCGACGCGTCGACGCCCCAGCCGCCGGCCTGGGACGGCGTCGAACGCCGCGGCGTCCAGGCACCCGACCCGGCCGAGCCGTGGGACGGTGTGGAGCGTCGCTCCGTCGCCGAGGCGACCGTCCGAGTGGACGTGGAGCTGCTGGACAACCTGGTGCAGTTGGTCGGCGAGCTGGTACTCACCCGCAACCAGATCCTGCAGCGCACCGACACCCACGAGGACGTCGAGCTGATCCGCGCCAGCCAGCGCCTCGACCTGGTGGCCAGCGAGCTGCAGGAGTCGGTGATGAAGACCCGCATGCAGCCGATCGGCCAGGTCTGGTCGAAGATGCCGCGGATCGTCCGCGACCTGGCCCACCAGCTCGGCCGTGAGGTGGACCTGACCATGGAGGGTCACGAGACCGAGATGGACCGCTCGGTCCTCGAAGCGGTCAAGGACCCGCTCACCCACCTGGTCCGCAACTCGATGGACCACGGCATCGAACGCCCCGAGGACCGCGAGCGCGCCGGCAAGCCACGCACCGGTCGACTGCTGCTGCGCGCCTACCACGAGTCCGGTCAGGTGGTCGTGGAGATCACCGACGACGGCAAGGGCATCGACCCCGAGCGGATCGGCGCGATCGCCGTGCAGCGCGGCGTGGTCGCCCGCGAGCAGCTCGCCCGGATGGACACCAAGGAGATCATCGGCCTGATCTTCCGGCCCGGCTTCTCCACCGCCACCGAGGTCAGCAACATCTCTGGCCGCGGCGTGGGCATGGACGTGGTCCGCACCAACATCGAGCGCATCGGCGGCAGCGTCGACGTGGTCTCCGAGGTCGGCAAGGGCACCACCACCCGGGTCCGCATCCCGCTGACCCTGGCCATCATCCCGGCGCTGGTCGTCGGCGAGGGCGGCGAGCGGTACGCCATCCCGCAGGCCAACCTGGTCGAGCTGGTCCGGATCGAGGGCGAGGAACTGCGCCGCCAGGTCGAGCGGTTCGCCGGCGCCCCGGTGCTGCGGCTGCGCGGTCGGCTGCTCCCGCTGGTCAGCCTCGCCGAGGCGCTCGGCGGTACGGCGGAGGAGGGCGACGCCCTGACGGTCGTGGTGGTGCAGTCCGACGACCTGACCTTCGGCCTGTGCGTCAGCGAGGTGCACGACACCCAGGAGATCGTGGTGAAGCCGATCGGTCGCCAGCTCAAGGGCTTGGCGATGTACGCCGGGGCCACGATCATGGGCGACGGCAGGGTCGCGCTCATCCTCGACGTACCGGGGATGGCGCAGATGCAGGGCGTCGGCGCCATCGCGCCGGAGAACGTCGAGACCCGCGGTGTCCTGGAGGGCGACCGCACCGCACTGCTGGTCATCGAGGTGGCCGACGGTCGCCGGGCGGCGCTGCCGCTGGACGCCGTCGCGCGCCTGGAGGAGTTCCCGCGCGAGCGGATCGAGCGCTCCGGTGGCGCCGAGGTGGTGCAGTACCGCGACGGCATCCTGCCGCTGGTCAGGCTGGCCCCGGCGATCGGGCTGACCGACACCGCCGGCCGAGGCGAGCAGGTCGCGGTGGTGGTCCACGAGATCGAGGACCGGGCGGTCGGCATCGTCATCGACCGGGTGCTCGACGTGGTCGAGGAGACCGTCGTACTCAGCGAGGTGGGCCGCCGTACCGGCGTGACCGGATCCGCCGTGGTCCAGGACCGGGTCACCGACCTGGTCGACCTCGAGGCGGTCGTGGCCCGGATGGGAGTCGTGGCATGACGGCTCCCACGCTCGGCGTCGCCGAGCAGTACTGCACGTTCTGGGTCGACGATCTCTACTTCGGCGTCGCGGTCGCCGAGGTGCAGGAGGTGTTGCGACACCAGCCGATGACGCCGGTGCCGCGCGCCAACGAGGCGGTGCGCGGCCTGATCAACCTGCGCGGCCAGATCGTCACCGCTGTGGACCTGCGGGTCCGGCTCGGCCTGCCGCCCCGCCCGGAGGGCGCCCTGCCCATGAACGTCATCGTGCGCAGTCGAGGCGAGGTGGTCAGCCTCCTCGTCGACGACATCGGCGATGTCATCGACCCCCGCGACCAGGGCAGCCTCGAGCTGGAGCCCGCCCCGTCCAACATGCCGGCCGACGTCCAGGACGTCGTCCTGGGCGTGCGTCCCCTGCCCGACGCGATCCTGCTCGTCCTGGACGCCGACCGCGCGGTCGACGTCTCGGCCGTGCCCGACACCTCCGGAGGAAACCCGTGACCGATCTCGTGACCACCCCTCTCCCAGGCGCTGCGCCGGGCCCTGTCCCCGGCGCTGTCCCAGGCCCCGTCCGGGTCCCGCTCCCGGCGACGGAGTCGA
Source organism: Nocardioides sp. (assembly GCF_035547795.1). Classification (GTDB taxonomy): domain Bacteria; phylum Actinomycetota; class Actinomycetes; order Propionibacteriales; family Nocardioidaceae; genus Nocardioides. The sequence continues at coordinate 7,315 of NZ_DASZUF010000201.1, forward strand.
TCCCGTCCTCATCGGGCGGATCGGCGGGCGTCGGCTTCGAGGTGCTCGAGTCGGCCCCGAGCCAGGCCTACGTCGTCGACCCGGACTACCGGATCGTCTACGTCAACGCCCACGGCCGTGCGATGCTGCGCGAGCTGGGCGCCGACGGCGACATCCCGGCCGACGTGGTCGCGAACCCGATCGGGGCGTCGTTCGCGCCGTTCTATCTCGACCCGGTGGCGGGCACCGAGCTGTTCCGCACGGCCGCCCGGCTGCCGATCCAGCTGCCCCGCGAGCAGGTCGGCGACCGCGTCCTCCAGGGCAACTTCTCCCCGATCCACGACGCCACGGGCCGCTACGTCGGCGCCCTGGTGCTCTGGGACGACCTCACCGAGGAGGCCCGCAAGGAGCGGGAGCTGATCGACGCCAACGCCAACCACGCCGCGGTGAGCGGCGTGCTGTCGACGCTCGCGGACGCCACCACGCCGCCGCAGGCGGTGCAGCTGGCGCTGGACGCCGTCCGCACGGCCTTCGGCCTGGAGTACGCCAGCGCGTTCCGGATCATCGACGGCGAGCTGGTCTTCCAGCACGAGTCGGGATCGGCCGGGTCGGCCTTCGTCAACGCCAACCACGCCGCCCGGTTCCCGGAGGGCATGAGCCTGGTCGGCCGGGCGTGGCGGCTGCGCGACCTGGTCTTCTACCGCGACATGTCGCAGCTGACCGACTGCGTGCGCCGGGAGGCGGCCCGTGCCGACGGCGTACGGTCGGGGGTCGCCTTCCCGCTGGTGGTCAACGGGCAGGTGTCGGGCGCGATGGAGTTCGTCTCCACCCAGGACCGGGAGTGGAGCGAGGAGCGCCTGGAGACGTTCCGCAGCGTCGGCCGGCTGGTGTCCCAGGCGCTGGAGAGGCTCACCGCCGAGGAGGCGAACCGGGCCACGGCGGCGCGGAACGCCGAGGGTGTCGAGCGCATCCTGGTCACCGTGCGGGCCGCGGCGGCGGGCGACCTGACCAGGGAGCTGGACGTCACCGGCGACGACGCGGTGGGTCAGGTCGCGCAGGCGTTGCGCGAGCTGTTGGCGACGTTGCGTTCCAGCCTGGGCGACATCGGCGGTACGGCGGACACGTTGACCACCTCGTCGGAGCAGTTGACGGTGTTGGCGCAGGGGATGGGCGACGGCGCGTCGCTGACCAGTGACCGGGCGGCGTCGGCGTCGAGCGCGTCCGTGCAGGTGTCGGCGTCGATCCAGACGGTGGCGACGGCCGCCGAGGAGATGACGGCGAGCATCCGCGAGATCGCGAAGAACGCGACCGAGGCCGCCACCGTCGCCACGGATGCGGTGGGCGTGGCCTCCGAGGCGCAGAGCACGGTCGCGTCGCTGGGCGAGTCCAGCGCCGAGATCGGGCAGGTGATCAAGGTGATCACCTCGATCGCACAGCAGACCAACCTGCTGGCCCTCAACGCCACCATCGAGGCGGCCCGGGCCGGTGATGCGGGCAAGGGCTTCGCGGTGGTGGCAGGCGAGGTCAAGGAACTGGCCAAGGAGACCGCCAAGGCGACCGAGGAGATCGGTCAGCGGATCGAGGCCATCCAGGCCGACACGGCCGGTGCCGTGGGCGCCATCAGCCGGATCGCCGAGGTGATCGGGCGGATCAACGACATCCAGACCACGATCGCCTCGGCGGTGGAGGAGCAGACCGCCACCACCAACGAGATCGCCCGGTCGGTCACCGAGGCTGCGGCCGGCGCGAACGGCATCGCCGAGGACGTCACCCAGGTCGCGAACGCCGCCGCCGACACCCGGCAGGGCGCCCGCGACACCCTCGACGCCGCGACCCGGCTCGCCGACGTGGCCGCCGAGCTCAGGGGCCTGGTGTGCACCTTCCGGCTGTGAGACAAGTCAGGACGGGGAGGCCGCCAGGCCTCCCCGTCCTGCTCCCTCCCTGTCAGAAGGCTCAGAAGGTGGTGACCAGTCGGTCGCCACGGCGCGGCGCGGGGACACCGCCGTCCATTTCGCCGCGCAGCTTCAGGGCCAGCACCGCGGCCTGGGTCCGATGCTCGACGCCCAGACGCGCGAGCAGCCCCGTCACGTGGTTCTTCACGGTCTTCTCGGCCAGGAACAGCCGGGCCGCGATCTGCCGGTTGGTCAGCCCCTCGGCGATGAGGAACAGGATCTTGCTCTGCTGCGGGGTCAGGTCGGCGAGAACGCCGTGGGCCCGCTTGTGGAACTGCACCTGCTGCACCACTCGGGTGGCGATCACCGGGTCGATGAGGGTGTGACCACTGGCCACCAGCCGGATGCCGCTGACCAGGCTGTTGCTCTCGATCTGCTTGAGCACGTAGCCGGCCGCGCCGGCCAGGATCGCGGAGGTGATCGCGTCCTCGTCGTCGTAGCTGGTCAGGATCAGGCCGCGGATCTCCGGGTTGGCCGCCCGCATCTCGCGGCAGACCTCGACGCCGGAACCGTCGGGGAGGTGGGAGTCCAGCACGCACACGTCGGGGGCCAGGGCCAGGATCGCCGGCAGCGCGTCGGCCGCCGTACCGGCCTCGCCGACGATCTCGATGTCGCCCTCGTCCTCCAGCATGCTGCGCACGCCCCGACGCACCACCTCGTGGTCGTCGAGGAGGAATACCCGAATCACACCGTCCCGCATGGCCCCGATTCTTCCGGGTCGGGGCGTGTGGTCACACCAGTACGACGGTCACGATCCGGCCTCGGGATGGGCCCTGTTTCCCTAGTCCGAACTGACTAGGCGGCGCTGGTCGTTCGGTCACCGACCGATGCGCTTGGCGACGTCGGCGCGCGCCGGCCGCGGCTCGGGCGCCAGCGGGCGGGCCGCCCGCAGCAGCGCGAGCAGCTCGGGGATGTCGACCCGGCTGTGGCTGTCGCGCGCGTCGGCGACCAGCGCGTCGCGCCGGGCCGCCAGGACCTGCGTGGCGTCCATCGGCGCGCCGAGCTCGAGGCGGTAGTGGGTGTCGGTCAGCTCGAAGCTGATGTCGCGCACGGTCGCGATGTAGAAGGCGCGGGCGCCGTCGCGGACGAGGACCGACTCGCCTGGCTCCAGCCCGCGGGGCAGGGCGGTGGCGGTGTGGGCGACCAGCAGTGAGCCCACCCGGCGGGTGAACTCGCTCAACTCCAGCTCGAGTGTCTGCACTGCCCTCTCCCTTGCTCCCGGTCGCCCTCTACCCAGGTGACGGGTCAACGAAACATGGGCCGATGGGTCACGCTCACGGTCTAGACCATGGCGGGTTCGGGCACGGGCTGCCACAGTGACGGTGTGAGCGATCGCGACTTCGACATCGTCCTGTTCGGCGCCACCGGGTTCACCGGCGGGCTGACTGCCGCCTACGTGGCCGCACACGCCCCGGCCGGCCTGCGCTGGGCACTCGCCGGCCGCGACCCGGGCCGACTCGCGGCGGTGCGCGATCGCCTGGGCGCCGACGTCGAGCTGGTGCGGGCCGACGTCACCGATCCGGGCTCGCTGGCCACGCTCGCCCGCCGTACCAGGACCCTGGTCACGACCGTCGGCCCCTACCTGGAGTACGGCGAGCCGCTGGTGGCCGCGTGCGCCGAGGCCGGCACCGACTACCTCGATCTGACCGGCGAGCCGGAGTTCGTCGACGAGATGTACGTCCGTCACCACCGGACCGCACAGCTCTCCGGTGCTCGGCTGGTGCATGCCTGCGGCTTCGACTCCATCCCGCACGACCTCGGCGTCCTGCACGCCGTCACCGTGCTCGGGGCGGAGGGCCCGGTCACCATGCGCGGCGTGGTGCGCGCCGGCGGGATGCTGTCGGGAGGGACGTTCCACTCCGCGCTGGGACAGTTCAGCCGGGCGCCGCAGATGCGCGCCGCGGCGGCGGCCCGCAGGAGGGTCGAGCCGCGTCCGGCCGGGCGGCGCTCCCGCGCGGTCCTCGGCCGGCCCGGCCGCGATCCCGAACTCGGCTACTGGCTGCTGCCGCTGCCGACGATCGACCCGGTGATCGTGGCACGGTCGGGGGCGGCGCTGCCGGCGTACGGCTCCGACTTCCGCTACTCGCACTTCGCCGGCACCAGGACGCTGCGGTACGCCGCGGGCGGCGCACTGGGTGTCGGCGGGCTGATGCTGGCCGCGCAGATCGGGCCGGTGCGGCGCTGGCTGGGCAGCAAGGTGCCGCAGGGGGAGGGGCCCGACGAGGCCCGCCGAGCGAAGTCCTGGTTCACCGTCGACGTGCTCGGCGAGGGCGACGGCCGGACCGTGCACGTCCGAGTCTCCGGCGGCGACCCCGGCTACGGCGAGACCGCGAAGATGCTCGCCGAGTCGGCGCTGTGCCTGACCCTCGACGAGAACCCGCCGACCGCGGGCCAGGTCACCACCGCCGCGGCGATGGGCGATGCGCTGACCGGCCGACTGCGGATGGCCGGTATCCGGTTCGAGGTGCTGTAGCCAGTCGCTCCTCGGCGGGGACGAGTGCAGCGGCGAGCCAGAGCTTGATGCGGTGGATCACGGGGCCGTCGGTACCCCGGGTGATCGGCCGCATGCACGGGTACCGAGTGGCATGTCCAACAAGACGACGTACGTGCTCCTGATGGGCTCCTGCGTGGTGCTCATCGCGCTGGCCTGGAACGTCGTCCGGCTCTGGTCGGTGCCGGCTGCGATCGTCATGTCGCTGGTCGCGTTGCCGCTGCCGCCGATCGCCGTGATCTTGGCCAACCGGGGACGCATGGGCGGTTGAGCGGCCGGTTACCGCAGCCGCATGACCGCGTTCGGCTACTTCCTGTCCACCGAGGAGTACGCGCCCCACGAGTTGCTCGAGCAGGCCGCCCTCGCCGAGGAGGCCGGCTTCGACGCGCTGTGGATCAGCGACCACTTCCACCCGTGGAACGACGAGCAGGGCCAGAGCGCGTTCGTCTGGTCGATGATCGGGGCGCTCTCGCGGGTGTCGCGGCTGCCGGTGATGACCGCGGTGACGTGTCCGACGATGCGGATCTCGCCGGTGATCGTGGCCCAGGCGGCGGCCACCTCGGCGGTGCTTCACGACGGCCGGTTCCGCCTCGGCGTGGGGAGCGGCGAGGCGCTCAACGAGCACATCTACGGCCAGGCCTGGCCGGGGGCCGAGATGCGGTTGGAGATGCTGGCCGAGGCGGTGGAGGTGATGCGTCGGCTATGGACCGGGGAGGTCGTCGACCATCGCGGCGCGCACTACACCGTCGACAACGCCCGGATCTACACCCTGCCCGAGCGGCCACCGGAGGTGTGGGTCTCCGGCTTCGGTCCCGAGGCGACCCGGCTCGCCGGCCGGATCGGCGACGGCTACGTCACCACCTCGGCCGACCGGGAGTTGCTCGACCTGTTCCGCGACACGTCTGGTGGCAAGCCAGCCGCGGCCGGCTTCAAGGCCGCCTGGGCGCCGACCGAGGAGGAGGGCGTCGGGCATGCGCACCGGCTGTGGCGCACCTCCGGAGTGCCGGGGGAGCTGGCACAGGTGCTGCCCACGCCGCGGCACTTCGAACAGGCCGCGCAGCTGGTGACCCCCGAGATGACCCGCGACAGCCTGGTCTGCGGGCCCGACATCGAGCGGCACGTCGCGTCGTACGCGCCCTATCTGGAGGCCGGCTTCGACGAGGTGTACGTCGCCGCCATCGGGCCGCACTACCGCGACATGATCCGCCACTTCGGGGCGGATGTACTGCCGGCGGTGCGAGCCCAGGCCGCCGAGCGGGAGGAGGCGGTCTCCCGATGACCGTGCTGTGGATCATCGTCATCATCTTCATCGTCGTCGCGGTCGGTGCGGGCATCGCCCAGCTGGCCACCGCCTGGGGCGACAAGAAGATCTCCAACGACGTCACCCGAGACACCGGCCGGCTCCACGCCGACCATCGCGAGGACCGCGACGACGGCGCCGGCGGCTCCGGCGGCGGTCCCGGCGACGGTCCCGGCGGCGGTCCCGGCGACGGTCCCGGCGACGGTCCCGGCGAGCACGGCAACCACTGACCTTCCTGGCGGGAGGACCGGTGGCGGCGGAGGGCCAGCCCTTCCATGGGTCTCTGCCGCCACCGGGTGAGGGGGTGTGGGTGCCGCTCGGTTTACGGCTCCGCCGCGGGGAGTGACAAGATGTCGGTCGCCTCGACCAAGAGGCAGGCCCCGGTAGCTCAGTGGATAGAGCAGCCGCCTCCTAAGCGAAAGGTCGCCAGTTCGACTCTGGCCCGGGGCACAGGCGGCCCCAGGCCGGCACGGGCCGGGAGTGAGCAGCCGGCTCCCCCCGATGGCGAAAGGCCCGCCGGTTCGACTCTGGCCCGGGTCACCGGAGAAGCATGCAGCCTGTGGATGGGCTGAGAGTTGCCTGACCGATGGCCCACAACATTTTGGCTTACCCGCCGGTCGCGGTCACACTGGGATGTCACGCGCAGGGTCAACGGCGTCCCCGCGCGCCCGAACCCGAGTCGAGTGACGGTGATGCATGTCCGATCTTGAGCAGCTGTCGTCATCTGCTGCCCCGGGCATCGCTCCCGACCCACTGGCCACCGATCCCCACAGCCAAGACGCGCGGTCCGACCGCACCCGACCGGTCGCGCGGCGCCGTACCGGCCCCGGCAAGCGCCGGGCCCGTCCCCGCAAGCGGCACACCGTCGGCAAGGTGCTGCTCGCCACGATCGTCGCGCTGGGCCTGGTCACCGGCCTCTCGGCGGCGTACCTGTATCGCCACCTCAACGGCAACCTGCACGTCTACGACGCCACCAAGGACATGATCGGCACCCGCCCGGCCAAGGTCGTCACCGGGCCGAAGGGCCCGCTCAACATCCTGGTGATGGGCTCGGACAGTCGAGACTGCTCCGGCTGCGACATCGACGGCCTCACCAAGGGCGGTCAGCGCTCGGACACCACGATCCTGATCCACCTCTCGGCGGACCGGAAGCGCGCGTACGGCGTGAGCATCCCGCGCGACTCGATCGTCAACCGGCCGGCCTGCAAGCGCGCCGACGGCTCGGTCAGCCCGGCGGCGACCGCGCAGATGTGGAACGCCGCGTTCTCGGTCGGCGGCCCGGCCTGCACCATCGAGCAGGTCGAGCAGCTGACCGGCATCCGCATCGACCACTTCGTGGTGGTCAACTTCGAGGGCTTCAAGTCGATGGTCGACGCCATCGGCGGTGTCCAGGTGTGCATCCCCCAGACCTGGGACGACCGCGCACACGGCATCTACCTCAAGGGCGGCACCCGCAAGATCTCGGGCAACCAGGCGCTGGAGTACGTCCGGATCCGGCACATCCCCGGCACCGATGGCACCGACCTGGGCCGGATCAAGCGGCAGCAGGCGTTCGTCGGCTCGATGGTCAACCAGGTGCTCTCGTCGGGCACGCTGACCAACCCGATCAAGGTGGTCAAGTTCCTCGACGCCGCGACCAAGTCGCTGACGGTCGACCCGGGGCTGAAGAACCTCAAGAAGATCGCGGGCCTCGCCGAGCAGTTCAAGGGCATCGGGCTGAACAAGATCAAGTTCGTCACCATCCCGTGGGCCTACGACTCGGCGTACCCCGGCCGGGTGGTCTGGCGCCCCGAGGCGGCCCAGGTCTGGGACGCGATCCGCAACGACAAGCCGCTCTCGAAGCAGCTCACCGCCGGCTCGATCAACGTCAGCAACCTGCCCGGCACGGCCACGCCGGACCCGTCGGCGGGGGCGAGCGCCTCGACCAGCGACTCACCCAGCGGATCGGCCTCCGCCTCCGGTACGCCGACGAGCAAGGCGGGCCGCTCCACCGAGGACACCACCGCCCTCCAGAACGCCGGGCTGTGTGCCTGATGCCGGCCTCGACCTCGGACGAGCGCCCCAGCGGCACCACCGACGGCGTCTCCAGCGAGTGGGAGAAGAAGCGCCGGCTGGCGGAGATCTTCGGTGACGTCCTGCCGAAGACGACCGGCGACGAGCGTGAGGAGACCATGCAGGAGCGCGGCGAGAGCACCAGCGACGCCTGGCTGAAATCACAGGTGCCGCCTCACCACGGCGGGTGAGACGGCACCGGTGAGGGTCGCGTCAGCAGGTCACTGCTTGGCGGCCAGCAGGTCGCGGATCTCGGCGAGCAGCGACTCGGTGGTGGCACCCTCCGCGGCCGGCGGAGTCGGGAAGAAGCGGTCCTTGGCCTTGGTGTAGGGCACCACGACGAAGAAGTAGACGACCGCGGCCAGGATGACGAAGGCGACCAGCGCCGTGATGAAGACGCCGACGTGGACGCCGCCGGGGGTGTAGCCGGAGAAGTTGGGCGTGCCGCCCGCCTTCCCGATCAGGTCCATGATGATGGTCACGAACGAGGTCACCACGGTGGCGAAGGCACCGCCGATGACGAACGCGACGGCGAGCTGCACCAGATCGCCCTGGAGCAAGAACTTCTTGAAGCCGCTCATTTCCACTCTCTCCAAATCGTTGAGGAACGGGAGATCCCCCGAGAAAACGGCTCGACCCTAGTGTCCGTAGGCATAGGTGAGGAAGTCCCTCACCGCCGCTCCGGCGACACGCGTGACGAGATTCTCGGTCACTCCGATGACGACGAGACGGCCACCGGAGCCGGACGTGACGGCGTTCGGTGGGTTCTGAGGTGTGACGGGGGTCTCGCCGGCGGCGGGCAGCGCCAGCACCAGCGCGTCCGGCGCCGCCACCGTGGTGCCGCCGTCCTGCGGGTCGGTCGCCAGCAGCTCGACCCGGTCGCCGACCCGCAGCAGGGACGCCATCGCAGCGTCGGGCAGCCGCACCGGTACGGCGACCAGCTCGGGGTGGCCGGCGGTCAGGTCCGGACCGACCAGGCGGGCGTCCGTGATCGGCTCGCCCCGCCGGAGCGCGGCCGCGAGGACCCGACCCGTGGGCCGCTCGACGAAGCCGGCCGGGACGGCGCCGGGCGGCACCCGCACGCGGGCCAGGTCACCCGCCGCGAGGACGGTGCCGGCCGGCAGGTCCCGACCCGCGACGGTCAGCGCGACGCTGGCCGGCGCCGGCGGGCGCACGGCATGGACGGTGAGTGCCACCGCCGCCACCGCGAGGATCGCCGCGCCGAGACGGCGATGGGCGAGCAGGCGGCGGCGCAGTCGCCGCAGCCACGAGAGTGTGGCGCCGAGCGACCCGGGCGAGGTTCGGAGAGAGCGGAGCACATCTCGACGGTAGGCCGCGCCGGCCGTCGGCGTACTCGGTCGTCCACAGGGCTGTGGAGAACCTCAGCTGCCGGAGCTGCTCGAGGCCGTCGCCGGCGTACTGCTCGCCGGCGTGCTGCTGGCGGACGAGCTGCCCGAGGAGCGGCTGTCGGTGCGGTAGAACCCGGAGCCCTTGAACACGACGCCCGCCGCGCTGAACACCTTGCGCAGCCGGCCCTCGCACTCGGGGCAGACGGTGAGGGAGTCCTCTGAGAAGCTCTGGACCTGCTCGAACGCGTGACCGCACTCGGTGCAGGCATACTGATACGTGGGCACGTCACTCCTTTGGTACTTAGCACTCGACAGGTGCGACTGCCAGTTTAAACACCGCGACGCAGATGTGTGATTCCCGAGGGGTGTGCGGCGGCCCGCACCGGCCGGTCGTGCGGCTCCACCGGCACCGCGACGCCCACCTCGCCGTCATAGAGGAGCACGCAGGTGAACGTGTCCATCGGCACTCGGCCCAGGGCTCGGTCGTAGGAGCCGCCGCCGCGGCCCAGCCGGTAGCCCCGCCGGTCCACCGCAAGGCCCGGGACGAGCACCACGTCGGCGCTCGCCACCGCCTCCACGCCCAGCAGCGGACCGTCCGGCTCCAGCAGTCCGCGGCCGGCGCGGACCAGGGCGCGCTGACCGTCGTACACCGACCAGTCCAGGTCGTCGTCGGGCCGCAGCCGGGGGAGCAGGACGCGCCGGCCGGAGGTTTGCAGGGCGTCGATGAGGGGACCTGTACCGGGTTCGTTGCCGACCGACACGTACGCCGCCACGGTGGCGGCGCGACGCAGTTCTGGCAGGGCCAGCAGATGACCCGCCAGCGCACGGGCGGCCTCGCCGATCTCGACCAGGGACAACCGATGCCGGCGGGTGAGCAACTGGTCGCGGATGGCGAGCTTCGCCAGCCGGCTGTCCGGACCGGAGCAAGGAGGAGTTTGTGGATCACCCACCTGGTCAGCCTACGATCGACGTCATGGGTAGTGCAGGGCTGACCGCCGCGGTCGGCAAGATGCGAGATGCCGGGGTCGACGAGGTCGCCGTTTTGACCTTCGCCCACTACTACCGGCAGCTCGAGCTCGGTGAGACCGGGATGATTCCCGAGTCGAGCATCGAGCCGGTCGACATCCCGTCGCTGCGCGACGTGGAGGTCTCCGACGAGGCCGCCGCCGCCGCGATCCGCACCACCGCGGTGATCAAGCTCAACGGTGGACTCGGCACCTCCATGGGGATGGACCGGGCCAAGTCGCTGCTGTGCGTGCGCCGGGGGATGTCGTTCCTCGACATCATCGCGCGCCAGATCCTGCATCTGCGCAGCGTGTACGACGCCCCGCTCCCGCTGCTGCTGATGAACTCCTTCCGCACCTCCGCGGACACCATCGACGCGCTCGCCCGCTACACCGACCTGCCGGTCGAGGGCCTGCCGCTGGAGTTCCGGCAGAACATGGAGCCGCGGCTGCTCGCCGACACCCTGATGCCGCTGAGCTGGCCCCGCGACCCCGACCTCGAGTGGTGTCCGCCGGGGCATGGCGACATCTACACCGCGCTGCGCGGCTCCGGCCTGCTCGACACCCTGCTGGAGCAGGGCTACGAGCGGGTCTTCGTCTCCAACTCCGACAATCTCGGCGCGGTGCCCGACGCCCGCGTCGCCGGCTGGTTCGCCGACTCCGGGGCGCCGTTCGCGATCGAGGCGGTGCGGCGTACCGCCTCGGATCGCAAGGGCGGCCACTTCGCCCGTCGCAAGGCCGACGGCCGGCTGGTGCTGCGCGAGACCGCGCAGACGCTCCCCGAGGACCGCAAGGCGCTGGAGAACCTGGACCGGCACCGGTACTGCTCCACCAACAACATCTGGTTCGACCTGCGCGCCATGAAGCAGACCCTCGACGCCCGCGACGGCATCCTCGGCCTGCCGCTGATCCGCAACGAGAAGACCGCCGACCCGGGCGACCCGAGCACGCCCTCGGTGGTCCAGGTCGAGACGGCGATGGGCTCGGCCGTCGAGGTCTTCGACGACGCCCGGCTGATCGAGGTGGGCCGGGACCGGTTCATCCCGGTCAAGACGACCAACGACCTGCTGGTGCTGCGCTCGGACGTCTACGAGATCACCGAGGGCTTCGTGCTCGACCAGGTCGCCGCCGACGTGCCCTATGTCGATCTCGACAGCGACTACTACAAGGTGGTCAGCGAGTTCGAGAAGCGCTTCCCCGAGGGGGCGCCGTCGATGAAGAAGGCCAGCTCGCTGCGGGTCACCGGGGACTGGACGTTTGGTCCGGGGGTGCAGATCGTCGGCGACGTACGGCTGGAGACGGACTCCGCCCAGCGGGTGGACGGCGAGACCGTCTTCTCCGACGACTTGGTCACCCAACCGTAGGGTCGCCGCGGTCGGTAAGGTCTGGCGCATGCCGGACTCCGTGATCAGCCCCGACGAGTTCCGCTCCCGGATCCTGTCCGCCATCGCCCCGATGGCGGCCTACCCGCAGCCGCTCATGGAGGCGCTCGGCCTGGCCTGTGCCGAGGACGTGCATGCGCAGGTGGCACTGCCGGGCTTCGACAACTCCGCGATGGACGGGTACGCCGTCCGCTTCGAGGACGTCGCCGCCGCCAACGCCGAGGAGCCCGTCGTGCTGCCGGTGGTGGGCGAGATCGGGGCCGGACAGGCCCGGGTGCTCGCGCTCGCACCCGGCACCGCGGCCAAGATCATGACCGGGGCGCCGCTGCCGGTCGGCGCCGACACGATCGTGCCCTACGAGGTCACCGACCGCGGCGTGGCCCGGGTCTCGATCGCCGAGGCGCCCCAGCGGCAAGGCCAGCACGTGCGCTACGCCGGCGAGGATGTCCGGCAGGGCGACCTGGTCGTCCCCGAGGGCACCGTGCTCGGCCCTCGCCACCTCTCCCTGCTGGCCTCGGTCGGCCGGGCCAGTGTCGCCACCCGGCCCCGACCGCGGGTCGTGGTGATCTCCACCGGCGCCGAACTGCGCGAGCCGGGCCAGCCGGTCGGCCACGACTCGATCTACGACGGCAACTCCTACCTGCTGGCCGCCGCCGCCCGCCAGGCCGGCGCGATCGCCTTCCGGGTGGGGATCGTGCCCGACGAGCCGCGGGCCTTCCTGGCGGCGCTGAACGACCAGCTGGTTCGCGCCGACCTGGTCGTCACCTCGGGCGGCGTCTCCCAGGGCGACTACGACGTGGTCAAGGAGGCGCTCGCGCCGCTGGGCATCTGGTTCGGCCCGGTGGCGATGCAGCCGGGCAAGCCGCAGGGCTTCGGCCTGGTCGGGGAGGACCGGGTGCCGATCTTCTGTCTGCCCGGCAACCCGGTTTCGGCGTTCGTCTCCTTCGAGGCGTTCGTGCTGCCGGCGCTGCGCCGGCTGATGGGCAAGGAGCCCTCTGCCCGCCCGTCCCTGCGGGCGCGGCTGACCACCGCGATGGGCTCACCGGCCGGCCGACGGCAGTTCATGCGGGGAAAGTACGCCGACGGCCTGGTGACGCCCGTGGGCAGCCCCGCCTCGCACATGCTGGGCGGGCTGGCGGCCTGCAACTGCCTGCTCGTGGTACCGGAGGACGTCACCGCGCTCGCCGCCGGCGACGAGGTCGACGTCCTGCTGCTGGACCAGGAGTTCTGATGGACCGACTCACGCACGTGGACGAGCGGGGCGCCGCCCGGATGGTCGACGTCTCGGGCAAGGACGTCACCGCCCGGGAGGCGACCGCCTCGGGGCGCGTGCTGGTCAGCCCGGAGGTGGTGGCGCTGCTGCGCGGCGAGGGCGTGCCGAAGGGCGACGCGCTCGCGGTGGCGCGAATCGCCGGGATCATGGGCGCCAAGCAGACCCCGGCGCTGATCCCGCTGTGCCATCCGCTGGCCATCGCGGGGGTGAACGTCGACCTGGCCGTCGCCGACGACGCGGTGGAGATCACCGCGACCGTCCGGACCACCGACCGCACCGGTGTCGAGATGGAGGCACTGACAGCGGTCTCGGTCGCCGCGCTCGCCGTGGTCGACATGGTCAAGGCGGTCGACAAGCGTGCGGTGATCACCGATGTCCGGGTCGAGGCCAAGAGCGGCGGCAGGTCGGGGGACTGGACCCGATGAGCGAGCTCGCCGGCGGCGTGGTGGTCGCCTCCAACCGGGCCGCGGCGGGCGTGTACGAGGACGCCACCGGACCGCTGCTGGTGGAGTTCCTGCGCGAGCTGGGGATCGCGACCGGGGAGCCGGTCGTCGTGCCGGACGGGGAGCCGGTCGGTGCCGCCATCGCGGCGTTCGTGGCCGACGGCGCCCGGGTGGTGCTCACCACCGGCGGGACCGGGCTGACGCCGACGGACCGGACACCCGAGGCGACTCGGCCGCTGCTGGACCGCGAGATCCCCGGCGTCGCCGAGGCGATCCGCGCCGCCGGCGTGGCCAAGGGCATCCCCAGCGCGATGCTGTCGCGCGGCGTGGCCGGCCTGGCCGGCACCTGCCTGGTGGTCAACCTGCCCGGCTCGCGTGGCGGTGTGAGGGACGCCATCGAGGTGCTGCGGCCGGTGCTGGAGCATGCGCTCGACCAGGTGCTGGGAAGCGACCACTGATGGGTCCGCTCCGGCAGCGGGCCTGGCCCGCGACGCTGCGCACGCCGCTGCCCGACGGTGGCACCGTGACGGTGCGGGCGCTCTCCAGCGGTGACGGGCCGGCCTGGCACGAGGCCCGGCGCCGCTCCGCTGCCTGGCTGCACCCCTGGGACGCGACGGTCCCGCCGGGTGGCGATGCCCGGCCGACCACGTTCGCGGCACTGGTACGCCGGCTGCACCGGGCCGCGCGTGCCGGCACGACGTACCCGTTCGCGATCGAGGTCGACGGACACTTCGCCGGGCAGATCACCGTCAACAACATCGTGCGCGGCTCCGCCCAGTTCGCGTCGCTGGGCTACTGGATCGACCGGCAGTACGCCGGGCGGGGCGCCGTACCGCATGCGGTGGCGCTGGTGATCGATCACTGCTTCACGGTGGCCGGGCTGCACCGGATCGAGATCTGCATCCGACCGGAGAACTCCAACTCGCTGCGGGTGGTGGAGAAGCTGGGCATCCAGGAGATCGGGTATGCGCCGCGCTTCCTGCACATCGACGGCGCCTGGCGGGATCACCGGATCTACGCGATCACGGTCGAGGAGTGCCCGGAGGGGATGCTGGCGCGACTGCGTTGAGTGCCAGTCACATCAGTCACAGCAGTTGTTTTGCGACACACCTGTAGACATGCGCCTCAGGTCGCGCTCTCGCTCCTAACCTTCATGACGTGGACCCGAGCGCACTGATCTTCGTCGCCCTTGCCGTGGCGTGGGCTGTCTACCTCATCCCCAAGGCGCTCGAGCACCACGACGAGAGCCTGCGCAGCCGGACGATCTCCACGTTCTCGCACACCATGCGGGTGCTGGCCCGCCGGGAGGCGACCAGTGGGCGGAGCGCGCGGCTGGTGACCGGCGTGGCGAGTGCCCCGGTGGCCGGGTCCGCGCCGAAGGCCGCTCCCGGTGCCGCGCCGAAGGTGCGCCGTCGCCGCTCGCCCGCCGCCCGTCGCCGCAACGTGCTGTCGACCCTGGTGGTCGCCAACGCCCTCGTCGCCGGTGCCGCCTGGTACGGCGCGATCTCCTGGCGCTGGCAGGCCGCCCCGGTCGTCCTGCTGCTCGCCTGGCTGGTGGCCTGCCGGCTGATGGTGCGCCGTGAGCGCTCCGTGCGGCGCGCCCCGCTGCGCCGGCCTGTGCCCGTCGAGACCGTCGGGGCCGGCGACGACTCCGGTGTCGGTGTCGACGACGCCGAGCCGCTCGACCGGGCCGAGGACGACACCACCGACCTGCCGGCCGTCACGGGCAGCTGGGATCCCGTCGACGTACCGCTGCCGACGTATGTCTCCAAGCCGGCCGCGGCGCGCCGCAGCGTCCGCACCATCGACCTGGACTCCACCGGCGTGTGGAGCTCGGGCCGCAGTGCCGCCGACAGTGCCCTGGCCCGGGAGGCCGACGCCGCCCGGCGTACCTCCCGCGAGGAGGAGAGCCCCCGCCGCGCGACGGGGTCCTGATTTCGGCTCCACGCCCGGCCAGTGCTAACGTTGCCGGGCACTCGGGGGTGTGGCGCAGTTGGTAGCGCGTCTCGTTCGCAATGAGAAGGCCAGGGGTTCGAATCCCCTCACCTCCACCAAGCTCAGGCGACCTGTGTCTGCGGAAAGCGCAGACACAGGTCGCTTGGTCTTTCATGGCAGCCTCCGGCCGCGAGGCGTGGGGCCCCAACCCCACGCCGTGGGGCAGCTCCGATCGCGCGGCTTCGCGAACCGCCGTGGTGCGGGCCCGTTAACCTGCAGGGAATGCGCGGCTTCCTACGGTTCGTCGTCCTCACCGGACTGACGCTGGCGGTTGCGCTGATGGTGGCGATCCCGGTCGGGATCGCGCTCACGCCCGCTCGTGACACCACCGTGGCGGGCCAGCAGCTCGGCGTCGGGGCCACCACGCCGGCCACGGGCTGGTTCGGCGGCTGGCGCGGCCCGGCGAGCCTGAAGCAGATCGGCCAGACGGTGGTCGACCTGGAGCCGATCCAGGTGCGCGGGCCGCTGCGGCCGCAGCTCGAGCTCGGCCCGCTGGTGCAGACCGACCATCTCGACACCCTCCTGGACCCGCGCCACGGCACGTCGGCCCGGGACGAGGCGGTCGCCGCGATCACCGGCGCATTCCGCGCCTGGTACCTGCTGGCGACGCTGCTCGTCTTCGCGATCACGCTGGGCATCGTCGGGCTGATCACCAGCGTGCGGATCTGGTTCGCGCTGGCCAGAGCCGGCCGGGGCCGCGGCCACCGGAGCCTGGCCGAGGTATGGCATCGCGAGGGGCGCCAGCTCCCGGCCACCGCCGCCGTCGCCCTGGTGGGGACGCTGGCGGTCTGGGCGGCGGTGGGCCTGGTGGCCGCGCACGACACCCGCGCCGGCCTGGCCGACGTGAGCTCGCCGCGCGACCTCGTCGGGGCCGCGCCGGTGAAGCTGCAGGCGACCGGCCCCCAGGTCACCGGGTACGCCGGCGCGGTGATCGGTGACTCCCGGGCGGTGCGGCTCGGTGGCCCGATCGTGCCGCATGCCGACCCGGATGCGGCGGCGTGCAAGCGCTCCACCGACTCGCTCGCCGCCCAGCTCACCCAGCTCTCGCCCAGCGACCCGGTGCGCAACCTCGCCTGCTCGGGCGCGAGCATCGGCCAGGGTCTCCTCGGCGAGCAGCAGCGGGGCAAGCGCGCGGTGCCGCCGCAGGTCTCGCAGCTGATGAGCATGAGCGGCCTGCAGTTCGTGGTCGTCATGATCGGCCCCAACGACCTGGACTGGACCGCCTTCCTCAAGTACTGCTACGCGGTCCCACACTGCGACGACTCCCTGTCCAACGGGCAGTTCGACTACCGGCTGGCCGAGTTCGACAGGCAGTACGGCGACCTGCTCGCCGCGCTGGACGCCCTGCCCGGGCAGCCGCAGATCATCGTGGTCGGCTCGTACGACGTCTTCGCCCCCGGCGCCAAGTGCGCCGACACGAAGGGCCCCTCCGGAGTACCGGGGCTGGACGCCGGCAACATCTCCCTCCTCATCGAGCGCAACCAGCAGCTCAACCATGTGCTGGAAGCCGGCGCCGACGCCTACCACTTCAGCTACGTGCGGCCCCGGCTGGCCACGCTGTGCCAGGACACCAGCCCCGAGGTCGGTCCGGACCTGCAGGGGCTCGACGACGCGCACCCGTTCCACCCCACCGCCGTCGGCACGCTCCGCATCGCCGCCGCGGTCTTCGCCGCTGTGGGCCGCTGAACCCGGCGGGCCCGGTCAGCAGCGGCGGCGGAAGGGGAGCAGCGCCATCCGCAACTGCAGCCCGGTGTAGCGCAGGCCGACGGCGACCATCAGAGCGACCAGCTCCGGGTCCAGCAGATAGCTCCACATGCCCGGCTCGGTGAGGGCCATCGGCGTGGCCACCACGACCAGGGCGCCGAGCAGCCACAGCGACCACACCCACAGCGGGCGGCCGAGCAGGCGGCGCCGCAGGAGGCGGCGTACGGCGTCGATCACGTCCGTCA
Organism: Nocardioides sp.; assembly: GCF_035547795.1. GTDB lineage: Bacteria > Actinomycetota > Actinomycetes > Propionibacteriales > Nocardioidaceae > Nocardioides. The sequence goes on from NZ_DASZUF010000201.1 coordinate 24,484, forward strand.
GTGTGCCACGCCGAGCCCGGACCGGCACCGCGACCGACACGCTGTCGACCCCCCGATGCTGTTGCGAAACCTTTGCAATAAGATGCTCCGCATGAGCAGCCTCGCGAGCACCCTCGGCCGGTTCCGCACGACGCTGACCCCAGGAGACAAGCGGTCGCTGTGGGGGATGGGCGTCTTCGTGGTGCTGCTGCACGTGGTCGGGCTCGGGATCCTGTTCGGCGCGGTTGCCCCGCAGCACTTCCACATCGGCGGCGACCACCCGATCTTCACCGTCGGCGTCGGCGTGCTCGCCTACACCTTCGGGCTGCGGCACGCGTTCGACGCCGACCACATCGCCGCGGTCGACAACACCACCCGCAAGCTGCTGGCCGACCGGGCCGCGGGCGGACCGGGCGCGCCCAAGCGCCAGCCGCTCAGCGTCGGGTTCTGGTTCTCGCTGGGTCACTCCACCATCGTCTTCACGCTCTCCTTCCTGCTCTCGGTCGGCGTCAAGGCGCTGGTCGGGCCGGTCGAGGACGACAGCTCCCGGCTGCACACCATCACCGGGCTGATCGGCCCGACCGTGTCGGGCGTGTTCTTGTGGGTGCTCGGCATCCTCAACCTGGTCACCCTGCTGGGCATCCTCAAGGTCTTCCGCGACCTGCGTCGCGGCCGGTACGACGAGGCCGAGCTCGAGCGCCGCCTCGACGAGCGCGGCTTCATGAACCGGTTCCTGGGCGGCCTCACCAAGGCGGTGCGCAAGCCGTGGCACATCTACCCGGTGGGGGTGCTGTTCGGCCTCGGCTTCGACACCGCGACCGAGGTGGGTCTGCTGGTGCTGGCGGGCGGCGCGGCGGCGTTCGCGCTGCCGTTCTACGCGATCCTGGTGCTGCCCGTCCTGTTCGCGGCCGGGATGTGCCTGATGGACACCATCGACGGGGTGTTCATGAACGCGGCGTACGGCTGGGCCTTCGCCCGCCCGGTCCGCAAGATCTTCTACAACCTCACCATCACCTCGATCTCGGTGGCGGTGGCGCTGGTGATCGGCACCATCGAGCTGGCCGGCGTGATCGCGGACCGCGCCGACATCACCCACGGCCCGATCGCCAAGCTGGCGCAGGTCCCGCTCGACTATGCCGGCTACGGCATCGTGGCCCTGTTCGTGGTCGCCTGGGCCCTGGCGATCACGGTCTGGAAGGTCGGCCGCATCGAGGACCGCTGGGCCCCGGACCTCGGCCAGTAGCTCAGCGCGCGGTACGCCGTCGGACCAGCGCGGCGATCGCGCGCCAGCCCAGCATCGTCAGGGCCAGGAAGCAGATCGCCACGATCAGGAAGCCGACCGCGATCCCGCGGCCGCTGAGCAGCCGCAGCACCATCCCCAGCACGTACGTCGAGGCCAGCACCGCGATGCCCGCCGGACGCCACCGCAGCGGGTCCCAGCCGCGGCGCACCACCACCAGCCAGCCGAGCAGGCAGGCCACCAGGTAGGGCCAGGCGATCCGGGCGATGACCCACCACGTCGAGGACTCGTCGTGGGCCGACTTGCCGCCGGCCGCGAACGCGATCACGCAGACCAGGTCGAGGGCCAGCGGCCACCAGGCCCTCACGGAGGCCTTCGGGGAGCGCATCAGATCCACCTCTCGAACCAGATCCGGTTCAGCCAGTCGGCGTGGGTCAGCAGCCGGTCGGTGTAGATCGGCCAGAACCACGCGAAGTTCACCAGCACCAGCACGAAGAACGCGCCGGAGACGATCACGCCGGCGGTCCGCTGCGGCGTGGACACCCGGGAGGGGCCGATCATCCGGCCGATCAGCAGGGTCAGCGCCAGCACCAGGTAGGGGATGGTCGCGATCGCGTAGTAGCTGAAGATCGGCCGGTCGCCGTACGGAAGCCAGGGCAGCCAGGTGGAGAGCGCGCCGACCACGGCGACGCCGAAGCGCCAGTCGCGGGCGCCGATCCACAGGATCCCGGCGGCGATCAGTGCCAGGCAGCCGCCCCACCACAGCGCCGGGGTGCCGAGGAGCAGCACCTGCTTGAGGCAGGTGTCCCCGGCCGGCGCCGTACAGCCGTCCTGACCGGGCTTGATGCCGGTGTCGGCGGCGACGCCGACCGGCCGGTTGAGCAGCAGCCAGCCGGCCGGCTGGGAGGCGTAGGTGTGGGTGGCGCAGTTCAGGAAGTGGGTGTGGAAGGTGTAGACGTCGCGGTGGTAGTCCCACAGCGACTCCAGCGCCTGCCTCACCCCGGCCAGCCCGTGCTGCTCGGGCTCCTTGGCGGTGGACCACTTCGCGTTCGGGTTCGCGTCGTCGGAGACGTAGGTGGTGCCGTCGCAGTGCCCGTGGCCGGTGTACTGCGTGTACTGCGTCGAGGACAGCGTGGTCTCGTAGGCGTGGTGGTGCACCAGCCACCCCGTCCAGGTCGCGGTGTAGACGACCGCCGCGACCACGATCAGGTGCACGAAGGCGACCGCGCCGTCGGCGAGCAGCGCCTTGAGCCGGGCCCAGCGCACGCCGAAGGAGCGGCGCGCGCCCGCGCACCAGGCGACGTAGAGGACCGAGAACGCCGCCAGCGGGTAGAGCGCGTCCCATTTGGTTCCGACCGCCAGGCCCCAGGCGACGCCGGCCGCGAGCAGCCACGGTCGGAACAGGAACGCCGCCACCGGCCCGAACGAACGTGCGTCGGTGATCGGCGCGGCCACCCGGCGGGCCATCCTGGCGCGGTACCAGTCCCGGTCGGCGACCATGCAGTGCACGGCGAGCAGGCTGAAGAAGGCCAGGAAGATGTCGAGCAGGCCCAGCCGGGAGAGGACGAACTCCAGCCCGTCGAAGCACAGCAGCAGGCCCGCGACCGCGCCGAGCAGGGTCGAGCCGGTCAGCCGCCGGACGAACCGGATCATCAGCAAGATCATCAGGCTGCCGACCACGGCGGCGGCGATCCGCCAGCCGAACGGATCCATCCCGAAGACCTTCTCGCCGGCGGCGATCAGCCACTTGCCGACCTCGGGGTGGACGATCATCTCCGGCCCGGAGCCGTAGACCGCCGACGGGTCGGTGTGACCGGCCAGGATGGTCTTGTCGGCGTTCGCGACGGCGTTCTTCGCGTAGCCGTAGTGCAGCAGCGACCAGGCGTCCTTGGCGTAGTAGGTCTCGTCGAACTCGAACAGGTGCGGCGTCCCCAGGTGCCACAGCCGCATCACCAGGGCGAGCGCGGTGATCACCAGCGAGACCACCCAGCCGACCACCGGATCCTCGCGGGTCACCCGGCGCGCGGCGCGCTGCCAGGCCGACGGCAGCGGCCGACCGAGCGCCGTGGTGGACAGCCCGACGAGCTGCTCGGCCTCCGGCTCCGGCGTGGTCTCGGTCGTCACGCCGCTGAACTCTACGGGCCGGGCTGACATCATGCGGGTGTGACCACCGGAGTACTCGTCCTCGCGGCCACCCCGATCGGGCAGGTCCGCGACGCGCCGCCCCGGCTCGCCGAGGAGCTGGCCGGCGCGGACGTCGTTGCGGCCGAGGACACCCGCCGGCTCAAGCGGCTCACCGGCGAGCTGGGGATCACCGTCGGCGGTCGGGTGGTCTCCTACTTCGAGGGCAACGAGCAGGCGCGTACGCCGGCACTCCTCGACGCGCTGCTGGCCGGTGAGCGGGTGCTGCTGGTGACCGACGCCGGCATGCCCAGCGTCAGCGACCCCGGCTACCGGCTGGTCGCGGCGGCGGTCGAGCACGATGTACGGGTCACGGCCGTGCCCGGGCCCTCCGCCGTACTGACCGCGCTGGCGATCAGCGGGCTGCCGGTGGACCGGTTCTGCTTCGAGGGCTTCCTGCCACGCAAGGCGGGCGAGCGGGGCCGGCGGCTGGCGGCGCTGGCGACCGAGGAGCGCACGATGGTGTTCTTCGAGGCACCGCACCGCACCGAGGCGGCGCTGGCGGCGATGGCGACGGCACTCGGCGAGGACCGGCCCGCGGCGGTGTGCCGCGAGCTGACCAAGACGCACGAGGAGGTACGTCGCGGCGCCCTCGGCGAGCTGGTCGGCTGGGCCGCCGACGGGATCCGCGGCGAGGTCACCATCGTGGTCGCGGGTGCCGCCCCCGGTGGCAGGGTGGACTCCGACCCGGCCAGCCTGCGGGCGGCCGTCACACAGCTGGAGGAGGACGGGATGAGCCGCAAGGAGGCGATCGCCGAGGTCGCCCGGCAGGCGGGACTGCCCAAGCGCGAGGTCTACGACGTGGTGCACCGGTCATGAGGATCACGTCCTATCGCAACGACGGGCTGACCTTCGACGTCGGCGACGCCGGTCCCGAGGACGGGCCCGCGGTCGTGCTGCTGCACGGCTTCCCGGAGCGCTCCTCGTGCTGGCGCGACGTGGTGCCGCTGCTGCACGAGCACGGCCTGCGCACCGTCGCGCCCGACCAGCGCGGCTACTCGCCGGGCGCGCGCCCGCGCGGCCGGCGCGCCTATGCGCTGCCTCGGCTCGCCGGGGACGTGGTGGCGCTGATCGAGCGGCTCGACGGCCCGGTGCACCTGGTCGGTCACGACTGGGGCGCCTCGGTGGGCTGGTATCTCGCGGCCCGGCACCCCGAGCTGATCGCGTCGTACACCGCCTTCTCGGTGCCCCACCTGCTGGCCTTCCAGCGGGCCCTGCGCGGGCGGCAGGCGCTCAAGTCCTGGTACATGGCGATGTTCAACATCCCCGTCCTGCCCGAACGGCTTGCCGCGCTCGGGGTCCTCGACCGGCTGTTGCGTCACGCCGGCATGACCCGGGCCGACGTCGCCCGCTTCCACACCGAGATCGTCGAGTACGGCGCCCTGCCCGGTGCGCTGGCCTGGTATCGGGCGCTGCCGTTCGCCGCCGCGCTGGGCGACCTGACGGTGCCGGTGCCGACCACGATGGTGTGGAGCGACGGCGACACCGCGATCGACCGCACCGGCCCCCAGGAGACGGTCAAGTACTGCACGGGGCCGTACGAGTACGTCGAGCTCGTCGGCGTGACGCACTGGATCCCCACGCAGGCGCCCGAGGCGGCCGCGGAGGCGATCCTGACCCGGATCGGAGTCTCGTGAGCTATCCCGACCTCCCGGAGCCGCTGCCGGCCCCGGTGGTGGACAACCACTGCCATCTCGACATCGCCCGCGGCGAGGACAGCCTGCCGGTGCCCGAGGCGCTGACCCGGGCCGCGTCCGTCGGGGTGACCCGGATCGTGCAGATCGGCTGCGACGTACCCTCGGCGCGGTTCGCCGAGGAGGCGGCGCGGACCTACGACAACGTCATCGGCGGCGCCGCGCTGCATCCCAACGACGCGCCGCTGCAGGCCGACCTCGAGGACGCCCTCGCCGAGATCGAGCGGCTGGTCGCCGCCCACCCCAAGATGCGGGTGGTGGGGGAGACCGGGCTGGACTTCTTCCGTACCGGCGAGGAGGGCCGGGCGGTCCAGACCGAGTCGTTCCGCCGGCACATCGACATCGCCAAGCGGCACGACAAGACGCTGCAGATCCACGACCGCGACGCTCACGAGGCGGTGCTGGCCGTCGTCGACTCCGAGGGTGCGCCGGAGCGCTGGGTGATGCACTGCTTCTCCGGCGACGCGGCCTTCGCCCGGGCCTGCCTGGACCGGGGCGCTTACCTGTCCTTCTCGGGAACGGTCACCTTCAAGAACGCCGGCTATCTGCGCGAGGCGCTGGCGGTCACGCCACGCGACCGCATCCTGGTGGAGACCGATGCGCCGTTCCTGACCCCGCATCCGCATCGCGGCGCGACCAACTCGGCGTACATGGTGCCGACCACGATGCGGGTGATGGCGCAGGTGCTCGGCGTCGACCTCGAGGCGCTGTGCGTGAGCGTCGATGAGAACACCGACCGGGCTTACGGAGGTTCCTGGGGCTGATGTGACCGGTGTGCCGTCCTCGGGAGAGACTGGTCACCTTTTTGCCCGAAATCGGCGTCGTCGAGTTGAGTTCGGCGCCGATCCTTGGTGGTCTGGACCGCTGACGGCCGGGATCGGAGGCATCGCCAGCCAGCGTTCGGGGGGCTCCTGCTCGGGGGTGCGTGAACGCCGGCACCGAGGCCCGGGGAGCTCGAACATCGGAGAATCGTGCAGTTCCGCACGCTCGCGCAGCGCCTCAACACCCGTTTCAACAACCGCTTGACCCT